>JAGXGM010000042.1 GCA_024636675.1 Hydrogenophilales bacterium | reverse complement strand
GCCGCAGGCACATGACGGCGCACCGCTGCGCACCCTGCTCTATGTGGAAGACAATCCAGCCAACCTGATGCTGGTTGAGCAGATCATCGCGGGCCACCCTCAGGTGCGCATGCTGAGCGCGCGCGATGCCACGCTCGGCATCGCACTGGCGCGCGCCCATCAGCCGGAGGTGATCCTGATGGACATCAACCTGCCTGGCCTTAGCGGTATCCAGGCACTGAAAATCCTGCGCGAGGATCCGGCAACGGCGCACATTCCGGTGCTGGCCATCAGCGCCAACGCCATGCCACGCGATATCCAGCAAGGCCTGGAAGCAGGATTCTTCCGCTATCTCACCAAGCCGATCAAGATCAGCGAATTCATGCAAGCGCTGGACGTAGCGCTGGAACTTGCGGTAGCAGGATAAGCCGGCGCAAGTATGCTTGGCGGCCAGCCATTCCAGCCCGGCTTGTCAGGGACATTTTCCGATCAATTCCCTGAAGATTGACCCGTTGTGCGTGAACGCGATGACCCGGAATACGGTCAATACCACCGTCGTCACGGCCGTGATCAGCATCGGTATCAGCCCCTGGCTATGTGCGTCACCGTACCGACGGTTGTGGCCAATCTCCTATACTTCCTGTCGGGCCCGCCAGCGCTCAGCCGGGTAGTTGGGACGACCCATAATAGAGGAAGGAAATGGCCAGCAAGGACAATCACGACGCGTCTGCTACCGGCGACCCGGGGCAACTGGGCCAACTCAAAGACAGGTTGGCAGGTATCCGCGAAAAAGAGATCGAGCGCAGGGAAAGCGCCGTCGTTGACGATGAAGCGGCTGTCCTGTGCCGCGAAAAAGCGGCCGCTGCACGAGAAGATGCTGCCGACTTGCGCGAAGACGCTGCCCACCTGCGCGAGGGTGCGGCGCAGGTGCGGGAAGGAGAGGCCCAGGAACGCGAAGGGGCAGCCACCTCGCGCGAGCGGGACATTCGCGCAGCCGAGGCGCAGGGGGCGTCCGACGATCACATCCTGAAGTTGCAGCAAGCCAACGCACACCTGGTCACCGCCAGCATTGAAGCGCACGAACTGGCCGAACAGGTTCAAGCTGCCAAAGATAATCTGGAGCATCTGGTCCACCACGATGTGCTCACCGATTTACCCAATCGAGCGCTGCTGCAGGACCGGCTGGGCCAGGCCATCGAGCTGGCCCGCCGTCAGGGCAGACGGCTTGCGGTGATGTTCATGGATCTGGATCAGTTCAAGCACATCAACGATTCCCTGGGGCATGCGGTGGGCGACCAGTTGCTGCAGTCGGTGGCCCAGCGCCTGGTCGGCGGTGTCCGCCACTCGGACACCGTCAGCCGTCAGGGTGGGGACGAATTCGTTCTGCTGCTGCCCTATATCGAGCACCCGGCAGACGCGATGCTCTCTGCGCAGAAAGTGCTCTCAGCGCTGACGCCGCCGCACCATATCGACGGTCACGAGCTCCATATCGGCGCGAGCATCGGCATCAGCATCTACCCCGACGATGGCCAGAATGCGGAAACCCTGCTCAAGAATGCGGACATCGCGATGTACCACGCCAAGGAAGGCGGACGCAACAATTACAAATTCTTCGAGCAGAACATGAATGCCTAGGCCGTCGAGCGGCAATCGATCGAGGCCGGCCTGCGCCGCGCACTGGAACGGCAGGAATTTGTGTTGCACTATCAGCCGAAAATCAATCTTCACAGCGGCGCGATCGTCGGCGTCGAGGCGCTGATCCGCTGGCTGCATCCGCAGCGCGGGCTGCTGGCGCCTGCGCAGTTCGTACCCATTGCCGAAGACAGCGGCCTGATCCTGCCGAACGGCCGTTGGATGCTGCGCGAAGCCTGTCGCCAGGCCCGGGCCTGGCAGGACGCGGGGCTGCCGCCGATCACCGTCGCCGTCAACACCTCCGCCCTCGAATTCCGCGCCAAGGATTTTCTTGAAAATGTACGCGCGGCCCTCGAAGCGTCGCGTCTGGAACCGCGCTATCTGGAACTCGAACTGACCGAAAGCGTCCTCATGCGCGACGCCAAGGCCACGGGTTCCGTGCTGCGTGCGCTCTCAGACCTGGGCATCAAGCTCTCGATCGATGATTTCGGTACCGGCTATTCCAGCCTGAGTTATCTGCGACAGTTTCCGATCAACACCCTGAAGATCGACCAGTCGTTCGTAAGCCGGATGACCCACAACCCGGACGATGCCGCCATCGTCAGTGCCGTGATCAGCATGGCAAAAGCGCTCAGGCTATGCGTCATTGCGGAGGGCGTCGAAACCGCAGAGCAGCTTGCTTTTCTTCTGGCCCAGCATTGCGACGAGGGCCAAGGCTACTTTTTCAGTCGTCCGGTGGGGGCAGAAGTGCTCGCTGCCTTGCTGCAGACAGGCGTGTCGCCTGCCCTTCCCCATTGATAGCCCAAGAAAACGCGGGCGACAGAATCCAGCACGGGGGCGCTATATCTTGCCCAATAAAAACAGAATGAGCAGGATGATCAGCACGAGCCCGAGACCACCGCTGGGGCCGTACCCCCATCCCCGACTGTAGGGCCAGGCAGGGATCGCGCCGATCAGCAGTAGAACCACAATAATCAGCAGAATTGTTCCTATTGACATGTCAGGTCTCCCAACGGTGAGTAGGGGCTCAGGATTCAAGCACATGCTTGTAGCGTGTACAGCCCATTGCCACGCGGAACGGCGAGCCGCGCTATGCCGGCAATCATCGCCATGTCCACCCTAACCAAACCATAGGACAACAACCGCTTGTGCGCCAGCGCCAGGCGTACGGTGGTCGATATGTGTGCGCTGTCGTACAGACAGCCTGTCCGGCGAGGAACAGTCTACAAATTAAAGGAAGCCTGTGCTCGCGACGGTTGGCAGTCCGCCGACGGCGACATGGGCCTCAAGTGGTCGAGGCAGAACGCCGCGTGCACACCCACTTTTGAACGCGAAAGGATCGTCCGCATGGTTTCAGAACCGCATGACACACACACCCCATCATCCGAACCGCCGCCCCGCCCCGATCGCAGCGACGCAGAAAACGCGGTGCGTACCCTGATCCGCTGGGCCGGTGACGACCCGACCCGCGAGGGCCTGCTCGACACCCCGGCACGCGTCGTGCGGGCCTACGAGGAATTCTTCGCCGGCTACCTTGATGACCCGGTGCAGCTTCTGTCGCGCACCTTTGGCGAGGTGGACGGCTACGACGAAATGGTCGTCATGACCGACATCCGCTTCGAGAGTCATTGCGAGCACCACATGGTGCCCATCATCGGCAAGGCGCACATTGCCTACCTGCCCGAACGCCGGGTGGTGGGCATCTCCAAGCTCGCCCGCCTGGTGGACCTCTATGCCAAACGCCTGCAGATCCAGGAAAGAATGACGGTGCAGATCGCCGATACGCTGAACGACGTGCTGCAGCCGAAAGGGGTGGCGGTGGTGATCGAAGGGTCGCATCAGTGCATGACCACGCGCGGCGTGCACAAGCCGGGTGCGGCCATGGTCACCAGCCGCATGCTGGGCGCTTTCCGCTCGGACCCTTCGACCCGGCGCGAGTTTCTGGCGATGATCGGGCGCACCGGCGCGGGGCCGCTGAGCAATACGTGACGGCGCAGCGCTGGTCCCCACGGGGGGCGCGACGGGTTGATACGCCTTGTTGCCGGGTGCTGAACGCTTAGACCGCGCTGCCCATGCCCTTGTCCTGAACGCCTGCCGGCGGCTCAAGGCCGGCGAGCCGGCAGCCTTGGGCCAGGGGGCCCTCGGGGAACAACTCATAGAGATACTTGATGCCGCCTTCGGCATGAAAATGCTCGTCGAGCGCATCGTGCAGGTCGCGCGCGTTCAGGGCAGGTTCCGCATTCTGTGTACACAGTTCCTGCAAGGCACGCACGACCTCCCAGTGCGTTTCAGTCAGCTCCAGCCCCTCCGTTTGGGCGACTTCCTCGGCCTGTTCGCGGGACCAGTCGAAGGGGGCATGGGGGAAGCCCGGGATGGGCTGGGTTTCGTAGCCGGGGCGGACAAAATCCTGAGTTGCATCGTTCATGGTCATTCTCCTGTTCAATTGGTTTACTCAAACCCGGGCAAGCAGTGACAAACCACCCACCAGAGCCAGAACCGCAGTTTTCTTTCCGGGAAGACCGGCAAGGTGGCCTTGCCGCCATGTCCTTGCCAGCCATGCTACATATGAGAAAACACGCGCTGGACGACACCGCACGCGCACCTGGCAAACGTTCGGCCAAAGCCTGCGGCGCTCCTCTTCACCGATTGCCGCATCCTCCGCAGATTCACTTTAGTACTTATCAGGAGACACCGTGGCGGCATATCGCTTGCTGACAACAGGGCGCTTCGATGCACCGCTGGAGACGGTGTACGCAACCACCCACAACGCCCCGCGCTGGCCGGGCTGGTGGCCGGGCATGCAGGAAGTTGCGGCCGGTGATGCCCATGGGATCAACAGCGTCCTGCGTGATGTCTGGCAAGGGCGATTGCCGTACCAGATGGTGTTCGAGGTGCGTGCCATCCGCATCGAAAAGCAGGCAGCCATGGAAGGCGCCAAGGCAACCGGAGAGCGCCGTTCATGAACGTACTCATCATTCTCGGACATCCCCGCACCGACAGCCTGTGCGGGGCACTGGCGGACGCCTACGGCGAGGGTGCCCGGGCAGCGGGTGCCGACGTCCGCCGCCTCGATCTGGCAAGGCTCGAATTCGACCCCGACGTCCACACCCCCTCGCCCAACCAGCAGAACTTTGAAGACGACATCCGCAACGCCCGCGAACTGATCCTCTGGGCCGAGCATCTGGTGTTCGTCTATCCGACGTGGTGGGGAACCTTGCCCGCGCTGCTCAAGGGCTTTCTCGACCGCGTGCTGACCCCCCATTTCGCGTTCAAAACCTGCGAGGGCGGCACCGGCTATCAGGGACTGCTCGGCGGCCGATCCGCACAACTGATCACCACCATGGATACGCCGCCGCTGATCCACCGCCTGCTCTACCGGCAACCTGGCCGCAATGCGATGGCGCGGGCAACGCTGGGCTTTTGCGGGATCCGGCCCGTGCGCTCGATGGTCTGCGGTTCGGTCAAGGACTCCACCCTGCAGCAACGGCAGCAATGGCTGGAGCAGGCCAGCCGGCAGGGGCGCGCGCTCGAGCAGGGCCGCATCACGCGGTGGGAACACGTTCGAAACAAGGCGGCCGCCTGGCTCAAGGCCATGCGGTTGCAGTTCTACCCCATGACCTGGCTGGCCTACACCGTGGGCGCGCTGGCAGCGTTTCCTGCGGACGGCGTGTTCGGCAATTCCCTGTTCTGGATCGGCTACGCCTGCCTGTTCCTGGGAGAGGTGGCCACCGTGCTGATCAATGAAGTGGTGGATTTTCCGAGCGACCGCACAAACCGTTTCTTCAGCGCCTTCACCGGCGGCTCGCGCGTGCTGGTGGAAGGCCTGCTCAGTCGACGCGAACTGCAGATCGGGATCGCCCTGGCGCTGGCAGGCGCCCTCGCCAGCGCTGCATGGCTGCTGGCTCTGTCGCCGGCCGGCACGCCCGCGGTGCTGTCGGTGCTGGGCGTGATGGCGGTTCTGGCGCTGGGCTATACCGCGCCACCGCTGAAATTGTGCTATCGCGGCCTGGGGGAACTGGACGTGGCGCTCACTCACAGCATCGTCGTCATCCTGTGCGGCTACGTATTTCTGGGCGGCGCCTGGAATGATCCGCGGCCGTGGCTGCTGGGCCTGCCGCTGCTGCTGGCGATCGTGCCGTCCATCACCCTGTCCGGCATTCCGGATCTGGAAGCCGATGCAGCCGCCGGCAAACGCACGCTGGCGGTGCGCCTGGGGCAACGTGGCGCGCTGTGGCTGTGCCTGGTGTTTACCGTGCTGGCAGCCGGGGCCGCGCTGATGGCGCAGATGTTGAATCTGGCCGAAGGCGCGTTCGCGGGGATCGCCTACGTGGTCATTCCCCACGCGATCTGGCTGGCGTGGTTGTTGCGCAGGCGAATTGAATCAGGCAAACCGCCCGGCCGCATTGACGGACTGATGGCGGCCTCGCTGACGTACGTCCTGTGGTTCGGGCTGTTTCCGATGCTCTGGCTGGCCGGATGAGCGGGACACGCCGCCTGGAATGCACGCAGGCAGAACGCATCCGGCCCGCGGGTCGGATCCCGTCAACCCGTTCGGGCTTTAGCGCAATCCTAAGAACGACAGGATTGCGATGATGATGACGATGGCGCCGACGATGTAGATGATGTTGTTCATGAAATGCCCCTTATGTGAATTTAAAAATAGACCCGGGTGGGACGTGCGCTTCCTCGCCCACGCATCCAAACGGCACCCTTTGCCATCCAGCGCCGCTGTAAGCGCCCATACCGTCAATTTGTCAGACTACCGCTCGCCGAATTGACGGATCACCCCGCACCCCCTTGTGCTGCCTGTCTTCCGGCGGCGACCGGCTTCGCGGAACCCGCTCACCGGAACCGGCACGCTCAGAACAGGAAGTAGATGATCAGCAGCAGGAAGACCGGTACGCCCAGCAACCAGGCTATGAAGTATTTCCCCATCGCCATGCTCCTTTCATTTTGAAAATCGTGCTGTAGATCACGCCGCAGCGCTCTTCACTTCAGCTTCAGGGATGCCAGCTGGCGCGGCGCGATGACGTCGTATGAACCGAACACCTGCTGCACGGGCTTGACCTCGGGCAGCACGTACACAATGGCCCGATGCGTGGCCACCGTGGGACTCACATAGGCCTCGTAGAAGGCGACCGGCACGTTGATGCAGCCATACGAAATCCGGTTGTCGTCGATCGGCGGCGTGGCGAGCCGTTCCAGGCGCCGCTCGGCTGGCTTGGTGGCGCGTACGCGATGCATCGAGACCGCCGCGTCGTAGTCGACCCACACCACATCCTCGCCTTTCAGATTGCGGCCGCGTTCGGCAACGAAGCGGCCGGCGGGGGTCGTCCGCTCTTCGGGGCGAACCTCCACGATCGGCCGCGTGCCGATGCCCGGCACCGAGTCATCACCAAACGCGGCGCCCAGCAAAACCGGGCTGGTACCGCGCAGGCGTGCGTCGGCGTCGAATACATAGACGCGTGCAGCGCGCTTGTCGACGATGATGAAATCGGCATGCGCGTTGTCGCGCGAATCGGCGACCCAGTCGGCCACGTGGCGGGCCTGCGGCGAGGGCGACGCGTCGCCAAAGTCCGCCAGGCGGACCGCGGCCTGTGACGAAGGCGGGGGCGACACCCCTGACAGGATCGGGATGCTGCCGGACACCAGTCCCAGCGTAAGCGTTGCCACCAGGGTGGCCGCGCCGATCGTCAGCGTTTTGCGAATGGCCGCACGCTTGCGCACGCGCACATCACGGAATTTGGGAGATTCAACGGGCATGGTGCAGCCTGCCCGCAAGCACCCCGGCCAGGACAGGCCACGCCGCCATGTCAAGCGCGGGTCCGCCTCTCAGGGGAGCCGGCGCACTTGAACAGCGGCGACTGCCCATCCAGGCAAAGTCCTTAGTTGCGGTCTGCACGTGCCACGCGCGCGTTGTACGTGGGTTGCGAACGAGACGTGCTGGTGGCGTCCATGTCGGTCCTGGAGTCCGTGTTGGTGGAGCCCTGGGTGCCGGTGGCATCCTGCTCATTCATGGTGCCGGTAGTAGTGCCCCGGTCCGTGGTCCCGGTTTGCGGGTCGCTATAGGTGGACTGCGCGTAGGCAATACCCAGCACGCTCGCCATCGACAGGGCTGCAACGGTTGAAACTACGATAGTTGAAACGTTCATGATCAATCTCCTTGAGTTGGGTTTCGTCGCCCATGCCAGATGGCACGGGCAGAGACAAGACTAGGCTTCTGACTCAAAACCGCTGTAGGACGTGCTCAATACTTGTGTAGGGCATATCCGAATTTTTCGGTTGACCAACCGGGCGCAGCCACATCGGTTCGGCACCGCACAGACTCCGCCCCGGCGAGCGTTCAGGCTTGAACTACTACCAGAATGATTCAGGGCATTTACTTGAATGAACGCGAACATCGACGAAGACCCACCCTGGCCGAAGACGCCGCGGCCCCGCACAGAATGCTGCTGCGCGGCATGCTGGGGGGCGGGCTACAGCCTGTTGCTGCCGGCCGTATTTTTGGGATGCGATTCAAAGAAAAGCGCGAATCCAGCCAGCACTGAACCGGCCAGTCCTCCAGCGACCCGTGCAGAGCCTGCCGCTGCGGTGACGAGCGGAAAAGTGACGCAGGCAAGTGTGCAGTACCAGACTCCGCCGAAGGGCGAGCAGACGTGCGACGGATGCCTGCATTCATCGCCGGGTCGAGTAGCTGCAGCTGGTTGACGGTCAGATCAGTCCCAATGGCGGGTACAGCCTGTGGTCCAAGAAGACCTGAGTCAACGATTGTCCTGTCCACGATCCGGACAAGACCCGCGCTGAAGCCCACCGACAACATCATCAGGAAAACGACATGCGCCAACGCGTAACTTTTCTCGCGGAATACGGCCTCTACCTGGGCATTCCACTGGTCTTTCTGCTGATCGTGACTTGGATTTTTCGCCCCAGCGCGAAAAAGCGCTACGAGACCGAGGGAACGTCCCTTTCTACGAATATGCGGAATAACAAAAAGTGTCTCGCAGGGCGGCTGCTTGCGGATGATTTGTTCGCGCAAGCCCACGCCTTGCTGCTGGCGCGTTACTACGCAAGTAAGTTGTCACTGGAGGTGCCGTGGCGGAATATCGTTTGTTGACAGTCTGGCGTATTGAAGCGCCGCTGGAGGGGGTGTACGCGGCCATCCACAATTCCCCGCACTGGCCTGAATGGTGGCCGGGCATGCAGAAAGTGGAGCAGGTGGCCGCCGGTGACCCCGGTGGCATCAACAGCGTCCTGCGCTATGTCTGGCAGGGACGATTGCCGTACCGGATGGTGTTCGAGGTGCGCGCCACCCGCATCGAAAAGGAGGTGGCCATGGAAGGCACCGTCCAGGGCGACCTCGAAGGGATCGGCCGCTGGCATTTCCTCAACGAGGGCGCGGTCAGCGTCGTCCGGTACGAGTGGCATGTCCGCAGCACCCGCTGGTGGATGAACCTGATCGCCCCATTTGCCCGCTCGATGTTTATCCGCAACCACGGGATCCTCATGCGGCAGGGCGCGGAAGGCCTCGCACGCCTGCTCGACGCACCGCTGGTGAGCCAGGAAAGCATCGACATGATGGCCAAAGGCGTGACGGCAGAAACCGTCCAGCCAAGGGCAGCGCACGGACCGGGGCCATTATGAATGCCGAGACCCGGGTCCCGGGTCGTTTAATACACCGCCTGGGGGCCTGATTGAGTTGCCACGGCCCATACCGAAAATTGTGCGAACCGCTTCTGCCCGACGCCCGTCGCGCCTTTTTCCATATACAGGGCCCAGGCCCAATCGGGCTCGAACAGGCTGGTGCTAGACGACCAGTAAATGTCCTGCACATCAGCGAAATGATGTCCGGACGGCAAGGCCGGGCTGTGAGCGGCGCAATCCACCAAGGCTTCCAGTTCGTTGATCGTGGGCAGCCGCCAGGCACTGCCGTGGCCTTCCTGGTTAAGTTTAGCCACCGCTGCCAATGCCTCACCCCAGCGCACCGGTTGCGGGGTGAGATTCGCGCTGCGGCGCCAGAGCAGTCGGGTGAGACGATCCAGCACGCCGGACTCAAGCAATTCAAAACGGGGTTCGGGCCACGGCGCGCCGACATGCCACGCGCCGTCCTGGCCGGAACCGGTGCATGCAATGACCTTGCCGGCGGCGTCGTAGCACAGGCCTTGGCCGGTGCGCGGGACGACATCCTGACCTTCGCCGCGCACCGGCCACAGCATGAAGGATTGATCTTTTCCACCGTAAAACATGCGTGCGCCATCGAGCGCCACGTACCAGGCGTGCGCCGGGCTGATGGCCGCCGTGGTCGAAGTCCAGTACCAGCCATTGAATACATCGATGAAGGGATGCTGCTCAGGCAAGGCCGGCAGTTTGGTTTGCAGGCTGAGCAGGCTGCGCAATTCGCGGCGATTGGGCATGCGCCAATCGCGCTGCCCAAAGCGCTGTTCGCGGTTCATGGTCGCGACGAAATCCAGTGCTTCCTGCCAGGTGAGGGGAAATTCCGCGAGGTTGGCGCTGCGGCACCAGATCAGACCGGTCAGACCGTCCATGACTTCGTCGCCGCGCACCGCGAAGCGCGGTTCCGGCCAGGGCGCGCCGACGGCAAACGATGCGTCCTGGCCGGACCCTTCGCACGGAATCTCGCGTCCATCGTCGGCATGGCAGGTGCGTTGCCCAGTATCCAGATAATGGCAAGCGATCGGGCTCTGGCCAATCATTGGCAAATTGCGGATTTCAAACCGACCTCCTCAATTTCGGTCCGTTGAGTGCCGGGGCAGCCAACATCACAACGGAGGATTGATCTGCGCTCCTCGTTCAAAATGCCGTCCCAAAACCCTTATCCGTTTCCAGCCTCAGTGGAGGCAAACCGGCAAGTTCATGTATGGGCATGAGCACGCCACGCGCGCCAGGCATGGCGTCAAACAACCGGTAAAGATATTCGCTGCCGCCTTTGAACGCGTATGCCTCTTCGAGAAAACGCATATGCTCATGCGCAGCAAGACAGTCGCGCGCCTTGCAATCCCGCTGATAGTGTTCGATCAATGAATGGATCACGCTCAGGTGTTCGTCGGTCAGGTCGATATTTTTGGCTGCGGCATTTTTCCTGACTGTTTGATCAAGCTCGTCTTTGGTCAAGTCTTTGACCGCGTCGTAAATCAGATCTTCACTTTCGGGTGCCGTGTTTTCTGCATTATTCATACATTAATCTCCTTGAGTCACTTCAATGGCACCCCATCTTTGCCTTGTTCATGATTGAATCGCCTGGGTGGGTCACGCCGGTCTGCTGGCTGTCGGCATGTTCTGGTGACTTGGTGTTAAAAGTAGTACATGTTTTTGTACAAGATGCGCCGGATCAATCAACGTGGATTTGTTCCGCTGCTGGCAGGGCAATGAAGACGCATGTCGCCGTTGCGCCTTAGATGGGCATAGCAAGCCAGTCTGTACGGTGGCGCACACCATGAAATTTCGCAACCCGTTACTCTGGCCACTCGATCTCGGTTCAATCACGTCTATCGCGTATTTCAAGCTGCATCGTGGGTGAGCGATGCTTGGTCGAGTCGCGCCATGACGAATCAACTACCCTAGAACACGTGCTGTGAACACGGCTACGCCAAACCTGAATTTCAATGACCGAATCAATCATGTCTAACGCACAATGGTTTTTGCTGGTGGGCGGCCTGCTACTCACGAGGGGCCTGACAGCCCCGTTGCTCCAGCGCCTGCCAGTCACCCCGGCTATTGTCTATCTGGCCGTGGGGCTGCTGGTCGGGCCTACAGTACTCAATCTCTTTCACTTCAACCCGCTCAAGGAATCGGCGCTGCTGGAAGTGCTGACCGAAGTGGTGGTGCTGATTTCGCTGTTTTCCGCCGGCGTCAAAATGCCGGTGCCGTTCAGCTTCGCCCGCTGGCGCACGCCAATTCTGCTGGCCTCTGTCTCCATGGCGGTCAGCGTCGGGCTGGTCGCCGCCTTCGCCTACACTCTGCTTGGCCTGCCACTGGGTGCAGGCGTCTTGCTGGGCGCTATCCTGGCACCCACCGATCCGGTGCTGGCGACCGATGTCCAGACCCGTCATCCCGGTGACCGCGACCAGCTTCGCTTCACACTGACCTGCGAAGCGGGCATGAACGACGGCAGCGCTTTTCCGTTTGTGATGCTGGGGATGGGCTTGCTCGGGCTGCACGAGCTCGGCGAGTTCGGCCTGCGCTGGGCGCTGGTCGACGTGCTGTGGGCCACGGTGGCGGCAATCGCCATCGGGGTCCTCTCCGGCGCGGCACTGGCCTATCTGGCGCGGAAGCTGCGCGGCAGTCCACCGCGTCACAAGCTGATGGACGACTTCCTCGGGCTCGGTCTGATCGGGGTGGTGTACGGCCTGAGCGTGTGGGTCGATGCGTGGGGGTTTCTGGCAGTATTTTTCGCGGCCGTCGCGCTGCGCCAGACCGAACTTAAACTCGCCGGCACAGACAGGAGCAGCGCTGATCAGGAAAACCTGGATCCGCCACCAACCGGTCGCATCGAACCGGAAGCGGAAAACGCATGTCCGGATGGCGCGCCGGCGCCGACCGTCAGCGAGGGCTCACTGGTATTCAAGGAACATCTGGAACGGCTGTCGGAACTGGTGCTCATCCTGTTGATCGGCGGCACGCTGTTTCTCGATTCCTGGAGCTGGCGCGCGTTGGGATTCGCCCTGTTCCTGTTCATGGTGGCACGCCCGGCGAGCGTCCTCGTCGGCCTGCTGGGCACGCGCACGTCGTGGCCGATACGCGGCATGGTCGGCTGGTTCGGAGTGCGCGGCATCGGTTCGCTGTACTACCTGATGTACGCCATCCAGCATGGCCTCCCCGAAGATCTGGCCCTGGACCTGATCCAATTGACGCTGATTGCGGTCTCTCTATCCATTCTCGTCCACGGCACCAGCGTCAAACCGCTGATGAACCGCTTCTTGCGGTACCGCAGGCATCTGCCACCGACCTAGGCGACAAGCGCAGTCGCACTGGATTGAGGGTAAAGCGGAAACGCGTTTTCAAAGCAGCTCCAACACCCGCAGCACAAGGATGACGATTACCAGCGCTCCCCATTCCTGCCACGCTTATGGTCTTTCCCTCGAATCGGGTAAATAGCCGCACGCGTCGGTGTGGCGGCGGCTTCCGTGCGCAGCAGCTGCGCCCGGATTTCACCATCCGGATACTGGGCGCTGTGCACATTGACGTACAGATTGCCACGCGTGAAACCCATGTACTGCGCATTGGTCAGCCTGACTCCGGCGGGGACGAAAAAACTGTCAGGGTCGGTTCGAGTCAGGGTAATGAGGGGCGCGCCGTTTTTCCGACGGCGCCCTCATGAATATGCGCCACCGTCGGGACAAGATCTGAAACCTTGATACTGCCGCTCACCGTGTGGTCAGGCATCACCGTAATGTGCCCGGCTCCCTTCGCTGAAGTGGTTACCGGTGGCACCTCGGCGTCGCCATTCAGGGAAATGAACATAGGCTGCTGCGCATGCAGGTTCGCAGAAGCCAGGGGCAGATCGTGGCGTATCTGGGTGGAATGTTCCTGTTGGCTCCTCGAAAAACACGGGGAAGGCTTCACCGGTGACGGACGCTTGAAAAGCTGTTTCTCAAGCGGCCGCAGGCACGCCCGACCACATCGACAAGTCAGCGCCATTCAACCGATATCCGAGCGGTTATAAATAGCCAAGTGCTAAAACACTATAGACCGGCAGGCACATTGCCTATGTGCGCTGTTGCACAGCGGTGGCCGTCGGGCGCAGGCATCCTGTAAATAAGCCATACAACAAGGAGTCACGAACATGAACGAAATCAAAATCCTGGGCATCGTCGGCAGCCTGCGCAAAGGCTCCTACAACCATTTCGCCCTCAAGGCGGCGCAGGAACTGCTACCGGACGGCGCGATGCTGAACCTGATCGAACTGCATGGCATTCCAGTCTTCAATCAGGATGATGAAATAACGATGCCTGCTGCCGTACTGGAATTCAAGCAACAGATTCTGGCCGCCGATGCCATCCTGTTTGCCACGCCGGAATACAACTATTCGGTTGCCGGCGTACTCAAGAACGCCATCGATTGGGCATCAAGGCCCTATGGCGAAAGCGCCTGAACAGGCAAGCCGGCAGCAGTGATGGGGGCCTCTACCGGTAGCTTCGGATCGGCCCGTGCGCAATGCCACCTGCGGCAAATCCTCGTCACGCTGGATATGCCCACGGTCAACCAACCGGAAGTAATGATCCGCAATGCCGCACAGCACTTCGGCCCGGACGGCAGGCTGACCGATGAGCCGACCCGACAGTCCATTCAGACGCTGCTGGAAGCGCTGATGCAGCTTGCAAGAAGCAACCCGGTGTAGACAAGCCAGACCGGCTGAGGCTTGCAGCACACGAGGGTGGCGCCACCGGGTCATGCAAACGGACTGGACCTTACGTCAGGCCATCACCGAACACCGCACTACGTACGCCAGCGTACAGACTGTTCCTGTGCCTGCGACTAGCCTTGCACGTTGATCGGGAGATTCTAAAAAGGCTGTCCAGACGGTCTCCAGCCCTTCCCCCTCTGCAGTTCGAGGGAACATATGGAGAGAAACCGACTACAACTAAGAATGCCCGATTGGCAATTCTGCCGGTCAGCGGGCCGAACCCAAGGAGATGGATATGGACTGGAATATCGTAGAAGGCAACTGGAAACAGTTCAAAGGCAAGGTGCAAACACAGTGGGGCAAGCTTACCGACGATCAGCTCGACGTGATCGCCGGCAAGCGCGATCAGCTGGCGGGCAAGATCCAGGAGTCATATGGCGTCTCGAAGGACGAAGCCGAGAAGCAGATCAAGGACTTTGAAGAGACGAACAAGGACGCGCCCGCCTGATGTCCCGTCTGGCCAGCCCTTCATGACACGTTCCAGCCGGCCTGACGGCACGGGCTATTCCTCTCCAGGATGCGCATGCCCTTGCTGCAAAGGCCCTGCGATCCGCGTGCCACGCCGGTTCGTCGATTTGCTCATGAGCATGTTCATCACAGTCAGCCGCTTCCGCTGCGGCTCGACGGACTGCGGCTGGGCAGGCAATGTGCGCGTGAAGCGGCACCTCTGGTTGATGCAGGGACCGGGGTAAGAAGCATGACGGAGGCATGACCCATCCCTCATGGCGGCTGTGGCTCGCCGGGATCGTGTTTTCCAGCGCGGGGGTAGCCTTTGCCTCTGTGCCGGACACGCAATCCGCCGCATCACTCCACGCCCGGTATGCGTCCCTGGCTGAGCGACTCGATCACAACCCGTTTCGGCGAACGCTCTCCCTCGACTCCTCCGAATCGTCCAGCGACTTGAAGGGCGATATCTACGCCTTGGTCAATTATCCATTTCCCACTGTCAGTGCGGCGCTCAATGGTCCGGAGCAATGGTGTGACGTGCTGATCCTGCATATCAACACCAAACAGTGCCTTGCCACGCCTGATGAGCCGGCCACCGCCCTGACAGTCAGTATCGGCAAGAAAACGCCTCAGCCGCTCAAAGAGACCTACCCCATCGAGTTTTCCTATCGCGTCGCCGCGGCGACCGCGAAATACCTGGATATCCAGCTCGATGCGCAGGAGGGGCCGCTGAGTACCCGTAATTATCGTATCCAGCTGCAGGCTGTCCCGGTTGGAAACGGCCAGACTTTTCTGCATCTCACCTATTCGTATGATTACGGGATGGCGGGGCGACTCGCCATGAAGACCTACCTCGCGACCATCGGCAGCGGCAAGGTGGGGTTCACCCAGACCGGCAGGCAATCCAGCGGCCAGCCAGAACACATCGGCGGCATGCGTGGCGTGGTGGAGCGCAACACCATGCGCTATTACCTCGCCATCGACGCCTATCTAGGCGCATTGACCACCGCACCGCCGCTGCAGTTCCAGAAACGCCTGCAAAGCTGGTTCAGCGCCACCGAGCAATACCCCCGCCAGTTGCGCGAAGTCAGCCGGGCCGCTTATATGGACATGAAGCGGAGTGAATACCTGCGCCAGCAGGCGATGCAATAAAGTGCGTGACCGCCAGGGGTTGGCGCGAGTAGATTTGTAATTTTTCAAGGAGAAACGCATGTTGGTCACTTTCACAACCGATGCCTATGCAGACATCACCATGTTCGGCGATGTCGCGCTTGCCATGCTGAAAATGATGGGGCACAGCGCAACCGTTCCCGGCGCGATTCTGGCGGCCGATGTGCCTGCGGCCCTGAACCGGCTAAGCGCCGCGATCGAAGCAGGGGAAGCCTCTCCGACAGCTGAAGACGCAGCTGAAGACGCAGTTGAAGACGCAGTTGAAGACAAGGACTCGGACGAGCCGGCGGTCAGCATGGCTCATCGCGCGCTGCCGCTCATTAATCTGCTTGCCGCGGCAGCGAAAGCAGAATCCAACGTCATGTGGAAATGAAAACGGCCTCCTGGCCGAGGCGGGTCACAGCCAGTATTCCCAGACCCGGGCGAACCACTCCTTGAGGCGCGAATCGAGCGGGCGACGTTGCCATTGCTCGAGCGTGATGGTCTCGGACGCCGCCAGATCCCGGTCGAACATCGCCTGCACCTGTTTGCCAAACACCGGGCCCAACACGACCGCATTCAGCTCGTAGTTATGCAGAAAACTGCGCCAGTCGAGGTTGGTCGAGCCGACCGTCGCCCAGACGCCGTCGATCAGCGCCGTCTTGGAATGCAGGATCACACCCTGCCGTTCATGGATTTTCACCCCCGCGCGCAGCAGCCGATCGTAGTAGTTTCGGCCGGCGTGGAACACCAGCCAGGAGTCCGTCTGGCTGGGCAGGATCAGGGGCACGTCGACGCCGCGTCCGGCGGCCGCTTCGAGCGCGTCAAGCAGTTGGGGGTCGGGGGCAAAATACGCATTGGTGATATTCACGCTGACTTCAGCACTGCCGATCGCCGAGAGCAGCGTGGCGTAAATCAGGCTGAAGGGCTCGTCGGGTGCACTGCCGATCGCGCGCACCACATGCGGCCCCGCGTGCTCGAGTGGCGGAAAATAGTTCTTCCCGGTCAACGGCTCGCCCTTCTGGCTTTCCCAGGTCGAGAGGAACAGTTTCTGCAATTCGGCCACCACCGGACCCTGCAACTGTATATCGGTGTCACGCCAGGCCGGGCCGGCCTCAGGCCTGTCGCTGGGCTTGGCCCGCGAACCATATCTGAATGAGCTTCCGGAGTAGACGCTGCTGATGTTGATGCCGCCGAGAAAGGCGGTGCGTCCGTCGACAATCAGCAGCTTACGGTGGTCGCGCTGATTCAGTGTCCATTCCTTGCGCGACAGCAAGGGGTTGATGGGGTTGAATTCGAGCACCCGGGCACCGCTGTCGGTCAGTTGCCGGAAGAAGGCCGGCGGCGTGTAAAGGGTGCCCACGCTGTCGCGGATGAGGTTGACCTGCACCCCTTGCCTCTGCTTGGCGATGAGGGCCTGCGCAAAACGCTGGCCGACCTCGTCGTCGTCGAGGATATAGGTTTCCATGTTGATGTGGTCGCGAGCCGCCATGATGGCGTCATACATCGCCTGGTAGGTGGCCGGACCGTCCTGCAGCAAACGCACCTGATTGCCGGTGGTGAGCGGGCTGCCGACGATGGCCTCCTCGCGCGCCAGGTGGTAATCGAAGATGCCGGTGTCCTGGCTGCCCCTTTCCAGCCGGTCGAGGATCGCCTCGCTGTGCGCAACCGATAACGGCCCGCCCGCACCTTTGAGAGGCACGGGCGGGCCGTTCCGGGCGAGATCGGGAACAATGGTCGGCAGGCTGCTGCAACCGGCCAGCACGAACATGAAAGCCGCTGACCAGTGCCGCAGATGCGGCAAGCAACGCGCCAATGTGAGTGTCGTTGAAACCATCAATCCTCCATCAGGCAGGCGGGCCACAGGATCACATCAGCCGGGCCACAGCGCGCAAAAGCCGTTACATCCGGCCCATCAACAGTAGCACGATGACAATGACCAGCACCACACCCAGACCGCCGCTGGGACCGTAGCCCCAATTCTTGCTATGCGGCCAGCGCGGAACGGCGCCGAGCAACATCAGGATCAGGATGACCAACAGTATCGTTCCCAACATCAGATGCTCCTCGGATGGATGCGTGGATTCACTTCGCTTCTTCGGCCGGCACCACGATTACCGTGGTTTTATCGCCGGTTTCACCGGTTGCGCCCTGGCTGCCGGTCTCGCCCTGATAGCCGGTTGCGCCCTGGCTGCCGGTCTCGCCCTGCGGACCCGCGGGACCGGGCACCGCAACGGGTGTGGCGGGCACAGTGACGTCGGTCGACTTATCACAGGCGGCCAGGCTGAGCGTTGCGAGCAGGGCGGAAATCAGTAGCGTATGGTTCATGGTCAATCCTTTTAAAGTGGTCAATCGTGGCACGAAGGGCTACAAGCCGTCCGCGAGAGGCCGGCTCGACTTGGGATGCCGCACCCGGTAGATCAACAGCGTAAGCGAATGCCGCGCGTCGTTCAGTGCGCTGGCGAACATAGAGACAATTTATTGCGTGTCCAATAAGCCCGCTCTGTACGTTCACGAACAGACCCGGACGCGACAACGCGCCATAGTGCGGATTCGGATGTGCCAATCACCAAAATCGATCGCCCGCCTCGATACGGGTTCCGGCGCGCCCTCTTACAGGAGTCAGCAATGAATGCAGGATTCAGAATCATGCTGGTGATGGCCGGCGTGGCGATTGCCGCGCAAGCGGCCGCCCAGGTCACCGTTTACGAGCGCCCCGGGTTTGAAGGACGATCGTTCACCACGCAGGAACCGGTCAATAATTTCTCGCGCCATGGCTACAGCAACCACGCTTCGTCGGTTGTGGTGCGCAACAACCGCTGGGAAGTATGTACGGACGCTCGCTACAACGGTCAATGCACCATTCTGCGTCCGGGCAAGTATCCGTCGCTGGCCGCAATGGGCCTGGAGAACAGCATTTCATCGGCGCGATCTATCGGCAACCAGGCGCGCATCGACGATCGTCGTTATGCGCCTGTTCCTGTCGCCGCACGGGTTATTTTTTATGAGCGTCAAGGCTTTGCCGGCCGATTTTTCACCACGGAGGAGCCGGTCAGCAACTTCAGGCGTCACGGTTTCAACGACCATGCCTCGTCGGTTGTGGTCCTCGGCGATCGCTGGGAGGTATGCGAGGGCAACCGCTTCCAGGGTCGCTGCGCCGTCCTGCGCCCGGGCAGATATCCGTCGCTGGCCGCGATGGGTTTGAACGACCGGATTTCATCGGTACGCGACGTGAGCATCAACGCGCGCGTTGACGACCATCGCTATGCGCCGGCGCCGATTGCGGACTATGACTTTCATCGTCGCAACCACGAGCGCTTGTACGAGGCAAACGTCACCTCGGTGCGCGCGGTGCTCGGCACGCCCGAGCAGCGCTGCTGGGTCGAACGCGAAGAAGTCGCGCAGGAACGACGCAGCGTCAATATCCCCGGTGCAATTGCCGGCGCCATCATCGGCGGCATCCTGGGCCACCAGGTTGGCGGTGGACAGGGACAGGACATCGCCACGGCCGGCGGGGCTGTCGCGGGCGCCGCAGTGGGGGCCCAGATCGGTCGCGGCGGCAGCCAGCCAGCGGTGCAAACCCGGGACATCGAGCGTTGCGAGAACGTGCCCAACCAGGCCAATCCGGATTACTGGGATGTCACCTACAATTTTCGCGGCCAGGCGCATCGCATACAGATGACCGCGCCCCCAGGGCCGACCGTGACCGTCAACGAGCGGGGCGAGCCCCGGGCATAAGACTCGATACAACAAGCATCGCACGACGGCCCTCTGGGGCCGTTTGCATTGCCCCCGTCAGCCATCCTCCCTCAAATCGGCGGAAACCGGCCGTGTGCGGTAGCGCACAGAGTTGCGGGCGGCATTCGGGTAGCATCACTTTAATGTCGAGGATCCGTCGGCAAGACGCATCACCACGGGAGAACCAACATGAAACGTTTACTCTTCGCTGCAGCACTGGCCATCGCCACCGTTCCGGCACTCGCGGCCGACGTCGGCGTGTCGATCAGCATCGGCCAACCCGGCTTCTACGGCCAGATCGACATTGGTGGCTACCCGCCGCCCCGAATCATCTACCGGGAGCCGCGCGTCATCCAGCGCGTTTCGGTGAATCGCCCGCCGATCTACCTGCACGTTCCCCCGGGCCACGCCAAGGACTGGCGCAAGCACTGCGGAAAGTACAACGCCTGCGGCGAACGGGTCTATTTCGTGCAAAACAGCTGGTATGACCGCGAGTACGTTCCGCATTACCAGAAACAACATCGTGACGGCCGCGACGACCGCCATGACGATCATCGCGGGAAAAAGAATGACCATCACAGCAAGGATCATGGCAGTGATCGCGGCCAGGGCCGCAACCACTAGTGTTGCGAACCGGAAATAGCGGAACAAATGAAACAGATGGATTTTTTCGCCAGGCTAGGCGCAGACCCGCAGCCGTATGGGGTATACGGCAAGGGGCTGCAACGACGTATGGCGGAAAAAGACGCTGTTTCATGTTTCGTTATTTTTGGCTCGTAACACTAGGGCTTTACTGCAAGCGCCCAATTCGCCCGCCGCGATTGACGCGCGGGTTTCCACACCCATCCCCCCGTCAGTGGGTGATGGCACCGGCCAACGGAGGCCACGCATGAACGATATCCAGACCACCGTCCTTCGCGTCGATGATCCCGCCGATTTCCCAACCACCGTTCTTCTCATCGAAGACGATCCTGCCGATGCCCAACTGATCCAGGATGCGCTGGCGGGCACGGGCAGCAACGCATTCCGGGTCGAATGGGTGACGCGCCTTTCCGATGCGCTGAAGCGACTGGGCAATGAAATATTCGAGGTGGTCCTGCTCGACCTGACGCTGCCCGACGGCAAAGGTCTCGAAGCCTTCGACCAGGTGCTGCAGGCTGCGCCCGACTCCCTGATCCTGGTCCTGAGCGGATTGACCGATGAGGAAACCGCGCGCGAGGCCATGGCGCGCGGCGCCCACGACTACTTTTCCAAAGGCCACGTCGACGCCCACTGGTTGCCGCGCGCCCTGCGCTACGTCATGGAGCGCAAAGTCGCCAGCGGCGCCCTGCAGAGCAGTCAGGAACGCTTTCGCGCGATGAGCGATGCCTCCCCGCTGGGGATTTTCGTCTCCGATGCCGAGGGCAGCTGCATCTACACCAACGCGGCGTATCAGGCGATATCGGGGCTGACCCTGGAACAGACCCTGGGCACGAACTGGAGCACGGCGATCCACCCGGAAGATCGCGCCCGCGTCCTGGCCGAATGGCGCGACGCAGCGCGGGGCCAGGCCCCCTTCCAGACGGAGTTCCGTTTCCTGCAGGCGGACGACAGCATCGTCTGGACCCGCGTCAACAGCGCCGCCATGCTCGATGGCAAGAAATCGTTCGGCCAAGTGCAAACGGTTGAGGACATTTCCGGGCGCAAATCGGCTGAATCCGTCCTGCAGGCGGCGGAAGCGTCCCTGTTCGAGGAAAAGGAGCGCGCCCAGGTCACGCTCAACTCCATTGGCGACGCCGTGCTGACCATCGATCTCTCTGGCAAGGTGACCTATCTGAATCGGGTGGCAGAGGCGATGACCGGCTGGTTTTGCACGGAGGCGCTGGGCCGGCCGATTTCAGAGATTTTCACCCTCCTCGACGGCACGACAGGCCTGGCTGCCGCGAATCCGATGCTGCGCGCCATGTCGGACAACGAGACGGTGTGGCTGGGCGCCGATCGTGTGCTGGTTCGCCGCGACGGCTTCGAGTCCGCGATCGAGGATTCCGCCGCGCCCATCCATAACCGGGACGGCGAGGTCACCGGTGCGGTGATCGTATTCCGCGACGTCAGCGAATCGCGGGCCATGGCGCTGGAGATGGCGCATCTGGCCCAGCACGACTTTCTCACCAGCCTGCCCAATCGGCTCCTGCTGACAGAACGCTTCTCCCACGCGATCGAACTGGCCCGGCGCCACACGAAGCAAGTCGGGCTGATGTTCCTCGACCTGGATAATTTCAAACACATCAACGACTCGCTGGGGCATGCGATCGGCGATCGGCTGCTGCAGTCGGTTGCAAACCGCCTGGTGGCGTGTGTGCGGACCACCGATACGGTTTGCCGTCAGGGCGGTGACGAATTCGTGATTTTGCTGGCCGAAATCGGACATCCGCAGGATGCAGCCCAGGTTGCGGAAACCCTGCATGCCGCCCTCGACATGCCGCACCTGATCGACGGACACGAACTCCACGCCACCCTGAGCATCGGCATCAGTATCTTTCCGGATGACGGCACCACCGTGGAGACCCTGATGCAGAACGCCGACACCGCGATGTATCACGCCAAGGCAGGCGGCCGCGACAATTACCAGTTCTTCAGGGCCGAAATGAATGCCCGCGCGGTTCGTCGGCAGTTCGTCGAAACCAGCCTGCGACGGGCGCTGAGGCAGGGCGAGTTCCTGCTGCATTACCAGCCGAAGATCGACCTCGCCTCAGGCGCGATGACCGGGGCAGAAGCCCTCATCCGCTGGCAGGATCCGGAGCTTGGACTCGTCTACCCGGCGCAGTTTGTGCCGATCGCGGAGGAAAACGGCCTTATCGTGCCGGTCGGACGCTGGGTGCTGCGCGAAGCCTGCCGGCAGGTTCAGACCTGGCTGGATGCGGGCCTGCCCGCCGTGCCCGTGTCAGTCAACATTTCCGCAGTGGAATTCAGGCACGAAGGCTTTGTGGCGGGCGTTGCCCTGATCCTGAAGGAGACCGGCCTGGCGCCGCACTATCTCGAACTGGAACTGACCGAAAGCATCCTCATGCACGACGTCGAATCATCGACGTCGATACTTGAAGCACTCAAGGCCATGGGGGTGCAGCTTGCCATCGATGACTTCGGTACCGGCTACTCAAGCCTGAGCTATCTGAAGCGCTTCCCGATCGGCACCCTCAAGATCGACCAGTCCTTCGTGCGCGACATTGCCACCGATGCAGACGATGCAAGCATCGTGTCCGCGGTGATCGGAATGGGGAAAAACCTCAAGCAGCGGGTCATCGCCGAGGGGGTGGAAACGCAAGCGCAACTCGCGCTCCTGCAGGCCCGGCATTGCGACGAGGGGCAGGGCTTCCACTTCAGCCATCCTGTGTCCGCCGAGGACTTCGCCCGGCTTCTCGACACCGGCAATTAAAGAAACGCCAAATTGTTTGTTATTTGTCTTGCGGCCGCGAGCGTAGCGCGGCGGGAAGCCATCCAAACGCAGGGGCACAAGTGCCAACGGAACCAAAGGGCACTCGGGCGCCATGGTCCTGCGGACCTCGATGACGAAAATAAATCAGCGTTTCATCAGGTCTTCCGGATTGCTGCTACCTGCTGCGCAGTTTCCGTACCACCTGCCACGTTGCCCAGCCGCGCGTGAGCCATTTTCTGCCGCCAGCGGCCTTGGCCCGGCCAGGCCGCAATGCCGCCAACAAGGCGACGCCACCGGCGATCCAGGCAGGACGGCTCTTGATATAACGAAGCACAGCCAGCCCCTGATCGACCCGCGCCAAGGGGCGGCGCCAAGGCTCAATGTTATGCGCCAGCGCCAGGCGTTGGGCTGCAGCCTGCGCCACCAGGCGTTCACGCCGTTCAGCCAGCCGTTTCAGTTTTTCGCTCATGTTCGTCCTTCATCGCCCGGAAGCGAGGTGCTGCCGGTCTTTTGACAACTCCGACAGACTCGCTGCAAACAGCCGCGGCTTCGTTCTCGCCTTGTGCAAGGTGAACGCCCAAGCCGCCGCACCCGCTGCCAGAAAGAATCCGGCAAGCGCCCCCAACGCCAGCAGGCGATGGGTGTCCCAGAATATGGCCACGATCAGGATTGCCGCCAGCACCACCCCCACCCCGATAAAAAACAGCGCAGCCAAAGCCAGCACCAGCAATGACAGCACACGCGTCCCGGCTTCCTCCGCGTCTGCGGACAGAAGTTCGAGTCGCGTGTGCGCGATGGCAACCAGCGTGGCGGCCATCGCGCTCAGCGAATCGAGTAGCCCTCGGCTTTCGCCGGGTGTTTTCTCGCTCATGCGAAGCGACTAGCGGCGGCCGATGAGCAGGCCGACGACCAGGCCGATGCCGGCCGCAGCGCCGACGGCTCTCCAGGGATTTTCATGGACATACACGTCGGTTGCTCTGGCTGCCGCTTTGGTTTTGACCAGCATTGCCGTCTGCGCTTCTGCCATCTTGGCTTTTGCAACGCGGAGCGACTCTTCCGCTTTGGCGCGTACCTCTACCATCTTTTCGCCGCCCTGGCTGGCGGTCGCTTTAAGCAGCGCTTCGGCATCGGCCACCACCACCTTGAAATCGTCGATCAGCTGTTCTTTGGTGACTTCACCCATTACTTTTTCCATGCTTTTTCTCCTTGCTGTTTCTAATGTACTCATAGGAGGATTCCTATTTATTTCACTGCATTATTGAATCAGGCAGCATTTGCCAGGCGAATACCCTGAATTCATTGACTTACGCTCAACATCTGGCAGCGAGCTTGCTGCCGATATTACTTGCGTACAAAAAGCAGCCCCACACCCGCCACGAGCAATCCCAGTCCGGCCCAGATGGGAATGTTTACCGTCTGGGTCTCGTTGACCGACATCTCGATCGGGCCAAGCTTGGCCTGATGCGTGTCCTTGGTGTAAGTGAAGCCGCCATATGCCAACGCCAGGCCACCGGCCACGATCAGTACGATTGCCAATATCTTGATTGAATTCATTTCTTTTTTTTCCCTGGGAATGCAGTTGTATTTATATTGGCGACGAAAATCCGGAAAAGCAAAACCCGGGAACGCCATCGCCTGAAAACTTCAGATCCTTTACAGCCGTCGGCCCTGAATGACACGCACCAGAATCACCACGATCGCAATGACCAGGAGAATGTGGATGAAACCGCCCATGGTGTAGGCGGAAACCATCCCCAGCAGCCAGAGGATAACCAGGATAATTGCAATTGTTCCGAGCATTTTTTTACTCCCTGTAACACTTAACCAGACGAGCAGACTCGCTTTGAAACGTTTGGCCTGCCGGTCACATTTGGCTGGTTTGCACGCCGTTCGCTGTGTGCAAACCAGCCACCGACAATGTCGGCCCGCGCGCTGATGAAGCCGCCAGACCGATCATCATCCGTCTAGCGTGGAACGACCTTGCCGCTCTCGTCGGACAGGATGATCTCCACGCGCCGATTCAGTTGACGGCCGGCCGCGGTGTTGTTGCTGGCAACCGGATATCGCGCGGCATAACCGCGGGTTTCAATGCGGTCGCTCCCGATCCCCATGTCGATCAAGGCTGTCCGCACGGCATCGGCGCGATGCTCGGAAAGCGGCTGGTTGATACTCCGGCTTCCGGTGCTGTCGGTATGACCTTCTATCAACACCTTGCGCTCTGGATATTGCTTGAGGAAATCGGCCAGTTTTTGCACATTGCGCACACCGCCCGGTGACAGCTGTGCCTTGTTTACCGCAAACAACACGTCGCCCAGCGTGATCACCATACCGCGTTCCGTCTGCTTGGCATCCAGCTCCTTGAGCTGCTGTTCCTGCTGCGCAATACGTTCCTGGTTACGCTCTATTTGGGTGCGAGCGGCCTCCAGTGCAGCCGCCTTTTCTTCGGCGGTTTTCAGCGCGAGCGCTGCCTGCTCTCTGGCTGCTTCGAGTTCAGCCTGCCTCGCCGCAATCTGCGCCTCATTCCGCTCGGTCTCGGCACGCGCAGCCGTCAATGCGGCCGCTTGCTGAGTGGCGGTTTGCTGCGCGAGCGCCGCCTCGCGCTTGGCTTCCTCGAGTTCGGCCTGCCTTGCCGCAATCAGCACCCGGGCATGTGCCGCTTGCTGCTCGGCAGTTTGCTGCGCGAGTGCCGTCTGCCGCCTGGCCGCTTCGACTTCAGCCGTTCGCGCTGCCAGGCGGACCTTGTCGCGCTGGGCGCTGGCGTTGGCGATCTCCATCTCGGCGGCTTTGCGCTGGGCGGTTTCCTGGGCGATCGCCACTTGTTGCTTGGTGAGATAGGCGAGCTGTTCGACCGCGGTCTCGTCGCCCTTGTTCAATGCCGCATCCGCCTTGTTCAGCGACTCGCCGGCCTTCTGCAGCTCAAGCGGTGCCAGGTTGACGACCTGGGTATTGGTTCGTGCGCTGCTGTAAACACTGCGCGCTTCATCGAGCGCAGTGTTTTGCGGCGGCATGGTGCTGCAGCCAGCGAGCATCGCGGCAGCAAGCAGGCTAACGGGAAGATATCGATTTTTTTTCATGATGGGCTCCATGGGTGGTTATTTGGATTGACGGTCGAGTTCCTGACGCAGCACGCGAATATCTTCCTGCAATGCCGCCGCGGCCTGTTGCGCCTTGGTTGAACGCGCCTTCTCTGCAGCCAGCCGGGCGTCAACCTCCGCCTGCTCCGCCATTCGCAGGGCAAGCTCATAATCTTCCGCTGCCATTGCCTTCTCGGCAGCGTCCATCTTGTCCATCGCAGACTTGATCTGTACCGGAGCAAACTCATTGCCTCCGGCGCCCATTGCATTGCTGACGGCCGCCCTGGAAACGGCCATCTGTTCCGTTGGTGCCTCGGTGCTTGCGCAACCGGCCAGTAACACGATGGCAGCCGCAGCCGTGCCGATCCTGCGCATCGTTTGATTCGATTTGAGTGGGTATGTGTTTTTCATCATCTTTTCATCCATTAAGTTGAACATCGAACACAATCGTTGCAATGACTGTCACGTAAGTGCGATTGCAGCTATTAATCATAGTAGTCAAAAAAAATGAGGGTATTTTTGCGCGGGCCCTGCGCCTGGCTGGCGTCACCCCTTGATCCGTCCACGGTATGGCAAACAAGGGGGACCGTCTGTGCGGAAACAGACATAGCCGGTTTTACCCGGCCCGCAGCCAGGCTGGCCTGCAGCCGGGCTATGTGCGTCACCGTACGGACCGCTCCCTTTTTCGTGTCTATATTGTGGTCAAGGCTTCGATGCGGTTTGCAGGCGAAGTCCATTCAGGCCCGGTCGCATCAGACTGATGCCTGGCGGCGTGAAGCCGGAACCAAGTACTTCTTGTTTAATTCTTTCTGGAGTCCACCATGAACAAACTCAGCAAAACGCTTTCAGCAGCATTCCTGGCATTTGCCCTAGTGTCCGTCGTCGCCTGCGCGCCCACGGCGAAGCAGGCAGGAACCGGCCAGTACATCGACGACACCGTCATCACCACCAAGGTTAAAGCGGCCTTGATCGAAGACCCCATGACCAAGGCCACGGAGATCAATGTCGAAACCTTCAAGGGCGTGGTCCAGCTGAGCGGTTTTGTCACGTCGCAGGCCGCATCGAACAGGGCGGTCGAACTTGCCCGCGGCGTCGCCGGCGTGAAATCCGTCAAGAACGATATGCGGCTCAAGTAAGTTCTGCCGAGGCAGCGTAAGGTAAGGCGGCAAGCTCGCCGCGGTTGCCCCGCGGCAGACCTTTCCTCTTCCCTTGCCCCGCACAAACACGCGCCTTACCGCTTCATGCGGTGCGGCGCTGTTTTTTTAGGGTGGATCATCCTCTTCATGGACCTGGCAGCGGCAATCCCTGGCTCGACGCCCCCTGCGAGAGGCCCCGTACCAGACCGCTTTCAAGACAAGCCAAACCGGGCGGGGAATCCGAAGCGGCGCACCCGTTTTTTTGCGGCCCCGCGCATTCAGTAAACCGTACAATGCGCCGATAAGCGTTGTATGAAAGACAAGCGCTTATACAGTTTTCTGCACCGTCAGATCCCGGTATTCATCGTTCTCTCGCTTGTGCCGGGGCTGGGCTATCTGCTGCTCGGCTGGTTGAACGAAGTGCTCATGCCTGCAATTGTCTGGTATCTGCTGATTATCGCCACCTCGATCTGGGGGGTCCGCATATATCGCAATTTTGACTTCAATACGATGAGCGAGCAGCGACGGGACCGCTGGTATCAGCAGTGCACCTGGTTCATGTATGCGTTCTTCCTGCTGTGGGTGCTGATTTTCCTGCTCTATGTGCGGCAGGACAGCACCAATCTCCACTACATCGCCATCTTCACGGAAATTGGCGCATCGGTGGTGGCATCGACCCTGCTGGCTTCAGACCGACGCCTCTACCGGCCGACCATCTTGCTGCTGATGATCCCGCTGATCATCTACTTTTTCCTGGTCGGCGAGTGGTATGGCTACATCCTCACGGCCTTTGCATGCACCCTCACCTGGGTGCTGATCTATGCGGCCAACAGCACCAACCAGCTATTGATGCAGGCCAATTATCAAGCGACCCACGACGCACTTACCGGTTTGCATAACCGGCAATATTTCATCGACCACTTTCAGAAACGGATGAACACGCTGAAGGAGCGCGGTGAATTCGCGTTTCTTCTGCTCATCGACCTGGACCATTTCAAGACGGTCAACGATTCTCTGGGGCACGATGTCGGTGACCAGCTGCTGGGAATTGTTGTGACACGCCTTCGACAGCAGGTTCCGGAATCATGCGTTGTGGCGCGCCTGGGCGGCGACGAATTCATCATTTCCGGAAGCAGCTTTGCCGAAAGGGCGGACTGTGAACGCGTCGCCCTCGACATCTCCGGGCAGCTCATCCTGAAGTTGAAGGAAAGCTACGTTGTGGACCAGCACCACATCCACATCAGCGCCAGCATAGGCGTGAGCATCATCAGTGGCCGCGACGCAAACCACAACGCCAACAGTTTCATGAAGGAAGCGGATATCGCAATGTACGAGGTCAAGGCGAAGGGACGCGACGGGGTCTTCATGTTCAATGAGGAACTCTCCCAGCGGGTCGAGCGCCACCTTGAAATTGAACGCCTGCTCCACTTCGCACTGGCGAACGATGAAATCACGCTTCATTACCAGCCACAGCTGAACCACGAAGGCCGGATCATTGGCGCCGAAACCCTGGCACGCTGGGTCAGCCCGACACTCGGGACGGTCCCGCCCGCCCAGTTCATCCCCATCGCGGAACAGACCGGCCTGATTGTCGAACTCGGCACCCACATCCTCGAAACCAGCTTCAAAACGCTGCGCGAATGGCGGGACGGCGGCATCGAAATCGAGCAGTTTTCGATCAACATCAGCATGCGCCAGCTCACCCATTACAACTTCGTGCCGCTGGTCGAGGAGATGGTCCAGCGTCACCTCGACGAAGCCTTGAGCCGAAAGCTCATGTTCGAGGTCACGGAATCCATCGTTGCCGAGGACATCGACCGCGTCATTCTGATCATGAACCGCCTGAAGGAATCGAATATCCGCTTTTCAATGGACGATTTTGGAACAGGCTATTCGTCCCTGAGCAACCTGAACCGGCTGCCGCTCGACGAAATCAAGATCGACCGCGCCTTTATCGATGCCCTGACCCATCAGGATGGCGACCGGGCAATGGTGACCACCATCCTCAAAATGGCCAGCATCCTCAAGCTGAGCATCGTGGCGGAGGGCGTCGAAACCGAAGCGCAACTCGAATTCCTCAAGCAGCACGACTGTCCGATTTTCCAGGGCTATTACTACTCGCAGCCGCTGCCGAAAGATCAATTCGTCGCTTACTACCGAAGCTGGCAATCCAGCGGGGCAAGCGTGGCTGTTTTCAGCTGACTCCATCCCGCCCGACCCGGGTGATGCCGCCGTGCTTCAGTCTCCCCGCGCGGCCAGCCAGCCGCGCCAACCGCCGTAGTCCGTGATGTCCTGAGCATCGGCAATGCCGATGCCCTCGCAGATGAACCCGTTCACCACCGAGCCATCGGCCAGCGCCAGCTTGCCGATGCCCAGCGGCGCGGGAATGCCCGCGACGAACGAGCCGAACTGGCTGGCGGGCATTTCCCACACTTCGCAGGCGATGGCGGCGCCGCCCTCCGATACCTGGATGAGACCGGGACGCTTGCCGTCGGGCAGAGCGTAGAGACGGTATTGGGACGCGGTTTGCGTTGCGCTCACGCGGCGCGCATGGCGCTCGGTGAGCTGGTGATTGAGCGGCAGGCCGGAGAGGTGGGCGCCGACGACGGCGACACGCACCTCGCCGTCAGGCAATAAAGCCAGCGGTTCGGCAGGCGGCAGCGTGTGATCGGTCGCACCCAGCTCGCCGCCCAGCGCCTGCTGCATGCGCGACGCCAGGTGCAGCAACGGGCCGTCCTGGTGCGGCGGCGCGACAAGGGTGACGCCGAACGGCAGGCCGTCGTTCTGGAAGCCGGCCGGCACGGCGGTGGCGGCCAGATCGAGCAGGTTCATGAAGTTCGTGTAATGACCGAGGTTGGCGTTGAGGTGGATGGGGTCGGCCTGCATCGCGTCAATGCGGTAGATCGTGCCGGCAGTGGGGGTGAGCAGCACGTCGATATCGTTCCACACCGCGTCGCACACCCGCTTGAGCGCGCGCAGCTTGTAGAAGTGGGCGAAGGTGTCGGCCGCGCTGACCTCGCGGCCGCCAGCGATGATTTCGCGCACCGGCGGAAAGACGGTGTCGGCCTGCGCATCGAAGAAATCGCGGATGGCGAGATAGCGCTCGGCCACCCAGGGGCCGCCGTAGAGCAGGCGCGCGGTGTCGAGGAAGGGCGCGAGGTCGACTGCCACCGGTGTGCCGCCCAGCGATGTCATCCGGGCCACCGATTCGCCGAACAGCCGCTCCGCCTCGGCGTTGCCGAAGAACGCCAGATCCTTGGCCATCGGCACGCCGAAGCGGAAGCCGGGTGCGCGGCCGAAATCGAAGCCGTGCGGCGCCAGCGGGCGCGAATACTCGTCGTCGGCGTCGAAGCCGGCGGCCACCGCCAGCACGCGCTCGGCGTCCTCGGTGGTGAGCGCGAAGATCGACACCGCGTCGAGCGAGCGGCAGGCGGGCACCACGCCGCGGGTCGAGAGCGCACCGCAACTCGGCTTGTGGCCGACCAGATTGTTGAATGCGGCGGGCACACGGCCGGATCCGGCGGTGTCGGTGCCGAGCGAGAAGCTCGCCAGGCCGAGCGCGACGGCGACGGCCGAACCGGAACTGGAACCGCCGGAAATGAAGTCCGGGTTGAAGGCGTTGCGGCAGGCGCCGTAGGGCGAGCGGGTGCCGTTCAAGCCGGTAGCGAACTGATCGAGGTTGGTTTTCCCAAGCGGAATCGCGCCGGCGTCGATCAGGCGCGCAACGACGGTCGCGTGCTGCGCCGGCGTGTACGCATACTCTGGACAGCCGGCGGTGGTGGGCAGGCCGGCGAGGTCGATGTTGTCCTTGATCGCGAAGGGAATGCCGTAGAGCGGCAGGCTGGCGATGTCGCGGCCTTCGAGTTTCCGTGCATAGGCGCGCAAATCGTCGGCGTCGAGGCGGCTGATCCAGATGTGGTGGGCGTCTTCGCTGCCCAGACGGCCGAGCAGGTCGTCCACCAGTGCAAGCGGGGTGAGTTCGCCGGACTGGTAGCGCTGGCGCAGGGTGCCGATGTCGAGCGATGGTTTCATTTTCCAGTCCTCATTCGCTCACCAGCACCAGCAGGTCCTGCCCGGCGGACACCTGCCCGCCCTCGCGGCAGAACACCGTGTGGATGCGGCCGTCGCACGGCGCCAGCACGGCAAATTCCATCTTCATCGATTCGACGATGACCAGCGGATCGCCCTGCTTCACTGCGGTGCCGTCCTTCACTTCCACCTTCCAGACGTTGCCGGCGACGTGGCTGGCGAGGGCGCGGCCGTTTTCGGGCAGGTCGAGTTCGCTGTTGGGCGCGGCTTCGGCCACGGTCAGGTCGCTGGCGTAGTCGGCCTGGCCGCTTTCGCGCCAGCGTTCGCGCTCGGCGTCGAACGCGGCCTGCTGCTGCGTCTTGAACGCGGTGATGGAGTCGTTGTTGTCGGCGAGAAACTGGTTGTATTCGCGCAGGCTGAAGCTGGTTTCCTCGATCTTCAGCTGGTAGCGGCCGAGCGGAAAGTCTTCGCGGATTTTCAGCAATTCTTCCTCGCTCACCGGGAAGAAGCGCACCTGGTCGAAGAAGCGCAACAGCCACGGCTTGCCGTCGGTGAAGTCGGCGGTCTGCCGCCAGCGGTTCCACATCTGCAGCGTGCGGCCGACGAACTGGTAGCCGCCGGGGCCTTCCATGCCGTAGACGCACATATAGGCGCCGCCGATGCCGACGGCGTTTTCCGGAGTCCAGGTGCGGGCCGGGTTGTACTTGGTGGTGACCAGGCGATGGCGCGGATCGACCGGGGTGGCCACCGGCGCGCCGAGGTAGACGTCGCCCAGGCCCATCACCAGATAGCTGGCATCGAAGACGATGCGCTTCACCTCTTCGATCGACTCCAGCCCGTTGATGCGGCGGATGAACTCGATGTTGGAGGGGCACCAGGGCGCGTCGCGGCGCACCGACTGCATGTACTTCTCGATGGCGAGCTTGGTTGCCGCGTCATCCCACGACAGCGGAATGTGCACGATGCGGGTGGGAACCTGCATGTCCTCGATCGCGGGCAGCGCCTTTTCCGCGGCGAGCAGCAGGTCCAACAGTGTGGACAGCGGCAGTACCCGCGAATCGTAGTGCACCTGCAGCGAGCGGATGCCGGGGGTGAGGTCGAGGATGCCGGGCACAGCCTTCGCCTGCAGGTGCGTCATCAGCGCATGCACGCGGAAGCGCAGGTTGAGGTCGAGCACCAGCGGGCCGTATTCGATCAGCAGATATTTGTCGCCAGCGCGGCGGTAGACGACGGCGACGGGGTTGTCGGTGTCGGGCGTGCGGTGCAGCACGGGTTCGGCCAGCGCTTGCGTATCGGGGACGAGCTCGGGCGCAGCCGGGTCGGCGAGGCTGGCGATGGCCGCATCCTGCGCCGCCTCCATGCGCTCGGCCTGCGCCTGGCTCAAGCGCTTGAAGCGCACCGTGTCGCCCGGACGCAGCTGGCCCATCTTCCACAGTTCGGCCTGCACGATGGTGGCCGGGCAGACAAAGCCGCCGAGGCTGGGGCCGTCCGGGCCCAGGATCACCGGCATGTCGCCGGTGAAGTCGACCGCGCCGATGGCGTAGGCGTTGTCGTGGATGTTGGACGGATGCAGGCCGGCTTCGCCGCCGTCCTTGCGCGCCCATTCGGGTCGCGGGCCGATCAGGCGCACGCCGGTGCGGCTGGAGTTGTAGTGCACTTCCCAGTCGGTGGCGAAGAACATCTCGATGTCGGCGTCGGTGAAGAAGTCCGGCGCGCCGTGCGGTCCGTAGAGCACGCCGATTTCCCAGGCGTGGGGGTAGACGGGGATCAGCCCCGCAGGAGCGGCCTCCAGGCCGCGATACATCGTGGCCTCCGCTCCCGTGCTTGATCGCGGCCTGGAGGCCGCTCCTACAGGAGACGGGGTCAGGTGCAGCACGTCGCCCACTCTTAATGCGCGCCCGGCATGGCCGCCGAACTGGCCGAGCGTGAAAGTGGACTTGCTGCCGAGATACGCCGGCACGTCGAAGCCGCCGTGCACCGCGAGATAGGTGCGGCAGCCGGCGTCCTTGATCGCGCCGAGTTTCAGGATCGAACCGGCCTTCACCGCATGCGCCATCCAGTTGGCAATCGCAACGCCATCGAGCTCGGCACCCATGTCGGCACCGGCGAGCGCGATCTGCGTATCGCAGTTGAAGCGCAGCGTGGGGCCGGCCACCGTCAGTTCGAGTCCGGCCGCGCCCTCTGCATTGCCGGCGAGTCGGTTGGCGAGGCGCAGGGCCAGCACATCCATCGGTCCAGACGGCGGCACGCCGACGTCCCAGTAGCCGGTGCGGCCCGGCCAGTCCTGGATGCTCGACTGCACGCCGGGCTCGATGACGTCGATCGTCGCTGGGCGGTAGTGGAAGGCATTGAGATAGCGCGTGGTCTGGCGCCCGTCCATGAACACCGCATCGCGCACGATCTGGCCGAGGTAGCCGAGGTTGGTCTCGATGCCGGCAACGCGGGTATTGGCCAGCGCCTGCTGCATGTTCTCCAGCGCCTCGGCGCGGTCGCGTCCCTTGACGATGATCTTGGCGACCATCGGATCGTAGAACGGCGGCACCTCGCTGCCGCGCTCGACCCAGGTCTCGATGCGGGCATCCGCCGGAAACACCACTTCCGTCAGCACGCCGGCGGCGGGCTGGAAATCCTTGCCCGGATCTTCGGCGTAGAGGCGCACCTGCATCGACGCGCCCCTGGGTTCGGCCCTGAAGCCGGCAAGATCGAGCTCGCCCGCGGCCTCCCGCACCATCCATTCCACCAGATCGACGCCGGTGACTTCCTCGGTGACGCCGTGCTCGACCTGCAGCCGCGTGTTCACTTCCAGGAAGTAGAACGCGCCGCTCAAGGTGTCGTAGACGAACTCGACCGTGCCGGCGGAGCGGTAGCCAACGGCTTCGCCGAGGCGCACTGCTGTGGCGAGTAATTGCTCGCGTTGCACATCGGTGAGGCCCGGCGCGGGGGTTTCCTCGATCACCTTCTGGTTGCGCCGCTGCACCGAGCAATCGCGCTCTCCCAGCGCGACCACCTGCCCCTTGCCGTCGCCAAAGATCTGCACCTCGATATGGCGCGCGTGCTCGACGTACTTCTCGAGGAAGATGCCGGCCTCCTTGAAGTTGGCGCGCGCGAGCCGCTCGACCGACTGGAACGCCTCCACCAGTTCGTCCGCGCTCCAGATCAGGCGCATGCCGATACCGCCGCCGCCGGCGGTGCTCTTCAGCATCACCGGATAGCCGATGCGCGCCGCCTCGGCCTGGGCGTGGCCGGCGTCGCTCAAGAGACCGGAACCCGGCAACAGCGGCACCTTGTTGTGCTCGGCGAGATCGCGCGCGGTGTGCTTCAGGCCGAAGGCCCGCATCTGATCCGGGCTCGGGCCGATGAAGGCGATGTCGGCGGCGGCGCAATCCTCGGCGAAGCCGGGATTTTCGGAAAGAAAGCCGTAGCCGGGGTGGATGGCCTGGGCGCCGGTGGCTTGGGCGGCTTCAAGAATTTTGTCGGCGCGCAGGTAACTCTGCGCGGCCGGCGCCGGACCGATCTCCACCGCTTCGTCGGCGAGCCGCACGTGCAGCGAATGGCGGTCCGCCTCCGAATGGACTGCCACCGATTTCACCCCCATCGTGCGCAGGGTGCGGATGATGCGGCAGGCGATGGCGCCGCGGTTGGCGATCAGGACTTTTTTGAACATGTGTCACCTGGTGCGGGGCGTCCCGCGTCTTTTCATTGCCGGCATGGGTCGTCCCGAGCCGGGCTGACTAAGGGTTCCAGAGCAGAAAGCGGGCCGGTGTCGGGTTGTACGCATTGCACGGATTGTTCAGCTGGGGACAGTTGGAGACCAGCATCCACAGGTTCATCTCGGCGCGCAGCTCGACGTATTTGCCGGGCGCCGACACGCCGTCGGCGAAGTTCAGCTCGCCCGATTCGGTCACCGGCACGTTCATGAAAAAATTGATGTTGGGCACCAGGTCGCGCTTGCCGAGGCCGATGTCGGCGTGCTGCAGCGCGGTCAGGTAATTGTCGCGGCAACTGTGCATGAACTTCTTCTGCAAGGCGTAGCGCACCGTATTGCTCTCGGCCGCACAGGCGCCGCCCAGGGTGTCGTGGCGGCCGCAGGTGTCGGCGACGATGGTCAGCATGGGGTTGCCGTCGTCGCTATACAGAACCGAGTCGGCGGTCAGGTAGATGCCGCCCTGGCGCAGGATGGTTTCGGTGGCGCTGTAGTGTTCGGCGCCGTCGTCACGATTGTAGAAAATGACGTCGACGGCCTGGTTGCCTTCGAGGTCGACGATGCGCAGGGTCTGCCCTTTCTCGATGGCCAGCAGATAGGGTTCGCCGGCGGACAGGGTGTGGTCGAGCACGGCGGCCTCGGGGGCGAGCGTGCTTTCCTGGATGCGAATGGCAGCAGCAGTCATGGCCAGTTTCCTCAGGTCAGGTAGAGCATGTCGGTGTTGTGCAGCGCGCGCGCGTTTTCCGGGCGGAAGGCGCGACAGTAATCCTCCTTGGGCGCCGGGCCGGAACGCCACACGGCGAGGCCGACCTTGCAGGCCGGATAGACCGGGGCCGGGTTGAGCGGATGCGGCGCAGCGGAAAAGGCGACCAGCACGTCCATGTCCATGCGCAGGTCGATGAAGTCGCCGGCCTTGGCATGGTCGGGCACGTAGCCGAAGCGGCCTTCGTCGTCGACCGTGATCTTGCTGAAGACATTCACCGGCGCCACCAGATCGCGCTTGGCCAAACCGTACTTGCCGATTTCGATCAGCAGGCCGTCGCGGCCGGAGCGGGTCATGCCGTTGCGGTGGGCCTGGTAGGCGTGATCGCCGTATTTCTCGTGCATCATCCGATTGTCCAGCAACAAACCGAGCGGGTCGTGCCAGCCCAGGCTGTCAGCGGTG
>JAGXGM010000041.1 GCA_024636675.1 Hydrogenophilales bacterium | reverse complement strand
CATACGCAAACTCGTCATTTCCGAGCGGGAGACCGCCGAGGTCAATGACAGGCTGCGCGATGTGGAGGAACGCTGGCGCTTCGCGCTGGACAGCACCGGCGCAGGCGTGTGGGATCTGGATATACCGGGTAACCGGGTTCTCCTTTCAAGCCGTTGCAAGGCAATGCTGGGATTTGCCGACGACGAGATTGGCGCCGACATGGGCGAATGGGAACGGCGAATTCATCCGGACGATGTAGCCGGGCTGACCGCCGCACGACAATTGCTTTTTGACGGCAGCAGCGACAACTTCACCAACGAACACCGCAAGCGCTGCAAGGATGGGCACTGGAAGTGGATTCAGGTCAGGGGCATGGTGGCCGCCCGCGATGCATCCCATGTGCCTGTTCGGGTGATCGGAATCTATCTTGACATCAGCGAACGCAAACAGGCGGAAGAAACCATCCAGCGTCAGGCCAATTTCGATCCGCTGACGCAGTTGCCCAACCGGCGGCTATTTCTCGACCGCCTGGCGCAGGAGATCAACAAATCCCGGCGCGCCGATCTGTCATTGGCGCTGCTGCTGATCGACCTCGACGAATTCAAGGAGGTCAACGATACGCTGGGGCATGATGTGGGCGACATCCTGCTGCAGGAGGCGGCCCAGCGCGTTCGCGGCTGCATTCGCGATGCCGACACGGTCGCCCGCCTCGGCGGCGACGAATTCACGGTCATCCTGACCGAGCTATCGGATCACAGCCATGTCGAGAACATCGCCCAGAAAATCATCGGCCAACTGGCCGAGCCTTTTCAGCTGGGCAGCGAGGTGGCCTACATCTCGGCCAGCATCGGTATCACGCTGTACCCGAACGATGCGAGCAACCTCGACAGCCTGATGAAAAATGCGGATCAGGCGATGTACGCTGCCAAGAAGCAGGGGCGGAACCGCTTTTACTATTTCACCTCGTCGTTACAGGAAGCCGCGCAAGCCAGGCTGAAGCTGGGCAGGGATTTGCGCGAGGCGATCGCGGACAGGCAGTTCACGACCCATTTCCAGCCGATCATCGATCTTTCCACCGGCCGCATCCACAAGGCCGAGGCACTGCTGCGCTGGAAACACCCGGTGCGCGGCCAGGTCGATCCGATTGAGTTCATTTCGCTTGCGGAAGAAACCGGGCTCATCCATGAGATCGGCGACTGGGTATTCAAGGAATCTGCACACTGGGCGAAGCAGTGGAGCACGCAATTCGGCAAGGACTTCCGGGTGAGCGTCAACATGTCCCCGGTTCAATTCAGGATGGAAAACCGGATCAATGCAGAAGCGTGGCTGAGCCACTTCCACGAATTCGCGGCCTCCGGGGGAAACCTGATCGTCGAGATTACCGAAGGCCTGCTGCTGAACGCCCATCCGGGTGTGATCGACAAGCTGTTCATGCTCCGCGATGCCGGTATCGAGATCGCTATTGACGACTTCGGAACGGGTTATTCCACGCTGTCCTATCTGAAACAATTTCCCATCGACTATCTGAAAATCGACCGCTCGTTCGTGTGCGACCTTGAGTCGGATCCCAACGACATGGCGCTGTCCAAGGCCATCATCGTGATGGCACACGAACTGGGGTTGAAAGTGGTCGCAGAAGGCGTGGAAACCGAAGGGCAGCACCGCCTGCTGTCCGCCGCGGGCTGCGACCATGCGCAGGGAAATCTCTACGCCAAACCACTTCCGCCGGCGCAATTCGAAGCGATGCTCCGTAGCGGCAGCTGTGTCCGGGCCCCGTTTTCGGTGCTGGGCATGGAATAAGCCGCCCGACCGGATCAATACATCTTGTACGGCAAAAACTTCCCGTTCAACACGATCTGCACGCGATCCCCCTTCGGGTCCTCCACCCGTGAAATATCCATCGAAAAATCGATTGCGCTCATGATCCCGTCGCCGAACTCCTCGTGGATCAGAGACTTGATCGTGATGCCGTACACCATGATCAGTTCATAGAAGCGGTAGATCAGCGGATCGGTCGGCACAGTTGAAGGCAGGCTGCCCTTGTACGGCACCATTTGCAACTGGTCGACGGCCTCGGGCGACAGGCCGAGCATCTTGCCGACGGTCGCGGCCTGCTTCTTGTCGAGCGTCATCTGCCCCAGTAAGGCGGCGGTTGTCCATTCCTTGCTCTGGCCGACCTTTTTGGCGATGTCGGCCCATTTGAGGCCTTTCTTGTGCTTGGCGTCGAGGATGAGGTCGGTAACTTCGGTGCGGGTCATGATGGTCCTTAAGCGTTGACGAGGTGGATGTGGGGCTTGCCGACGGGCGCCGTGTGGCCGGCCTCAGCTTCAGTTGAAACGGCAGACTCGAGCAGGTCGACCGGATCGAACACGGTGGGCGAGCTCGGCGCATCGGGCGCGTCGCGCAGATTGCCGAACTGCTTCGAGCGGCTCACCAGGAAATCGACCAGGTGGTTGCGGATCGGGTAGTAGTGCGGGTGCTTGTGGATGGCACTGCGCTCGCGCGGACGCGGCAGGGTGTTGTTGACGATTTCGGCGATGCGCGCATGCGGTCCGTTCGACATCAGCATGATCCTGTCGGACAGGAGGATGGCTTCGTCGACGTCGTGGGTGATCATGAACACCGTCTGCTGCGTCTCGGCGCAGATCTTCAAAAGTTCTTCCTGGATGACGCCGCGCGTCAGTGCGTCCAGCGCACCGAAAGGCTCGTCCATCAGCAGCATTTTCGGTTCGATCGAAAACGCGCGGGCGATGCCGACGCGCTGCTTCATGCCGCCGGACAATTGCGACGGCTTCTTGTGCTCGGCGCCTTTCAGACCGACCAGCTCGATGTAGCGCATGGCGTGGTCGCACGTTTTCTGTTTGTTCCAGTTCGGCCAGCGCGACTTCACCGCGAAGGACACGTTCTCCAGCACGGTGAGCCAGGGCATCAACGCGTGGCTCTGGAAGATGACGCCGCGGTCGAGGCTGGGTCCGGCCACTTCGCGGCCGTCCATGAACACGTGTCCAGTGCTGGCAGTATCGAGGCCGGCGAGGATGTTGAGGATGGTCGATTTGCCGCAACCGGAGTGGCCGGTGACGGCGACGAACTCGCCCTTGTGGATGCGGAAGTTGACGTGATCGAACACAGTGACGCCATCGCCCCCGGCAGGGCTGGGGTAGATGCGTGCCAGGTTTTCGACCTGCAGAAAGGGATGTGAGAGGGAAGCGGTCATGGTTTCATTCCTGGTAAGCGACGCGCTTGCTCAGCACGCCGAAGACGCTGTCGAGCGCCATGCCGACAACGCCGATCATGAGGATCGCGAACAGCACGTTGGTGAGCGACAGGTTGTTCCACTCGTTCCACACGAAATAGCCGATGCCGGTGCCGCCGACCAGCATTTCGGCGGCGACGATGACCAGCCAGGCGATGCCCATGGAAATGCGCATGCCGGCCAGGATCGTCGGCGCGGCGGCCGGCAGGACGACGCGGAACGCCTTGCGCAGCGGATTGACCTCCAGCGTGCGTGAGACGTCGAGCCAGTCGCGCCGCACATTGGCGACACCGTGCGCGGTGTTGATCAGCATCGGCCACAGCGAGCAGATGAAGATGACGAAGATCGACGAGGCCGACGCATCCTTGATGGTGTAGAGCGCGAGCGGCATCCACGCCAGCGGCGAGATCGGTTTCAGCACCTGCACATAGGGGTCGACTGCCTGATAGATCACCCGCGAGTTGCCGATGACAAAGCCGAGCGGGATCGCCACCACCGCAGCGAGGAAGAAGCCGCCCAGCACGCGCACCAGCGAATAGGCGAGCTGGATGCCGATGCCCTTGTCGTTCGGACCATTGTCGTAGAACGGGTCCGACAGCTTGTCCCACAGCGTTTGCCCCATTGCCGCCGGGGTGGGGAAACTCGACGCCGCCGTGGCGCCGCCGCCGCCCATCAGCGCGGCGTATTCGGGGTCGACGCCCGCCGCGACGGTGTGGGCTTGCGGCAGCGTCGCCAGCTGCCAGACCAGCAGGATCACCCCGAACAACGCCAGCGACAGCAGGGTGGACTTTTGGTTGAGTGAGAGTCGCGTTTTCATGTGCGTTTAATGACAAAGGAGTTGAGGTATTCGGCAGGCTTCGCGGGGTCGAACACCTTGCCCATGATGGTGTGCTTGGTGTAGCTGTTCGCCGGCGCCTTCAGCCCGATTTCGGCCATGCGCGCCCGCGCGTCGGTGGCGCGGAACACTTCCTCGGCGACCGCCTTGTAGTTGATGTCGCCCTTGATGTAGTTCCAGCGTTTGAGCTGGGTGAGGATCCACACCGCCATCGACTGCCAGGGGAAGGGATCGAAGTCGACGCGGTCGGGCACGTTCCGCACCTTGCCGAGGCCGTCGGCGAAGCGCCCGGTCATCACCTGTTCCAGCACCGGGATCGGCTGGTTCAGATAGTTGGCCGGCGCGATTGCCTCGATGATCTCCTTGCGGTTCTCCGGCTTGTGCGCGTAGTCGGTGGCGCTGGCAATCGCGCGGAACAACGCGGCGTAGGTATTGGGAAACTCCTTGTAGAAGCCTTCCTTGACGCCGAAGGCGCAGCACGGGTGACCGTCCCACAGATCGCGCGACAGGGTGTGGATGAAGGCGAAGCCCTCGTACACCGCGCGCTGGTTGAACGGCTCGGGGCCGAGGAAGCCGTCGATGTTGCCGGCGCGCAGGTTGGCCACCATGTCGGGCGGCGGCATCATGCGCAGCTCGACATCCTTATCGGGATCGACGCCATGCTCGGCGAGGAAGTAGCGCAACAGCAGGTTGTGGATCGAGTAGTCGAACGGCAGGCCGAACTTCATCCCCTTCCAGTCCTTGGGGTTCATCTTGTCCTTGTGCTTCAGGTGCATGGTGATGGCCTGGCCGTTGATGTTCTGGATCGTCGCCACATCAACGGCCTGCTTGGCCGATCCCAGCCCCAGCGACATCGCCAGCGGCATCGGCGACAGCAGATGCGAGGCGTCGTATTCCTTGTTCTGCACCTTGTCGCGCACCACCGCCCAGCCGGCGGTTTTCTGCAGGCTGACGTTCAGCCCTTCGCGCGCATAGAACCCCATCGGGCCCGCCATGATGATGGGCGTGGCGCAGGTAATCGGGACGAAGCCGATCTTGAGGTCGGTCTTTTCAAGTTTGCCGCGTTCCGCCGCCAGCGCCTTCGCCGCGCCCATCGGGAACAGCGTCGAGATCGCCGCCATCGCCGTGCCGGCACCCACCGCGCGCAGGAAATTGCGGCGCATCTGGTCGTCGGGAAAGAGCCCGCGCATCACCGCCGACTCGACCACACGCGACACGCGCGCATCCTCGTTTGTCATGGCGGCGTCGTGGTCGGCCTGGCTGTGGTGGCGACCGCAGCTGCAGCCTGCACGGTGCAGTTTGGAATCGGGGTCAAACGGATTATCAAAGCCGGACATAAGGCACTCCCATCGGGTTGAAAAAAATTTCTTACACGAACGCATGCACCAATTTCTTCATGCTCGCCCCGGTTTGGTGCATTTCATCCGTTCCGGTTTGCTGCGTGGCCTGCCGTTCAATTGCCCGGTTCGACGGGCTTTGGAGACAGAGGCCCTGCATTGCGTCGTGTTTCCACTCAAGGGGTATTCAGGAAACGTGCCAGCTCGCTTGAAATATGACAAGCCATTGTTTTAAAAGGACATACACAGGAAATTCGAAAAACTTGCGGAATTGCTGGCCCGATTCTTGATTACACAGTGTTGACAATTTGTTTCGGAGAACCCGCCATGACTGCTACTGCACTGCCTGCCGAACGCCTGCAAGACGAGGAAATGCTGGTGATCCGCGAGTCGGCGCGTCTGATCGGAAAAAGCCTGGAGCCCGGCCCGGTGATACGCGAAATGCTGCACCTGATCTCGGAATTCCTCGGACTCAACCGCGGGCGGGTGGTGCTGCGGCAGCCCGGCGGCGGCGACTTTGCGATCCGCCATGCCTACGGGCTGACGACGGACGAAATCGAGCGCGGGGTCTACCGGCCCGGCGACGGCGTTACCGGCCGCGTGCTGCAAAGCGGCGAGACGGCGATCGTGCAGGACATCGACGACGACCCGCATTACCTCGCCCGCGCGGTCGATCGCGACCGCCTGCCGAACGAGACGGTGAGCTTCATCGCGCTGCCGCTGCGGAGCAACGGCGAAGTGCTCGGCCTCCTGGGGGTGCATCGGATTCGCGGCCGCGCGCGGGCCTTGGCCGACGACCTGCGCCTGCTTGAAATCATCGCCACACTGATTACCCAGGTCCTGACGTTGAACGCGCACGTGGCGAAACAGACCGCGCGGCTGGAACACGAAAACCGCGAACTCAAATGGGCGCTCGAGCGCGGCGCGCCGCAGCAGGCCACGCTCGGTATCGTCGGCGAATCGCCCGCGCTGCGCCATGCACTGCGCCAGATCGAGCAGGTTGCGCCGACCGAGGCGACGGTGCTGCTGCTGGGCGAGTCGGGCACCGGCAAGGAACTGTTCGCGCGGGCGCTGCACCTGTCGAGCCCGCGCCGCGACCAGGCTTTCGTCAAGGTGAACTGCGGGGCGATTCCGGAAAACCTGTTCGAATCTGAATTGTTCGGCTACGAAAAAGGCGCGTTCACCGGCGCCTCGACCGCGCGTGCCGGCTATTTCGAGCAGGCCGGCGGCGGCACGCTGTTCCTCGACGAGATCGGCGAGCTGCCACTGGCGATGCAGGTAAAGTTGTTGCGGGTGTTGCAGGAAAAAACCCTGCAGCGCGTCGGCAGCCGCCGCGAAACGCCTATCGACGTGCGCATCGTCGCCGCCACCAATCTCGATCTGCAACAGCAGGTCGCCGCCGGCCACTTCCGCCTCGACCTGTATTACCGTCTCAACATCATTCCGATCCGCCTGCCTGCACTGCGCGAGCGGCGCGAGGACATCCGCCCGCTGGTACGCCACCAGCTGAACCTCATCAGCCAGAGTTACCAGCGCAACGTCGGCCTGACCCCGGACGCGATGGAGCGACTGGCCGACTATCCGTGGCCGGGCAACATCCGCCAGCTGCACAACGTGCTGGAGCGCCTGGTGCTGCTGGCCGAAGGCGCGACAGTGTCCGCACACGAGGTGGAACACGTCATTCGCAGCGAAGCGGCGGGTACGCCCGCCGCGTCACCGCCGCTTTACAACGCCCCCGTCACGGCGGTGCGCCCCTACCTGCCGGCGCAATCGCACGACCGCCAACAGATCGAGCAGGCGCTGGCACAGACCCACGGCAACAAGTCGCGCGCGGCACAGGTGCTGGGTCTGACCCTGCGCCAGCTGAATTACCGCATCAAGCGCCTCGCCATGACCTGACAATGGTTAACAATTTGTTAGCGCGCAAAGGGGGCGAAAAAGTACCATCTGACAAACTTCATCGAAAAATCAACGGCTTGTCATTGGTTGTCCGAGCTGGCACGGGAATCGCAATACAGGGCATATCGGTTTCCGATCAACCCACCCAAGGAGTCATGCCATGTCCGAAGTCGCCGCCCTGAAAACCCCGACCGTGCTCGAACCCATCGATGCCGCAGGCCTTGCCGCCCTCGCTACCAAGGGCCGCGCCAATCCGCAGTCGGTCGTCACGCTGAAAGCAAAGACCGTGTGCGAGAGCAAGTTCCGCAACCTCACCTACGTGCGTAACCTCGACGCGCACGTGATCGATGAGCCACCGCATCTGCTCGGCGACGACACCGCGCCGAACCCGTCCGAGGCCGTTCTCGCCACGCTCGGCTCCTGTCTGTCGGTCGGCCTACACGCCAACGCCGTGGCGCGCGGCATCACGCTGACCCGGCTCGAACTCGAACTCGAAGGCGACATCAACGTCACCGCGGTATGGGGCGTCGGTGACCTCGACCCGCTGAAGAAGCTCGGCTTCACCGACGTGCGGGTGAAGGTGCACCTGGAAGGCGATGCCCCGGAAGCCGAACTGCGGGACCTGGTCGCGCATTCCAACGCCTGGTCGCCGGTCGCCAACACGCTGCGCAACCCGGTCAGCGTCAGCGTCGAACTCGCCTGATCCGTCCAACTTTCTTCTGGAGCGCATCATGCCTGCACCCGCACTCGCCCCCGCCCTTCCGGACACGCCCGCTGAAATCCTGCCGGGCCTGGCCGAACTCATCGCGTCGGACCTGGCGCCCAAGGTGGTCGATATCGACCTCAAGGGTGTCTACCCCGGCGACTTTCTCAAACAGCTCGGCGCGCTCGGCGGGCTGGGCAGCCTCACCCCGCTCGAATGCGGCGGCACCGCGCTGGGCCTCGGCCACGCCATCCAGTTGATCGAGGAAGTGTCGAAGGAATGCGTCTCCACCGGCTTCCTGCTGTGGGCGGAATACGCGCTGCAGTGGTACGTGATCAACAGCGCCAACCGCGAACTCGCCGCCGAAATGCTGCCGAAAATGGCGCGCGGCGAAGTGCTCGGCGGCACCGCGCAGTCGAACAGCATGAAGTCCTGCGTCGGCATCGAGGAAGCGCGGCTGAAGGCCAAGCGGGTGGATGGCGGCTACGTCATCAACGGCGTGTTGCCGTGGGTGTCGAACATCGGCCCCGAGCATTATTTCCACATGGGCGCCACGCTGCCCGACACCCCGGGACTCGTGATCGGCCTGATGCACGGCAGCACCCCCGGTCTCACGCTGGCGCAGAACGCGCACTTCATCGGCATGGAAGGCACCAACACCTTCGCCTGCCAGTTCCGCGACGTGTTCCTGCCCGACAGCCGCGTGGTCTGCCACACGGATGACTTCAGCGAATTCCGCGACCGCACCAAGTCGGCGTTCATTCTGCTGCAAATGGGCATGGGGCTCGGTCTGGTCGATGCCTGCGTGGCAATGATGAAGCGCGCCGACAAGCAGTTCGGCCACGTCAACCGTTTCCTCGACGTGCAGGCCGACGCGCTGGAGGCCGAACTCGACGCTGCGCGTGCCGCCACTTACGCGCTGGCCGCCAAGATCGCACGTGACGGCAGCGCCCCGCATGTAAGAGAAACCCTGGAAGTGCGGCTTGCCGGCAGCGAATTGAGCCTCAAGGCCGCCAACGCCGCGATGATGCACATGGGCGCCAAGGGCTATCTGTCGAACAATGCCGCGCAGCGACGCTTGCGCGAGGCTTACTTCATCGCCATCGTGACGCCTGCGATCAAGCACTTGCGCAAGGAACTGCACGAGTTCGACACCGCCGCCTGCGCACTGTCCCAGCCCGAACTGGAGGTCGCATGATCCGCTTCGCGGTTTCTCTTTCTGTGGACGAAGCGGCGGACAAGCTCATCGCTGCCATCGCCGCCTACCCGATGGGCCTGGTCGCGCACGCCAACGGCCAGGCCAATTGCGCCAAAAAAGGGATCGACGTGCCGGCCGACCAGGTGCTCGAGGTGTTCCGCCCCGACTACGCCGTCAAGGTATGGGCGGCTGAGAAGGCGGCCGGCATTGACATCCCGCTGCGCATCCACCTCTACGAAGCCGACGGCAGGACGTGGGTTGCGTACCGCCCCGCCACCGAAATATTCAAGCCCTACGCCAACCCGCAGCTCGATGTGCTGGGCGGCGAACTGGACGCCATTTTCAACCAACTGCTGGCCGCGCTCGATGCGTGGAAATTGCCATGATGAATCTCGATTCTGCCGCCTCTGCCCCCGAATCCGCCCCGGCTTTCCGCAAATGGACCTGCGCCGTCTGCGACTACGTCTACGACGAAGCGCTGGGCGATCCCGATCACGGGCTGGCCCCCGGCACCCGTTATGAAGCCATCCCCGACGACTGGAGCTGCCCCGACTGCGGCGTCACCAAGGCCGACTTCTACTGCTTCGACGACTGACTCGCGCAAGACGTGCCGGGCAGGCCGTCAATAAGCGTGGCAGCATTGCTGCCGAATTTTAAAACATCACAAAAGCGCGCAAACCGCCCCGTCATCGCCGTCCTGGTTTTGACTTTTCCCCTTGAGCCCCGCCGAAGACGGAGCCTGCCGGGCGGATCAGCGGCGAAGGTGTTTGAGTCCCGCCCACAAAAAACCAAATTAAAACTAACAAGGCGGGGCGAGTTCTTCGCTGCCCGTCCAGCAGGCTCCGGCTGAGGGAAGCCGAAGGCCGGGGATGTGGGGTCGCCTTCTTTTGGTTACTTTTCTTGGCGAGATGTACAGACCGGAGACATGGGCACCCCCCGGCCACAGTCAGCCGTTCTGCGAGGTTCTCTTCTACGGCTGACAGCGCTCGGCAGCACCCGCAAGGGGTACGCCGGCGGACACCCCGCCGCTGCGCAGCGACCCTTCCGCAGGCTCAGCGCGAACGGTGCTTCACTCGCAATGACGGCGTACATCCGATTTCAGGAATCCCCCCCGCCCCGGTAAAATCCGGAAATGATTGTCTATCTCCACGGCTTCAATTCCTCCCCCGCGTCCGGCAAGGCCCGCCAGCTCGGCGAGCACATGGCCGCGATCGGCCGCCAAGCGGACTACTATTGCCCGGTGCTGCCCAACAGCCCGCGCGAGGCCATCGCGCTGGTTGAAGCCGAACTGGAACAGCGCCGCCCCGAATCGGTCACCCTCATTGGCAGTTCGCTGGGCGGCTTTTACGCCACCTGGCTGGCGGAAAAGCACGGCTGGAAGGCGGTCCTGGTGAACCCGGCGGTGCACGCGCACACGCTGCTGCGCGCCGCGCTCGGCCCGCAGGCCAACTGGCACACCGGCGAGCAGTGGGAACTTACCGAGGCGCATCTGGCCGAACTCGCCGCACTGGATGTCGAACGCATCACCCGCCCCGAACGCTATCTCTTGCTGGCGCAGACCGGCGACGAGGTGCTGGATTACCGCGAGGCGGTGGCCTATTACGCCGGCGCCACGCAGATCATCGAAGACGGCGGCGACCACGGCTTTGCCGGGTTCGAGCGCCACTACCAAACCATTCTGGATTTCTGATTTTTCATGTACCTCATCTTTGAAGAGGACGGCCACTTCAAGGCCGGCTCCATCCTGTCCGAAACCGACGCCACGGCACAGGTGGAAACCGCCTCGGGCAAGCGCAGCAAGATCAAGACGGCGAATATCCTGCTGCGCTTTGCCGCACCCGCGCCTGCCGAGGTGATGCAGCAGGCCGAAACCTTGGCGGCGGAGCTCGACGCCGACTTTCTGTGGGAAGCGGCAGGCAGCGACGAATTCGGCTTCGCGGAACTGGCGCAGGAGTATTACGGCCACGCGCCGACGCCGCCGGAGGCAGTGGCACTGCTGCAAAAACTGCACACCTCACCGATCTATTTCCACAAACGGGGCCGTGGCCGCTACCGTCCGGCGCCGAGCGAAACCCTGGCGGCAGCGAAAGCCGGGGTGGAGAAAAAGCGGCTGGCGGCAGAGCGGCAGGCGCATCTGGCCGCCGAACTGGCAGCCTTCCGGCTACCAGAGGAATACGTCTCGCTGATCCCGCGCATTCTCATCGCGCCGGACAAGAACACGCTCGAATACAAGGCGCTGGAAGACGCGGCGGCGGCCACCGGCCTGTCGCAATTGCGGCTGATCGAACGCTGCGGCGCGATCCCGTCGACACTCGACTTCCACTTGGCGACCTTCCTGCTGGAACATTTTCCGCGCGGCACCGGCTTTGCCGAGGTCACGGAGCCGGCTGATCCGCCCGAACTGCCGAAAAGCACGGTGCGCGCCTTCTCGATGGACGACGAGGCAACCACCGAAATCGACGATGCGCTGTCGGTCGAGTGGCGCGACGACGGCAGCGTCCGCGTCGGCATCCACATCGCCGCGCCCGCGCTTGGCATCACGCCCGGCTCCGAGCTCGACCAGGTCGCGCGCGAGCGGCTCTCCACCGTCTATTACCCCGGCGACAAGATCACCATGCTGCCGGACGCGCTGATCCACCATTACACCCTGGGGGAGACCCACGACTGCCCGGCGCTGTCGCTGTATGTCGAGGTGGCGTCCGACCTGCGCGTGCTCGGCACCGAAACCAAACTGGAAATGGTGCACATCGCCGATAACCTGCGCCACGAAACGCTGGAGGTGCTGTTCAACGACGACACGCTGCGCAATCCGGCGGTGCCCGACTACCCTTACCGCCGCGAGCTGGAATGGCTGCGCGACTTCGCCGCAGTGCTGGAAGCCGGGCGCGGCAAGGCCGACACGGTCGACCGCGTCGACTACAACTTCAAGGTCGATGGCGAGCGCGTCAGCATCGTGCCGCGCAAGCGCGGCAGCCCGATTGACAAGGTGGTCTCCGAGCTGATGATCTTCGCCAACGCCCACTGGGGCGGCTGGCTGGCGGAAAAGCGCGTGCCCGGCATCTACCGCGCGCAGTCCAACGGCAAGACGCGCATGACGACTTCACCCGATCCGCACGTCGGCCTCGGCGTCGACCAGTACGCCTGGTCGTCGTCGCCGCTGCGCCGCTATGTCGACCTGGTCAACCAGCGCCAGCTGATCAGCCTGGTGCAGGGCAGCGATCCGGTGTATCCGCCGCGCAGCGAGCAGCTGTTTTCGGTGGTGCGCGAGTTCGAGCAGGCCTACGACGCCTACAACGAATTCCAGCGGCGGCTGGAACGTTACTGGATGCTGCGCTGGATGCTGCAGGAAAACATTCAGGAGGTCACCGCCAAGGTCATCCGCGAAGATCTGGTGCGCCTCGACACGCTGCCGCTGGTGACGCGCGCGCCGTCGGTGATGGGCGTCGCCCCCGGGGCGAGGGTGCGGCTGGCGATTTCGAATATCGACCTGCTCGACATCCACTTTCACGCCGAGTATCAGGAAACCCTGGAAACGCCGCCTGACAGCAGCGCCGCGCTTCCGTAAAATCAACCCTGATTCCACTTTCTGTCTGCATCGTGTCCGCTGCCACCCCCACCCTCCTCGCCGAGCCGTCCAAACAGGGCACGCGCATCGCGCTGGCCCTGCTGGCGTCGGCGGCGGTGCACGGCGTGGTGCTGTCGACCCAGTTCGCGCAGATCAATCCGCGCCTGTTCGAAGATCCCAACCTGCCGATGGAAGTGGTGCTGGTCAACGCCAAAACCGCGGACACGCCCCTCAGCCCCGACGCCCTGGCGCAGGTAAACCTGGCCGGCGGGGGCAACACCGACGAGGACCGGCGGCTCAAAAGCCCGTTGCCCGCCAGCAGCAAAACCCAGACCGGCAGCGAGGAAGCTGCCTTGCAGGCACGGGTGGCCGGACTGGAACAGCAAGCCAAGGCCTTGCTGACCCAGTTGCAGCCCAATGGCCAGCTGCAGGAGCGGCCGCAGGCTGAGCCGCCGGCGCCGGTTCAGCCCACCGCTGACGTCAGCCAGCTCAACCAGCAGGCGCGCGAAATGGCGCAGCTGCAGGCGCGCATCTCGCAGCAGTGGGACGATTATCAGAAGCGTCCCAAGCGCGCCTTCGTCGGTGCCAACGTCAAGGAATACGCGTTTGCGCGCTACGTCGAGGACTGGGTCACCAAAGTCGAACGTGTCGGCAACGTCAACTATCCCGAAGCCGCGCGCCGTGCGGGCCTGTACGGCAGCCTCAAGCTGACCGTGTCGATCCACGCGGATGGTCGCATCGAAAAGGTCGAAGTCGACCGCTCGTCCGGCTCCAAAATTCTCGACACGGCGGCGATCCGGATCGTTGAACTCGCCGCGCCCTACGCGCGCTTCCCGGACGACATGCGGGAAAAGGCGGACATTTTGTCCATCACGCGCACCTGGACCTTCACCCGCTCGGATCAGCTCGTCGGCACTGACTGAATTCCGTCACGGCAAGCGTGCGGAATCCATGGCCTGACGGCCCAGCCGCCACCGCAACCAAAACAAAACAAAACAACCGCACAATCAATTGCTTACTGTCATTTGACAGGGGCAGGCACGCCTATTGCTGAATTCCAGGCTGAAACCGGCGTTACCTTTTTTCGGTCACCCGGCCAACCGATAAAAACCTGACATTCAGGAGCAGACATGAACGCCTTCAATCGATATGCCGCCATCCTTGGCTTCGCGCTGGTTTCCGCCCAGGTGCAGGCCGTCGAGTTTTCCTTCACCTCGGGGGCTGCAGTCTCGCCTGCGGCCTTTGGCAACAACTATATTGCGACGGCGGACGGCTTGACGCTCACGGCAAGCGCATGGTCCGACACGGCATGGTCCAAAAAGGCGCGAGCCAACCTGTTCGAATCGGCCGCCCTGACCGTCGCGCCGGGTTTCGGCATGGGCGTGTGCAACCAGGACGAGAAGATCAATTGCACGAGCAAAAACAATGACGATGCGCTGGGCAACAAGGGCGCCGACGACCTGATTCTGTTCAGCTTTTCCAGCAAGGTCAGTCTGCAGTCGCTGGCCGCGTACCGGGTTGGCAAAGACAGTGAACTCAGCTTGTGGGCGGGCATCGGAACGTTCAGCCCGGATGGCATGACCTCCAGCGCAATCGGTACAGCCACGCTGTACCAGAACACCAATTCCGTGGCGGGCATCCGGATCGTCGATCTGAGCACCTTCACCGGTTCCTACGACTGGCTCGCAGTCGCTGCCCGTATTGGCCACAAAGACGACTTTGCCAAACTGACGTCCCTGACAGTGACGCCTGTGGCCCAGCCGGTACCGGATGCCGCCACCTGGACGACGATGCTGGCCGGCCTGGGGCTGGTCGGTTTCGCGGTGAAACGACGTACGCGAACCTAAGCTGCCGGCCCGCGGCCAGCCATCCACCCGCCCCCATGGCGGGTTTTTTGTTCCTTGCGGGTTGATCGCCGCCCCGGACCAGAGGATTTACTGGCTTTATCACGTGATAAAATGTTTGATTGTTCTAATATTTTTACTTATTTATCCCCTATCTGGAGTTCGTTATGCATACCGGCACCACCCTTACCCAGTTCATCATTGAAGAACAACGCCGCACTGCCGGCGCCACCGGCGACTTCACCTCATTGCTGAACGATGTCGTCATCGCCTGCAAGGCCATTTCCAACGTCGTCAACAAGGGCGCGCTGCTGGGCGTGATGGGCTCGCTGGATTCCGAGAACGTGCAGGGCGAAACGCAGAAGAAGCTCGACGTCATCACCAACGACATCATGATCGGCGCCAACGAGTGGGGCGGACACCTCGCCGGCATGGCTTCCGAGGAAATGGACGAACTCTATCCGATCCCCAACCAGTACCCGCTCGGCAAGTACCTGCTGGTATTCGATCCGCTCGACGGCTCGTCGAACGTCGACGTCAACATCTCGGTCGGCACCATCTTCTCGATCCTGAAGGCGCCGGTCGCCGGTCGCGCCGCTGTCACCGAAGATTTCCTGCAGCCCGGTGCCCAGCAGGTCTGCGCCGGCTATGCGATCTACGGTTCGTCGACCATGCTGGTGCTGACCTTCGGCCACGGCACCAACGGCTTTACGCTCGACCGCGACATCGGCGAATTCGTCCTGACCCACCCCAACATGCAGATCCCCACTGAAACCAAAGAGTTCGCGATCAACGCGTCCAACATGCGTTTCTGGGAAAAGCCGGTGCAGCGCTACGTCGACGAGTGCCTGGCCGGCAAGACCGGCCCGCGCGACAAGGACTTCAACATGCGCTGGGTCGCTTCGATGGTCGCCGAGGTGCACCGCATCCTCACCCGCGGCGGCATCTTCATGTACCCCAAGGACACCAAGGATCCGGCCAAGGCCGGCAAGCTGCGCCTGTTGTACGAAGCCAACCCGATGGCCTTCCTCGTTGAGCAGGCCGGCGGCGCCGCCACCACCGGGCGCGAGCGCATCCTCGACCTGGCGCCCGAAGGGCTGCACCAGCGCGTGCCGGTGATTCTCGGCTCCAAGACCGAAGTCGACACCGTGACTGGCTACCATCAAGAAAAGGCTGCCTGAGCACCCCTTTCCCGGTTCGCCGGGTCAAAAAAAGCCGGGCGTTGCCCGGCTTTTTTCATGCGCCCAGCGAGATTCACACCGCCGCTCGCCGCAGACCGGTGCGCATCAGGCTCACGCAGTCATCCGGCGGCAACGGACGGCTGAACAGAAAGCCCTGGACCTGATCGCAATGGTTGGCACGCAGGTAGGCCAGTTGCGCCTCGGTTTCGACGCCTTCCGCCACCACGGTCAGCCCGAGGCTGCCGGCCAGCGTGATGATGGCGCGCACAATCGCGGTGTCGTTGTCGTCACCCGGAATGTCATGGATGAACGAGCGGTCGATCTTCAGGCAGTGGATCGAGAAGGCTTTCAGGTAACCGAGCGACGAATGGCCGGTGCCGAAATCATCCACCGCGATGCGGATGCCCAACTGTTCCAGTTCGGCCAGCACGGCCGCGGCGGAGGCCAGATGATCCATGATCGACGACTCGGTGAGTTCCAGTTCGAGATCGCCCGGCGCCAGGCCGGTGTCGCTGAGGGCGGCGCTGATTTCCTTGGCCAGATCCTTCTGCCGGAACTGCCGTGTCGACAGGTTGACCGCCATGGTGCCGGCCGCCAGTCCCTGATCCTGCCACGAGCGCATCTGGCGGCACGCCTCGCGCAACACCCAGTCTCCGATCGGCAGGATCAGCCCGCACTGTTCGGCGATCGGAATGAACTCGTCCGGGCTGACCGCACCCAATTCCGGCGACTGCCAGCGCAGCAGCGCCTCCCAACCCATCAGGCGGCCAGACAGTATTTCTATCTTTGGCTGGTAATGAAGCGCGAGTTCACTGCGGTCCAGTGCGTGCTTCAGCCGTGCTTCCAGCAGCACGCGGCGCTGGATTTCCTCCGACAGGTCGCGGCTGAACACGACAAGCGCATTGCGCCCGGACGACTTGGCACGGTGCAGGGCCAGGTCGGCGTAGCGCATCAACATGCTGGCCGACTCGCCGTCCGTCGGGTAGGTGACGATGCCGATGCTGGCACCGATTCCCAACCGGTCGTTGCCGATGTCGAACTCGGAGGACATGCTCCGCAGCAAACTCTGGCCCACCCGGGTTGCCCGCCCGACCGATGCATGTTCCAGCAGAATAACGAACTCGTCGTCGCTGAAGCGCGCCATGAAAGCGGCTTTCGGCAAATGCGCACGGATGCGCTGGGCAACGGCCACCAGCAGCAGATCGCCCTGTTCGTGTCCCAGCGTGTCGTTCACGTTCTGGAAATGATCCAGATCCAGCAAGAGCACAGCGCACGGCACATCCTGCCGGGCATGCGATACCGCCTGGTTGAGTCTGTCGTTGAATGCTGCGCGGTTCGGCAGTCCGGTCAGGTCATCATGCGTGAGCATATGCCGCATCTGGCGAAACGGCCGGCTGACTGCCTCGGCATAGATCGCGCGGTAAAGAAAATAATAGGCAAAAACCTTGTACAAATGGCCCAGCAGGTTGGCCAGGCTGGTGACGTCCACATACACGATGAAGAACAGTTCGCCCGCCGCCAGCAGCAGCATGGCCAGCATCAGGCTCTCGATATCGCAGTTGGTGATCCGTTGACGACGCACGTACAACAGGGCGGCAATCGCCAGGTAAAAGCCGAACAACAGCCATTCAAGGGTGATTTTGAGTGGGGTCTGGCCTTGGCCAATCACGTACATCGCCGGCACGCTGTGCGGTGACGCCAGAAAGCCGTAAGAAAGCGCTCCCACCACGAACAGAACGCCGATCCAGGCGTGGCGGCGAAGCGGGAAACGCGCGACGGAAGCTTCCGGAAGCAATACATACGCCAGCAGGCCGATTCCGGCGGCGAAGCGGCCGCACAGCCAGAACAGGACAGACTTGTGCGGGGAATTGGGGGTGATCAGATCCGGCATCCCCACGTAGGACAGAAAATGCAGGGTATCAAACAGCGCCACCGCCAGAAACGCGCTGCCCAGCACCACGGAGCGGATCGAGCGCACGGTTCCCTGCACGCCATGGCCGGTGAAGAAGATCAGCGCAGCAACGATGATGGCGAATATTTCCATCATCGAATGCGCCGCCAGGAAAGTCGGGGCCGAAATCGCCTGATGATTGGCCGTCACGGCCTGCCACAGCAACAGCGGAATGCTCGCGGACAGCAGGAGCGTCCCTACGAGACGGTGGGCTTTATGTTCCTGCAATCGAATCAAAAAACGGTCCTCGCCAGCGTGGCGGAGACACAATAACCACACTCCGCATATATAAGTATACATACGTAGTATTTCGAGTTTGACCGCCAAGGTCAACGATTTTCAAAAAAGCAACATATGCGCAGCCGGGATCCCGGGCATAAGCGCTTTCCTTTGCCGAATTGAAAAAGACGGGCAATGCCCGGCTTTTTCAATTCGGCAGGATCAGTATTCCAGCATGCGGGGCAGCCCCTTGGCCTGCTCGATCCATTTCGTCACTTCGGATTCCGTCGGCACCTGGCGGGTCAGCTTCTTTTCCTGGTTGACGGTCGACATCGCCTGGGTGAGGCTGGCCGCGTTCCGCCTGGCGAGTTCGGGCACCGTGTCGACCCCGGAGACTTCGAGCAATTCGGCATATTCGGAGCCCACGCCGCTGACCCGGTAGAGATCGACCATGTTCGCGAACTTCAGCACGCGCGCTTCCGACAGACCGGTTTTCTCCGCCAGCGCCTTGCGCTGACCGGGCGTGAGCGTATTTTTCAGTAGCGCATCCGTATCCTTCACGCCGGCAGAGTGGAATTTCTCACCCAGTACGGGCCCGATTCCTTCGACGTCTTCAATTTTGTAATTTGCCACGCAATGGTCTCCTTGAACAAAATGAGCAAACGGTTTGTGCGCCGCGCGCCTTTCGAATGTGGGCGCGCGCCGCGAAAAGCAAATCGCCCACCGATGCTAGCCCGAAAACGAAAAGAGGGCGAATAGAGAAACCCCGATGGCGAGCATCGAGAGTCCAGCGGCCACACCGCACAGGACGGCGATGCGCCTGAAGCGCGATTCTGCAACTGCCGCGGCCTGCTCGAGGGCGGTCACCGTTTTCTGCAACTGCGCGGCCAGTTCCTTGACATGCAGCGCGTTCTGCGAGGCCGCCGACTGCAGCTCGGTAATCTGTTTCTGCAGGACGCCAGCCTGGGCTGCGGCCGCCTCGTCGCTTTTGCGCGTGGTAAACACCGGCAGCGCTGACGAAACGATGGGGGTGACAAAAGGCAGAATCGCCTTGACTGCGGGAATCAACCAAGCTGCCATGAAATCTCCTCGTCTGATGCGGCGTGGCGCCGCGAACGCTACTTTAGCGCAGGTGGCGAGGCCTGCCTGAAAAGCGCCAGCGCCTGCGCCCTTTGCACGGCGTGGTCGACGATCGGCAACGGGTAGTCGCGGCCGATGACGCAGCCCGAACGCTGCTGCTCGGCGACAGGCATCGTCCACGGGGCATGGATGAATTTTTCCGGCACGCGGACGAGTTCTGGCAAATAGCGGCGAATGAAATGCCCCTGCGCGTCGAAGCGCCCGGATTGCGTCACCGGATTGAAGATGCGGAACCAGGGCTGGGCGTCGCAGCCGACCGAGGCCGCCCACTGCCAGCCGCCGCTGTTGGCGGCCAGATCGAAGTCGATCAGCTTGTCGGCGAAATAGCGCTCGCCCAGCCGCCAGTCGACCAGCAGGTCTTTCGTCAGGAAACTCGCTGTCACCATTCTCAGCCGGTTATGCATGTAGCCGGTCTGATTGAGCTGCCGCATCGCGGCGTCGACCAGCGGGTAGCCGGTGCGCGCTTCGCACCAGGCTTCGAAATGACCGGGGGGATTCGGCCACGGCAGCGCGTCGTACTGTCGTTTGAAAGCATGGCCGGCGGCGACGTCGGGACGGTGCCACAGAATCTGATGATAGAAATCACGCCAGATCAGTTCCGACAGCCAGGTCTGCGCGCCGCGGCCGCCTCGCTGCCAGGCCGCGGCGGCGAGCTGGCGGATCGACACGGTGCCGAAGCGCAGGTGCACCGACAGATAGGACGGCCCTTTCACGGCGGGAAAGCCGCGCGTGTCCTGATAACGGTCGATGCGATCGAGAAAGTCCTCGAACAGCTGCGCCCCGCCCGTCATGCCGGTGGGCAGCGCCATGTCGCGCAGATTGGTGGGGATGAAGCCCAGTTCCCGCAAGCCCGGGATTGGCGTCGACTGCGCCGCCAGCCGGGCGGCATAAGCCTCGACCGGATAGGCCTGCAGGTCGAACGGCGTCAGCCTTTTCAGCCAGGCATTCCTGTAGGGGGTGAAGACGCTGTAGGGCGTGCCGCCGGCGGTCAGCACTTCCTCGCGCTCGAAGATCACCGCGTCCTTGGTGTGATGGACGGCGATGCCGCGCGCGCGCAGCGCAGCTTCGACGGCGGTGTCGCGTGCCAGCGCGGCGGGGTCGTCATCGTGATTGAAAAACACGGCCTCGGCCTCGAGTTCGGCCGCCAGTTGCACGATCTCGTCGCGCGCGACGCCATGCCGGACCACAAGGCCGCCGCCCCGGGCCTGCAGGGCCTGCTGCAGTTCGGTCACGCTGGCGTGGATGAACTCGACCCGGCGGTCGGCCGGATCGGGGAGCGCATCGAGGATCTCGCGGTCGAAGACGAACACGCAGGTCACCTGCCGTGAACGTTTGAGCGCGTAATAGAGCGCTGCGTGGTCAAAGTCGCGCAGATCGCGGCGAAACCAGACCAGGGCGCGGGCGTATTCAGTCATGGGGCGTTCTGGTCGCTATAGTGTGAGAAGAGCGAGTGCAAAAAGGAATGCTTGCCTGAATTGAGGCAGATTACAATGGGAGGGCAATCATGGATACCGTCAATCTCACCCACAATTTTCTGATCGCCATGCCGGGCATGGTCGACCCCAATTTCAACGGCACGCTGACCTATATCTGCGACCACAGCGAGCAGGGCGCGCTGGGCGTGGTGGTCAACCGGCCGATCGATCTGGACCTGTCGACGCTGTTCGAGCAGATCGGGCTGTCGCTGCCCGAGCGCCTGCAACGCAAGACCGTCTACTTCGGCGGCCCGGTGCAGACCGAACGCGGCTTTGTGCTGCACACCCCGCCGCTCACCTTCAGTTCCACCCTCACCGTCAATGACGCAGTCAGCCTCACCACCTCGAAGGACGTGCTGGAAGCGGTGAGTCAGGGTGCGGGGCCGGAAAAGTTCATGGTGTCGCTGGGCTACGCAGGCTGGGGGGCCGGCCAGCTGGAAGAGGAAATCAAGCAGAATGCGTGGCTGTCAGTGGCCGCCGACCCGCAGGTGATCTTCGACCTGGCACCCGAAGACCGTCTGCCAGCAGCGATGAAATGCCTCGGCATCGACTTCGCCAGCCTGTCCGACGAAGCCGGACACGCTTGAGCTGCCCTTGAGCTATGCAGATACCCACGGCACGGTGCTGGGCTTCGACCTCGGCCTGAAACGCACAGGCGTGGCCTCGGGCGATCTGTCGATCGGCATCGCGCATCCCCTCACCGTCATCCAGGCCGACTCCACCGATGCCCGGCTCGCTGCCATCGCCGGGCTGATCGTCGAATGGCAGCCGGTGCTGCTGGTGCTGGGCCTGCCCACCCACGCCGACGGTGGCGAGCACGAAATGACCCGGGTGGCCAAAAACTTCGCGCGCAAACTAGAATCGCGCTTCAAGCTGCCGGTGTTTATGGTGGACGAGCGCCACACCAGCACCGCGGCCGAATCCGAGCTGCACGAACGCGGCATTCACGGCAAGAAGAACAAGGCGCTGGCGGATGCCGTCGCCGCCCAACTGATACTGCAAGGATTTTTTGATGCCCGCCTCATTGCCTGACGTCGACCCGCTGATCGCGCAACTGGCCGCCGCCATCGCCCCCACCCTCACGCCCGACACCGTCATCGTCGGCATCCACACCGGCGGAGTATGGGTGGCCGAGCGCCTGCACGCACTGCTCGGTTGCGCCCTGCCGCTCGGCACGCTCGACATCTCGTTTTACCGCGACGATTTTTCGCGCATCGGCCTGCATCCTCAGGTGAAGCCGTCCAACCTGCCGTTCGACCTCGAAGGCCGCGACATCCTGCTGGTCGACGACGTGCTGCACAGCGGGCGCACGGTGCGCGCGGCAATGAACGAGCTGTTCGACTACGGCCGCCCGGCCTCGATCCGGCTGGCGGTACTGGTCGACCGCGGCGGCCGCGAACTGCCGATCCGTCCCGATTTCACCGGCCTCACCCTCGACGTGCCGGCCCATCAAAACGTCAATCTTTCGCGGCTGGACGACGGCCACCTGACCCTTTCCCTCGCGTGATCCTAAAAACCGCAGTTGACCGCTTATAACCTCAAGGAGTCCCACATGGATATTGGCTTTTCTGCCTTCGATCATGTTCACCTTTCGGCTGGGTCCGCTACGCACCCGCTGGCACGCCTGGTCGTGCGCCTGCCTTTGTCGCTCATCGTTGCAGGCCCCGGCCTGCCGCCTCCTCGCTTCGCTGCAGCCACCCGCCCAGACGCACCATCGGGCGCGTCCAACTGCGGTTTCTAGGATGAACCTACAACTCACCGAAGACGGCAGGCTGCGTCACCTGCTCACCCTGGACGGCCTGCCGCGCGCGATCCTGACGCAGATTCTCGACACCGCCGAATCCTTCATGGACGTGGGCGAGCGCGAGGTGAAGAAAGTCCCGCTCTTGCGCGGCAAGTCGATCTTCAACCTGTTCTTCGAGCCGTCGACGCGCACCCGCACCACCTTCGAGATCGCCGCCAAGCGGCTGTCCGCCGACGTCGTGAACCTCAACATCGCCACCTCCAGCCAGACCAAGGGCGAGGCCATCCTCGACACCGTCGACAACCTCGCCGCGATGCACGCCGACATGTTCGTCGTGCGCCACGGGCAGTCGGGCGCGGCGCACTTCATCGCGCACCACGTCGCGCCGCACATCTCGGTGATCAACGCCGGCGACGGCCGCCACGCGCATCCGACGCAGGGCCTGCTGGACATGTTCACCATCCGCCGCTTCAAGGGCGAGTTTCACAATCTGACGGTGGCCATCGTCGGCGACGTGCTGCACTCGCGGGTGGCGCGCTCGCAGATCCACGCGCTGACCACGCTGGGGGTGCCGGAAGTGCGCGTGATCGCCCCGAAAACCCTGCTTCCCACCGGGGTCGAGCAGATGGGGGTCAGGGTGTTCCACGACATGGAAGCGGGTCTCGCCGGCTGCGATGTGGTCATCATGCTGCGCCTGCAGAGCGAGCGCATGAAGGGCGCGCGGCTGCCTTCCGCACAGGAATACTTCAAGTTCTTCGGCCTGACGGCGGAAAAACTTGCGCTTGCCAAACCGGATGCCATCGTCATGCACCCCGGCCCGATGAACCGCGGCGTGGAAATCGCCTCCGAAGTGGCCGACGGCCCGCAGTCGGTGATCCTGCCGCAGGTCACCTACGGCATCGCGGTGCGGATGGCGGTGATGGCCTTGCTGGCGGGGGGGGCGGCAGTATGAAAATCCATATCAAAAACGGCCGCGTGATCGACCCGATGAGCGCGCGCGACGAAGTCGCCGATATCTATGTCGCTGCAGGCAAGATCGTCGGCAACGGCCACGCGCCGGCCGATTTCCACGCCAACCGCGTTATCGACGCCACCGGCCTTATCGTCTGCCCCGGCCTGGTGGACCTGTCGGTGCGGCTGCGCGAACCCGGCTTCGAATACCGCGCCACGCTGGAATCCGAAATGCTCGCCGCCGCCGCCGGCGGCATCACCTCGCTCGCCTGCCCGCCCGACACCGACCCGCCGCTGGACGAACCTGGGCTGGTCGAGATGCTCAAGTTCCGCGCCAAGAACCTGCCCGGGCCGCGCGTCTACCCGATCGGGGCGCTGACGCAGAAGCTCGAAGGCAGCATGCTGACCGAGATGGCCGAGCTGACCGAGGCGGGCTGCCGCGCCTTCACCCAGGCCGACGCCCTGCCGGCCGACAGCCAGGTACTGCTGCGCGCGATGGAGTACGCCTCAACTTTTGGCTTCAGCCTGTGGTTGCGGCCGCAGGACGCCTCGCTGGCGCGCGGCGGCGTCGCGCACGACGGCGCCGTAGCTTCGCGTCTCGGCCTGCCCGGCATTCCGGCGCTGGCCGAAACGGTCGCGCTGGCAACGATTCTGCTGCTGGCGCGCGAGACCGGCGCCCGCATTCACCTTGCCCGGCTGTCTACCTACGAAGGCATCGCCATGGTGCGCGCCGCCAAGGCGCAGGGGCTGGCGGTCACCTGCGATGTCGCCAGCACCCACGTCCACCTGTCGGAGAACGACCTCGTCAGCTTCGACTCGCATCTGCATCTGGTGCCGCCGCTGCGGAGCCTGCGCGACCGCGATGCCATCCGCGCGGCGCTGCGCGACGGCTCCATCGACGCGCTGTGCTCCGACCACACCCCGGTCGACGAGGACGTGAAGCAGGTCCCGTTCGGCGAATCGACACCGGGCGCTTCCGGGGTCGAACTGCTGCTGCCGCTGACCCTGAAGTGGGCACGCGAAATGGAGGTTCCGCTGCTGCAGGCGATCGACCTGATTTCGTGGAAACCCGCGCAGATCCTGGGTGTGCCGGGCGGCAACCTGGCGCTCGGCAGCTGCGCCGATATCTGCATCTTTGACGAGAGCGCCGAGTGGGTCGTCACCCCCAAAGCACTGTCCAGCCAGGGCAACAACACGCCCTTCCTCAACCAGCCGATGCAGGGCCGGGTACGCTACACGCTGATCGACGGCCATATCGACTTCGAAGCCCCGCATTGACCGCCGTCCTGTCATCCATGGCGGGCATCCTTCCCGCCGTGCGCCGCCTGTCCTTTCCCCTGCTGCTCAGCCTGAGCGCCGGCGCGCTGGCCGTCGCCGGCTTCGCCCCGCTCGGCTACTGGCCCTTGCCGGTGCTGAGCCTGGCCGTGCTGTTCGGGCTGCTGACCCGCACCGGGTCGAGGCGCGCCGGTTTTCTCATCGGCCTGGTCTGGGGATGGGGCTTCTTCATTGCCGGGGTGAGCTGGGTGTTCGTCAGCCTGTCGGTGTACGGCGGCATGGCGACGTGGCTGGCCGCGCTCGCGACTTTCCTGTTCTGCACCGTGCTGGCGCTGTTCCCGGCCGCGGTCGGGGCACTGCAGGCGCGCTGGCCCGCCTCGCCGGCCTGGCGTCTGCTGCTGGTGATGCCGCTCGTCTGGGGCGCGACGGAATGGGTGCGCGGCTGGCTGTTCACCGGCTTCCCGTGGCTGGTGGCGGGCTATTCGCAGGTGCCGGCGAGCCCGCTGGCAGGGTATGCGCCGCTGGTCGGCGTGTATGGCGTGTCGACTCTGGTGGCGCTGATCGCGGCCCTGCTGGCATGGAGCGTGACGACGCGCGGCCGGCATGCGCCGCGTGCCTGGGCCGTGGTGGCGATCGTGGCGCTGGGGGTCGGTGGCCAGGCCTTGCACAGCGTCGACTGGACGACGCCGGATGGCGCCCCGACCACGGTCGCGCTGCTGCAGGGCAACATCCCGCAGGACCTGAAATGGCAGCCGGAAGTCGCCCATGCCACCCTGGAGACCTACGCGCGCATGGCCATGGCCTCGCCGGCGCAGCTGATCGTGCTGCCGGAAACTGCGCTGCCGCTGTTCGAATCCGATCTGCCCGACGCCTATCGTGACGGGTTGGCGTCGATCGGCCGGCAAAACGGCGGCGACGTGCTGACCGGGCTGCCCACCGGATCGCCCGCGGGCGCCTACTACAACAGCGTCATCAGCTTCGGCGCCGCCCCCAGCCAGCGCTACAACAAAGTGCATCTGGTGCCGTTCGGCGAATACATTCCGCTGAAGGCAATATGGGGCTGGGTGATCGAGGTGCTGCATATCCCGCTGTCGGACTTCGCGCGCGGCGCTGTCGACCAGCGCCCGCTCGCCATTGGCGGCCAGCGGGTGGCGGCCAATATCTGTTACGAGGATGCCTTCGGCGAGGAGATCATCCGCCAGCTGCCCGAGGCAAGCGTGCTGGTGAACGTAAGTAATCTGGCATGGTTTGGCGATTCGTTCGCGCCTTGGCAGCACGCTCAGATGTCGCAAATGCGCGCGCTGGAAACCGGGCGCATGATGCTGCGCGCAACCAATACCGGCGTCACCGCGATCATCGATGCGAAAGGCCGGATGCTGGCCAGCCTGCCGCCTTTCACCGCCGGCAGCCTGTCGGGCGAGATCCAGGGCTATGCAGGCAGCACGCCCTATGTGCGCTGGGGCAATGCGCCGGTGCTGGCGTTGTGGGGCGTGCTCGGGATCGGACTCCTGATCGCCGGATTCAGGCGGCGGCCTTAACCCGCGTGGCGTTGCGGCCGCCGCGCTTGGCTTCCAGCAAGGCGGCATCGGCGCGCGCCAGCGCCTCGTTTTCGCCTTTGTCGTCGCGGCTGTATTCGGACAGGCCACCGCTCCACGACAGCTTCTGCGTCACGCCCGGGATGAGCTCCACGCTTTCCGGCATCTTGGCGCGCAGGCGCTCGGCGAGTTCCTGCGCGCGCTCCAGCGGGGTAAAGGGAAACAGCACGCAGAATTCGTCGCCGCCAAGGCGGGCGATGAAGTCGCTGTTACGCAGGCAGGCCTTCATCGCATCGCCGAACTTGATGATGAGCTGGTCGCCCGCTTCGTGGCCGAAGGTGTCATTGACCTGCTTGAAGTTATCGATATCGAGGATCAACAAACTGTGCGACCAGCCATCCTTCAGGCTGGCGAACAGCTCTTTCTGCTTCTCGTCGAAACTGCGCCGGTTGTTGACCTGCGACAGGTGATCCATCCGCGCCTGCGTGGTGACTTCCTTCTGCCGCCCCATCATCACCCTGCCGAGTTTCAGCATGGTCTCAAGCGGCGGCTGGAACTCCGCGAGGCTGACCGGATATTCAGTACGCAGCCGCTGCTGGCGCAAGTCGTTGGTGAGCTTCACCAGCGTGCGCAGGCTGTCGGTCACCCGGTTGCGCACCGACAAAACGGTCGCCATCACCAGAATGGCGATCATCAGGCTGACCACCACCCAGCCCAGCAGGTAGGGCGCCACGCTTTCCACCACCGGCGTGACGGGTCGCCACACCGCAATCTGCCATGGTGTTCCGGCCAGCGCGATCAGAGTGGGCTGAGTATCCCGCTTGATCGCCTGGTTGCCCCGACGCATCAGCGCCGTCGACGTACCGCCCGCCTGGATTTGCTGTAATTCGGCGTAGGCCGCGGCGTCCGGCAGGGGCAGGGTATCGAACAGGGACTGCAGCTGCGGCACGCTTTGCTCGACGATGACAAAGCCGAGGCGTTGGCCGTCGCTGTCCGTCACCGGATGCGACAAGGACAGGTTGAAGGTGGCGGTGGCCGTCGCCCCGGTGCCATCGCCCCCGGCACCGGCCAGCAGCCGCCGAGTATCGCCCGGCAGAAAGCCCGGCAGCAGCTGGTTCTGCTCGGCCGTGACGAACAAAACAGTGGCGTCCTGATTCAAGGCATGCAGGTTGGCGGCCTGCGCCTGGCACACTTCCGGCGCGGTGCTGATAAAGCACGCCAGCGTCTGCGGATGGGCGGCAATTCGCGCCGCGCTACGCCGCAGGGCGTCGGCCAGGAACTCGATCTGCGCCGCCATCACGGGCTTTTCGAACTCTTCCGGCAGCGGCAGCGCTTGCGGCCGCGACAGATAGAACGCGGTCGTGCCGAGTCCGGCCAGCAGCACCAGAGCCATGGCAAGGATCAGACCAAACCGCAATATGGATGTATGGAGCATGACGTATACGCCAGCAGGCTCTAACCTCTTATGTTTATTGTCTCCGCAACAGCCTGCCCCCGAATCCTGCACGGAAAGCCTGCCGACATGGTGCTGTATTCAGCAAATTCCATGCCCCAATACAGCCGCACCCGGCAGATCAGCCTGCCGGGTGCGGTTCATCCCCGTGTAAAGGAATCCGACACTACTGACGGCCAGTGCTGCCGAACCCGCCTTCGCCGCGCCGGCTCGCTTCAAAATCGTCCACCATGTTGAATTCGGCCTGCACCACCGGCACGATGACGAGCTGCGCCAGACGCTCCATCGGCGTGAGCTCGAATGCCTGCTGGCCGCGGTTCCAGGCGGAAACCATGAGCTGGCCTTGATAATCCGAATCAATCAGCCCGACCAGATTGCCCAGCACGATGCCGTGTTTGTGCCCCAGGCCGGAGCGCGGCAGGATCAGCGCGGCATAGCCTGGATCGGCCAGATGGATGGCCATTCCAGTTGGAATCAGCCGGGTTTCGCCCGGCGCCAGTACGATTGGACCATCGATGCAGGCGCGCAAATCAAGTCCGGCAGCGCCCGTTGTGGCGTAATGCGGCAGCTGATCGCGCAGGCGGGCGTCGAGAATCTTTACATCCATCTTCATTTTCGTCGGGATCTCGTCAGTTGAGCTGATTTACAAGGTGCCTTATCAAGTGGCGTGCCTGGGTGAGTTTATCGGCGCGCGGCAGCGGGTGCTGGCCCCTGTCATCGAACAGCACCAGCTCGGCCGTATCCTCGCCGAGCGTGTCCTGCGCCAGGTTGCCGACCAAAAGCGGCAGCCTCTTTTTCCGGCGCTTGGCTTCGGCATGCTCGGCGAGTCGCTCGGTCTCCGCGGCAAAGCCCACGCAAAACGGCGCATCGGGCAAGGCCGCAACCTCGGCCAGGATGTCGGGATTGGCAACCAGATGCAGCGTCATGGCGTCCGTGCTTTTCTTGATTTTTTGCGGCGCCGCGGCATCCACCCGATAGTCGGCCACCGCCGCCACCGCGATGAACACATCGCCGGGCAATTCGGCCAGCACCGCGGCGCGCATCTCGACTGCACTTTGCACGCCGATGCGGCGCACCCCCGCAGGCGTGGCGAGGCAGGTCGGTCCCGACACCAGGCACACCTCGGCGCCCGCCTCGGCTGCCGCCCGCGCCACCGCATAGCCCATCTTGCCGGAACTCAGGTTGGTCAAGCCGCGCACCGGATCGATCGCCTCGAAGGTGGGGCCGGCGGTGATCAGCACCCGTTTTCCAGCCAGCGGACCTGCGCCAAGACCGCCCGCAGGGCGAGCGTCTGGCGGCGTACCCCTTGCGGGTGCGGCGCCCAAGAGGCCCGACAGCGCAGCCAGAATCTCGGCCGGCTCCAGCATCCGCCCGAGGCCGGTTTCGCCGCACGCCTGCTCGCCCACGGCCGGCCCCAGCACGCTCACGCCGTCAATCTGCAGTTGTTCCAGGTTGCGCCGGGTCGGCGCGGCGGCCCACATTTCATGGTTCATCGCGGGCGCAACGGCAAGCCTGCAGGCGCGCGCGAGACAAAGGGTCGACAGCAGATCGTCGGCGCGTCCGTGTGCAAGCTTGGCCAGGAAATCAGCGGAAGCCGGCGCGACCAGCAACAGGTCGGCATCGCGCGACAGATGAATATGCTCCATGCCGTCGCCGCTGGCGGCATCCCACAGGGACGTCAGCACCGGCTTGCCGGACAGGGCCTGAAAGGTCAGCGGCGTGACGAATTGCTGCGCGGCGGCGGTCATCACCACCCGCACGTCGGCGCCGGCCTTGATCAGCAGGCGGCACAATTCCGCCGCCTTGTAGGCCGCGATCCCGCCCGTCACGCCCAGAATGATTTTTTTGTCTGCAAGCGACACGGCTTTGATTCCCGGCGCATTTTCCATGAATAATGGCCGCATTCTACGGGAGGGAGGCAGGCATGGCGATCCGCGACTGGCCGGAGGACACGCGCCCGCGTGAAAAACTGCTGAAGCAGGGCGCCGCGACCTTGACCGACGCCGAACTGATTGCGGTATTCCTGCGCACCGGCATGGTCGGCAAAAGTGCGGTCGACCTCGGGCGCGAACTGATCGAGTGCTTTGGCGGCCTGGGCGGCCTGTGCCGCGCCAGCCAGGCCGCCGCCTGTGCCGCTCCCGGCGTCGGCAAGGCCAAATACGCACTGCTGCAGGCGGTGATGGAAATGGCACGGCGCACGCTGGCCGAGGACATGCTGGCGGGCGACGCGCTGACTTCCCCCACCGCCGTGCGCGACTACCTGCGGCTGATTCTGCGCGGCAAGGAATATGAAGTATTTTGTTGCGTGTTTCTCGACGCGCAGAATCGGGTGATTGCGGTGGAAGAACTGTTCCGCGGCACGCTGACCCAAACCAGCGTCTACCCGCGGGAGATCATGGGTCTTTAATCGACACATTTATGGTGTCAAAAGAATCCAGTGAGTGAGTGATTAGAGATAGCATCGAGCATTACTGCAAGTTTTTTGAAGATTAAATTGACACGATTCAACTGACACCTAGGATAGGTGCATGGTTGAAGAAAGAATCGCTCAGTACGGGTTTGCCTTGTGGCCGCAGAGGAATCTTGAGTGCATCAATCGTTTGTGCACAGTCGATGTAATGGTAGATAGGCCGCCCTGTCAGTCGGCTTTTAGTGCGACAACCCTTGAGTTACTCGTTTTCTACGGTGGGTTTGGCCAAGGTCCAGTCCGTCGATTGCCTCGCCAAGCGACTGCTACACTCAGTTACCGGTCCTTGGGTCGTCGAAGAGACGTACAGCCGGACTGGGTCGATTTGAGTCAGTCAGGTCAGATGCGATTCAGTGGTTAGTGGGAAGGGATTAAGCACCCCTTTCAGGTTTTTGCGAGCGGGTCATGCCCATCAATATGCTGTTTGGCAGGCGCAAGGATTTCACCAAGCCGATCAAGGAAAGGCTGAAGCTCTTTTGGAAGGCGTTTGCCAGAAGATTCCAGCTCGTGCTTGAGCAGAAGTCCGTCAGTAAATAGCTGGTCGAATGCTTGAAGTCGCGCAAGCGCCTTGTCCGTCAAAGTCCACACGCCCAGTTCTTCCCAAGCCAAATCGATGTAGTTCCACAAACTTTGAACCGATCCATGGCCGGTTTTTGCGGCAACCCGCTTCAGGATGGACTCGTAATCAATGTCGGTCATCATCTGGCGGGATTTGCCTGACTTGTAGATGAACTCCTTCAGATGAACCGTGACCTCATAAGTGATGAACCGGTGCCGGAACATACTGAGGCATGCTTGAACGCCCTTGTATCCCGCCTGCGCGGCCAGTCGTTCAAAATCCTTTTCGAGAGAAGTCTTCTTGATTGGCTCGCCCTCTAGCGTCAGGAAGAACGCAGTACCAGGGGCAGGCTCTGAACCTGCCTTCCTGAGGGCGTCGCAGTATGCAGTTCTGGACAGGAGGTAGCGGTATACGACCGTGGCGGCATCCAGCAGGATCGGGAGCCTGCGCATGGGTGCGGTGACCTTCCGCCGCTTCTTGGTCGGGATCTTTAACGTCTTCGTCGTCAGGATGTTCTCGTGATCCTTGACACTCATTTGCACCAGTTCGCTTGGCCGCAAGCCGGTTCGCATCATCATCCAGATCATGAAGGCGCGCCGTGCTCTCATGTATTCGAGTTGCGCCAACAACAGGTCGCGGTCATTGCCGTGGCGTTGGATGAATCGGGCGCTCCTCTCCTCAAGGATGCTTAGCCTGTAAATGCACCGTTGGATATCCTCGATGATCGGGCGCGCTATCGGACGCTTCGGCTCACGGCTTTCCGACGACGGCATGGCCGCGTGGGTGTAGAAGTACTCGATCTGCCTATTGTTGCCACGGCTCTGGTCATTCTTGACCCGCTTGACGGTGATTTGCGGAGATACCTTCTGCTCTCCAATCAGAGGCGTGCGCAGCAGCAGTATGAAGGTCTCCTGGTACCACAGGAGAAACCGGATCGTCCGGCTCAGGATACCCCGAACGGTGTTGTCATTTCGCGCCCGTTCAAGCGGGTGCCGGTGGGATCGCTCCTCTTGTAGTTCCTTGGACAGTTCATGGATGTCTGCGTTGGTCAGGTTCTCGATTCCGACATCCTTCTCTCCACAGTACCGGACCAGGTGGCTCAGTTCAGCAGCGTAGGTCTTGAGCGAATCGCCCGTGACCTCATGCGCGATGTCGAGAAGGTACATATTGAGCGGCTCGCAAGGCTTGTCGCTCGGCCAGTACATGAACGGGAAGGCGGGAATTATCTGGGTCGTGACGTGCGTTCCGGCATCGTGCTTGATGCCAGAAACCGGTAACGTCATCTCCGGCAGCACATGGAACAGTTGGGTGCTCATTGCTTCTTGTTCAGGTCCTTGAAGAGTTGCGCGACTTGGGGATCGATCTCTTCCGCCGCATCGGTAATGGGTTCAAAGAGGTCTGCAAACGCCGCGTGATGGTTCTCAAGGAGCCGGTAAAGCCGCTGCTGGGCCTCTACGGGTAGGTTGCCATGCTTGATCAGCCCATTAAGTGCCGCGTAAAGACTTAGGGACACGCTGAACAAATCAGCAATTGATCGATGACGAACCTGTTCAGCCGAGGATTTCCAGGGGACGCGATGAATCGAGGGAAGATTGGCTCGTTGAGCCCATCGTCATCCCGGCATTGCGCAGTTGGCCGCCGGTT
>JAGXGM010000040.1 GCA_024636675.1 Hydrogenophilales bacterium | reverse complement strand
GGGCGCTGCGCCATGCGTCTTTCGATTAACTGGTGCCGCGGCAGGTCTGTGGTTTCCATAGGCACCCTATCAATCATCGGCCGATATCAACGACGATGCCGGCATGCCGCCGCGCTCAGGGGGCACATATCCCGAGCGGGATAAACTTTTACCCGGAGGCATATTGGCCATATTCGTCGTCCAGTTTTTTGAAACCTTGTGGCGTGCTTTTTAGTTCGAGCGATGCGCTTGATTCCAGCCGCGAGCAGGGTGGCGAGTCGATAGTGATAGTACTACGCCCCCTGCCTGCTACCGACCCTGACTGCGACTTGGGTATCGAACCGGGAGGCGCGAAAATGCTGAATAGTCGCAACGCCATCCTGGTGCCGGGCGCGTAGATGTCGCCGCTGGCAGCTTCGTCTGCGCAGCTGAGCATCGGTATCGGAACACCACACGTCAGCATCGGGATCAACCTGCCCGCCCTGCCTCACTCCATTCAATCATCCCGAGCCGCCACTGGGGCGGGTCGATTTCGCTCATGAGCGGCCCTCTGGTTAGAGGGGGGATGACACGGCTGGACCGAGGTCCAGCCGGTCGGCGCTGTCCCCGCGCGCACCTGGAAGGCGCAAAAACAGAGTTGCAGGCAATTCTGAAATCCTCAGTTGAACGCCACCTCGACGTGGTGCTCCTGGCGGTCGTCGACCAGGGGAATGCGCAGGTCGGGTTGCGCGACGTCATCCACCGTCACATCGGTTACCCGGCCCGATGGTTCGCCGATGCGCCTGATCGTGATGTGATAGACGGTGTCGCGATAGCGGTAGTGGACTTTGTAGGCATCCCAGTCGGCCGGGACACACGGCGCAATGCGCAGATGGTCCACTTCCAGCCGGAGGCCCAGCAGGGTTTCCACGGACAGCCGGTACATCCAGCCCGCCGCGCCGGTGTACCAGGTCCAGCCGCCGCGACCGGTGTGCGGCGCCACGCCGTAGATATCCGCACACATGACATAGGGCTCGACCTTGTAGCGTTCAATCGCCTCCGCAGTGCTGCCGTGGTGGACGGGATTGAGCATGGTGAAGAATTCCCACGCGCGTTCGGTGTCGCCCATCATGGCGAATGCCATCGTGGTCCAGATCGCAGCATGGGTATATTGGCCGCCGTTCTCGCGCACACCGGGGATGTAGCCCTTGATGTAGCCGGGCTCCAGATCGGATTTGTCGAAGGGCGGGTCGAGCAGCTGGATGATCTGCTTGTCGCGCCGCACCAGATGCTGGTCGACTGCCGTCATCGCCTGGCGCGCGCGCGTGAGATCGCCGCCCCCGGAGATGACCGCCCAGCTCTGGCTGATCGAATCGATCTGGCATTCGTCGTTGACCGACGAGCCGAGCGGCGTGCCGTCGTCGAAATAGGCGCGCCGATACCAGTCGCCGTCCCAGGCCTGGGCTTCGATATTGCTGCGCAGCCGGGCGGCCTGATCGCTGCACACCTCGGCAAAATCCGTATCGTCGCGGCTGCGCGCAAGGCCGGCAAACGACTCAAGGTTATCGACCAGGAACCACGCCAGCCATACGCTCTCGCCCTTGCCGTCTTTGCCGACGAGATTCATGCCGTCGTTCCAGTCGCCGCAGCCCATCAGCGGCAAATCGTGGACACCGAAGCGCAGGCCGTGCTTGACGGCACGCACGCAGTGCTCGTACAGGCTGGCAGCCTCGGACGAGCGTTGCGGCTGGTCGTAGTAGGCCTCTTCTTCCGCATACAGTTCGCGGCCTTCCAGAAAATGGATGGATTCGTCGAGCACGCCGGTGTCGCCGGTCGTCAGCACATAACGACAGGCGGCATACGGCAGCCACAGATAGTCGTCCGAGAAATGGGTGCGCACGCCCTGGCCGTGGGGTGGGTGCCACCAGTGCTGCACGTCGCCCTTGATGAACTGACGCCCGGCGCAGCGGATCAGCTGCTCGCGGGCGAGCCATGGCGTCGCATGGACCAGCGCCATGGTGTCCTGCAGCTGATCGCGGAAGCCGTAGGCGCCGCCGGACTGGTAATAGCCGCTGCGTCCCCACAGCCTGCACGATATCGTTTGATACACCAGCCAGCCGTTGGCCAGCACGTTGAGCGCAGGGTCGGGCGTGTCCACATTCACCGCGCCCAGGGTGCGGTTCCAGTGTTCCCACACCGCTTCCAGCGCCTGCTGCGCGCCAGCCTGCCCGCCGAAGCGCTGGATGAGATGCCGCGCCTCGCCGGCGTCACGGGCCGCGCCGAACACGAACACGATTTCGCGTTCCTCCCCTGCGGCCAGTTCGACCCGGGCCTGGATCGCGGCGCACGGGTCGAAGCCGGCGCCGGTTCGACCCGACAGGCGCTTGCGGCGCATCGCTGCCGGACGCGCCAGCGAGCCGTTGCGGCCGATGAATTCGGTGCGGTTTCCGCTCACCGACCGCTCGCGCTCGCTGACCTGCGCAAACACCACCCGGTTGGCGCATTCGCGGCCGTAGGCATTGCGGGCGAACAGCGCGCCGGTGTGCGAATCGGTTTCGGTGACGATGTGCATCAGGTTGGCGTGCCGCCACTCGCCGAGCACCAGTTCCCAGTAGCCGGTGAGCGACAGGCTGCGCGCACGCTTCGACTGGTTGTGCAGCTTGATCACCATGAACTTGACCGGCGCATCCATGGCGACATAGGTGGACAGCTCCGAGGCGATGTCGCGCTCAAAGTGCTCGAACACGCTATAGCCGAAGCCGTGCCGGCACACGTAGCCGGAGCGCCCGCGCGCGGGCAACGGCGTCGGCGACCAGAACACGCCGGTTTCCTCGTCGCGGATATAGAGCGCTTCGCCGCTGCTGTCGGAGAGCGGGTCGTTGTGCCAGGGGGTGAGGCGGAATTCGTGCGCATTTTCCACCCAGGTATAGGCGCTGCCGCTCTCGCTGACGACGGTGCCGATGTGCGGGCTGGCGATCACGTTGGCCCACGGCACCGGCGTGGTCTGGCCGGGTTCGAGGGTGATGACGTATTCGTGGCCGTCGGGCGTGAAGCCGCCCAGGCCGTTGCTGAAAATGCGCTCGCGCGGCGCCAGCGGATAGACCGGTTCGGCGCCCGCCTGCTGCGAAGGCTCCAGCAGGTCCGACGCGCGTTCTGGCGACACGCGGCGATCCACCTGCTCGATCAGGGTCTCGGCGGTGTCGCTGAAGACGATGCGGGCAACGGTCTGCAGCAGCACGCGTTCGTCTTCGGTCAGATCTTCGGCGCGGCGCACGAAGACCCCGCCCGGTTTGTCGAGCACCTGCGCTTCGGGCCCCGCGTTGATCAGGCCCATGATCAGGTCCTGCAGAATTGCCCGATAGCCAGAGAAATCCTCGTTCACGATCACCAGGTCGGCGGCCAGGCCCTTCATGCGCCAATAGGCATGCGCCTGTAGCACCTGCTTGACCAGACCGATGCGGTTGACGTTGCCGATGTGCAGCAGGACGATCGGCAGATCGCCCGAGATGCCGAAGCGCCACAGTCCGGACTGTCCCAGCTGGTTGCGCGCAATGACGCCGGGCGCGGCGCGGCGCAGGGCGTTGCCGTAGATCACGGAGTTGGCCAGACGGCCGTAAATCTGGGCATCGGCTTCAGCGGCGTTGAGGTGGCGCAACACCTCCTGGCTTTGGAACCAGGCCATCTCGAACGCGCGCTCGACGAAGTGACGGTCGCAGTATTTCTCCAGCAGGGCCAGTGCGGCCTCGCGCGTGTCCGCGACTCCGGAAATGATCTGTACGCTCGCCGATTCGTCGGGCGAAAGGGTCAGGGTGCGGCGGATCGCCACGATGGGATCGAGCACCGGCCCCGCCGTGTTCGATAAATCATGGCTCGACAGGGCAGACGGCCTGCCGCTGCCGTCCATCATCAGCGGGTTGGCCGCGGTGCGACCGCGCCCGATGAAGCGGGCGCGGTCGGTCTCGTAGGACGGTTCGTCGGCCACCGCGCCGGGCGCGGCCAGCAGGTGAAACATCCAGGGCACCTGCTCGCCCGGTGTGCGGGGACGCCGGGTGCACAGGATTGCCTGCCGCTCGGGCAGGATTTCGGTCTGCACGAACAGATTGCTGAACGTGCGGTGCGCGAGGTCGGCAGTCAACGGCGCCAGCACCACTTCGGCGTAGCTCGTCACCTCGATGTGGCGTCGCTGGGACGACTGGTTGGTGAGTGTGACCCGACGGATCTCGACGTCGTCCTCGGGGGACACGCTGATCTCGGTGTGCGCCTCGATCGCATGGTCGCGCCGCCGGTACTCGGCGCGCGCCTGCACGAAGATCGCCTCGTAGTGGTCGGCGCGGCGCAGGGTCGGCTGGTGCGCGGTCGACCAATAGTCCCCGCTGTCGCGGTCGCGCAGGTAGATGAAGGTGCCCCAGCCATCGGCGGTGGTGTCCTCGCGCCAGCGGGTGACGGCGAGGTCGCGCCAGCGGCTGTAACCGCCGCCGGCATGGGTCGCCATGACGTGGTAGCGGCCATTCGACAGCAGGTGGACTTCGGGCGCCGGCGTGTTCGGGTTGGTAAACACGCGCATGATCGAGCCGACGTCCGCGCCGGGGGGGCGGGCGGCGGCGCTGACTTCGGCTGCGTGCGGATGCAGGGTGGCGCCCTTCTTGGGCACCCGCTCCTGCAGCAGCAGTTCGGTCGCCCGTGCGAGCGGGTCGGACATGAAGCGGCGCTGCATCGGCTGGTCGAGCAGGACATGCGCATACGCCAAGAGGCTCATGCCCTGGTGATGCGCCATGAATGCCTGCACGATGACATGCGGCTTGCCGCGGGGCACCCGCGTGGGCGTGTAATCGATGGCTTCGTAGAAGCCGTAGTCGCCCATAAAGCCACGATCGGCCAGCACCTGCAGGTTGCGGCACGCTTCCCGCGGCATCACCATCAGTGCCAGTGCGCTGGCGTAGGGCGCGATCACCAGGTCGTCGCCCAGCCCGCGCTTGAAGCCGAGGCCGGGTACGCCGAATGCCCGGTACTGGTAGACCTGGTGCATGTCGGTGGCGTTGTAGCAGGATTCTGAAATCCCCCACGGCACCTCGCGTTGCCGGCCGTATTCGATCTGGCGCGACACCGCGGCCTTGCAGGTCTGGTCCAGCAGGGTGTTGGGATAGCTCGGCATGATCAGCTGCGGCATCAGGTATTCGAACATCGAGCCGCTCCACGAAATCAGGCTGACGTCGCTGCCATGACTGGTCAGCAGGCGCCCGAGCGAGAACCAGTGCTTCTGCGGCACCTGCCCCTGCGCGATGAGCAGGAAACTCGCCAGACGGGCTTCCGATGCCAGCAGGTCGTAGCAGGACGGATCGCGGCGCCGTTCGCCGATGTCGTAGCCGATGGCCAGGAGACAGGATGCGGTGTCGTAGAGAAATTCGAAATCCATCGCTGCCAGTTCGCGGCAGCGGTCGATCAGCGCATCGATGAGGGCGAGCTGCGCCAGCGCAGCTTCTGCGTCCGCCGCGGCCAGTTCCATCCGTGTCGGCACGGCGGTGCCCAGCCACGTCCCGGGCACCAGCAATGCAAGCTCATCCCGCAGGGCACGCGATTGCTGGTCGAATGCCCGCGTCCAGTAAACCAGTTCGTCTTCGATATCCGCCGGCAGGTGGGCAGACAGCTCGCCGCCGATGCGGTGGATCTCGTCCAGCGCGCCGGCGGCGGCGGCCAGTGTCTGCGGCGGTCCGTCCAGCGTAAGGGCGCGCAGGCTGTCCTGCAGCAGACGGACCTTTTTGGTCAGCTCGGGGGCGGTGGCGGGCAGCTGCCCGGCCAGCACGCGCAGGGTGTCCTGCAGCCCCCGCAGCGCGCTGGCTGACAGCACCGGCTGATGTCTCAATTCGGCCAGTCCAGCCTGCAGGGTGAGCAGACTGCCGGCCAGGTTGCCGCTGTCGACCGAGGAGACGTATTGCGGGTGGAGCGGTTGCAGGGTGCGGGTGTCGTACCAGTTGTAAAGGTGGCCGCGGTAGCGTTCCAGCTTTTCCATCGAGGTGAGCGTGTTGCCGATGCGCTGCAGGCATTCCCCGGTCGTGACGTAACCGAAATCGACCGCAGCCAGGTCGGCCAGCAGCGACATGCCGATATTGGTGGGCGAGGTGCGCGAGGCGATGGCCGGCGCCGGGTATTCCTGGAAGTTGTCGGGCGGCAGCCAGTTGTCGTCCGGGCCGACGAAGTCCGCGAAGTAGCGCCAGGTGCGCCGTGCCGAGGTCCGCAGAAATGCCTCCTGATCGACACTCAGGCCCGGCGTGGGAGCGGTCAGCGGTTGGCTGATCCACCAGCCGGCAATGGGCGACAGCAGCCACAGCAGCAGGATGGGCGCAGCATAAAGCCATGCGCCCGGCTGGCCGGCCATAGCCAACGCCATGCCCAACGCCGCCGCAATAACCGGCGCGATCCACATCTCCCGGAAAAACCCCGCCAAGCTGCGGCGGGCATTGCGGCGTGCGTAGGCGGGCAGCTGCCACAGCAGCAGGCCGCGTCGCGTGAACAGCATGCGCATCCCCGAGCGCAGGATCGCCCCCAGGCAGATCAGCGTGTCGTAGGGCAAAAAGGCCAGGGTCAGCGCGGCAAGCGCGAGCGGGCGCCCCGCGGATCTGCCGGTCAGGTTCAGGTGCACTCGCCAGTCGCGCTCTTTGGGCTTGCGAACAAGCTCGATTGCGGCAGACAGCAGGCTGGGCAGAAATATCACCGTCACGACCAGCAAGGTCCACAACCACCCAGGCCCCGGGCCCAGCAGCCAGCCGCCGGCCAGCAGGGCGAGCAGCGCAGGCGCCACCAGGCTGCGTCGCAGATTGTCGAGCAGTTTCCACCGCGACAGGGCCGAAAGCGGATTCGGCTGCCGCCTTGCCCGCGCGCCATTTGACGGCCCGGGCACGCGCGGCAGCAGCCAGCCGGCCAGCTGCCAGTCGCCGCGTATCCAGCGGTGACGCCGGCTGGCTTCGATGGCGACACTGGCCGGATGCTCCTCGATGAGTTCGACATCGGTCACCAGTGCTGAACGCGCATAGCCGCTTTCCAGCAGGTCGTGGCTGAGGATGAGGTTTTCCGGAAAGCGGCCGTCGACGGCCTGGCGAAACGCATCGACGTCATAGATGCCCTTGCCGATGAACGAGCCTTCGCCGAACGCATCCTGGTAGACGTCCGACACTTCGCGCGTGTAGGGGTCGAGGCCCGAGTCGCCTGCGAACAGCCGGGTGAAGTGCGACTGGCCGGCACTGGTCAGGCTGATCGAGGCGCGTGGTTGCAGGATCGCGTAGCCTTCGACGATGCGGCCCCTGGCGGCGTCGTAGACCGGCCGGTTGAGCGGATGCGCGAGGTTGCCGACCAGGGTGCGTGCCGCGTCGCGTGGCAGCTGCGTATCGGTATCCAGGGTGATGACGTACCGGATGGATTCAAAAATGGACGGCTCGCCGACGATGTCCGAGAAGGCCGTTTGCGCCTCGCCCCTGAGCCGGGCATTGAACTGCTCCAGCTTGCCGCGCTTGCGCTCGTAGCCCATCCACACCCGCTCGAACGGGTTCCACACCCGTGGTCGGTGGAACAGGTAGAAGATGCAGGGGCGATCCTCGCGGTAGGTCGCGTTGAGCGCCTCGACCGCGGCGCGCGCATAGTCGAGCAGGGCGGCGTCGCCTGGCAGCGTCTCTTCGGGCGCGTCGGCAAAATCCGTCAACAGGGCAAAGAACAGGTTGGAATCGCGATTGCCGAGATAGCGGATTTCCATCGCTTCAAGCAGCGTGTCGACGTCTTCCGGTTTCGTCAGGAGGGTGGGGACGATCACCATGGTGCGGTGGCTGTCGGGAATGCCGTTGGAGAAATCCAGTCGCGGCAAAGCATGCGGCCGCAGGATGAGCGTGACCAGCAGGTTCACCAGCGGCACGGCCAGCGCCGAGGCGCCGATGACAAGAGGAAGCGCCAGCAACCAGATCCGCCAGTCAGCCGCATCGATCCCGCCTGTATCCGGGCCAAGCAGAGCCAGGAAGCCCGCCGCTGCGAGCAGCGTAATCAGCAGGATCGGGCCGAGATAAAGGGGAAGGCGGAAACGCCGGCCCAACCGGCCGGCCCTGGATTTCCACGACAGCCGGCAGCCGACGGCATGCTCCAGCTGCACGCGCCCCCGGTCGATCAGGTAGTAGCCGACATGCGCGCGGCGGTCATGCGCGCCTTGTTGCGCGGCGGCCGCCTGTGCCAGAACGATGGCTTCACGCGCCACCGCCATTTCACTGCAGGTGCTGCGTCGCGCCACATCCTCGATGACGTGCCGGTAGCGGTCGCGGGTGGCGAAATCCTGGCTGGCGTACGTCGGGTCTTCCAGCAGGGTCTGTTCGACAACGCTGAGGGACTGGACGTATTGCTTCCAGTCCATGGCGCCGATGAAGCGCAGGCTGCCGATGCTGTTGGCGATGGAAATCTGGTTGGCTGCAGCGGTGCGGCCGGCCGCCTCCGACAACCCGGCTGCCGTCACGCCCTGTTCGAGCAGTTTTTGCTCGACCCAGGTCTGCACGAAGGCCATGGCGGGTCCCTGCGCCTGCAGGCGGTCGTAAAACTCCTCCACAAACGGCGCGGTCAGCGGCACATCGGCATGGGCAAATTCGGCCAGCAACTGGATCAGCTGTTTTGGATCGGTTTCAGCCGCCCCGAGCATGCGGTCGGCCCAGAGGATGGCCGCATCGCGCTCCTCGCGCCGCTGCGCGATGCGCACTCCGACGCGGCGCAGGTTTTCCAGCAGCGCCAGCTGCAGCATGATCGGGAAAGCCCACAATTCGCCCAGCCTCAGGGGTTCGACGGTCTGGTAGGCGGCGATGAACTGGGTGGCATTGTCGCTGTCGACGCGGCCGTCCATGTGGGAAATCAGTTCCAGCGCCAGGTCGTAGATGCGGGGGAATCCGGCCGACGGGCCATCGGCCAGCCGCGGCAACTGCCGGCTGTAGCCGCGCGGCAGGTGCCGGCGCGCCAGCGTGATCTGCTGCTCGATCAGGTAGAAGTTGTCGAGCAGCCAGGCCTCCGCCGGAACGATCCGTTGCCCCTGCATGGCGGCGGCGGTGACGACGTCGTATGCCGCCAGCAGAACCCGCGCATTGTCCGCCAATCGCGGCAGCAGGCTGTCCGTCCCCGGACGCGGATCGACCCGATGCTGGCCCGCCAGCGTGACCGCGTGACGCTTCAGCTGCTCGATGCTGAACAGTTCCGAACGCAGCAACTCGGTATCCCGGTCGTATCGCAGCGAATTCCGTGAGCGCGCCGAATCCCCGAACTCTTTGATGGCGATAATCTTCTCCTTGATAGAACGTTGCGCTGGTTAGCGCAGCCTCGCCTTATGACGGGGCTTTGCCAAAACGCATTTCACCTGCTTGCGGACCAACAGCCTTTACCCGCGGCTTCGGTCACCATTATTTTTATGCTGTTTTGGCAGGGATTGGGGGCGTCAAGGTAAACATGGGCAGCATCGTGGAGCGTTTTATTTCCTGGACTCAAGCCTGAACTCAAGGCCAGCGATTTTGCCGATTGCCGTGTTGCTGCGATGCACGTATGCGTTAAAAACCGCCCTTTGGTCCGACATTTTTCAGCTTAGAACAATCCCCGGGCGGCAGCGGGCTTGCGGGACCCGCAGCAAGATCGCCCCGAGCGCGATGATCGGAGCAATGACAACCTGCCCAGGATGGACTGCACTTCAACTGTAGGGGGAACCACTCGCGCTGTCTGTTTGCTGACGCACATAGCGGGTTTTCGATTGCTGGGCGTCCGCCAGCCATGCGCTGCACTACCTCATGGAGGAGGCGTAACGGCCGAGCAGCAGCCGCGCCCGCTGCAGGTGATTATTTGGCGGCCGCAGCGGCAACCTGGCGATCTCGCACATCGGGCAACAGGCGGGACAATTCCTTCCTGACGACTGCGTAGCATTCGCACGCATGGTGCTCCAGACCGGCCCGGTCAAGCACTGCAATGTGGCCGCGGCGATAACTGATCAAGCCGCTGCGCTGCAATTTCCCCGCCGCCTCGGTGATGCCTTCGCGGCGCACGCCGAGCATGCTGGCGACCAGTTCCTGCGTCATGACCAGCTCGTTCGACGGCAATCGATCGAGCGTCAGCAACAGCCAGCGGCACAGTTGCTGCTCGATTGAGTGGTGCCGGTTGCAGGCCGCGGCCTGCATTATCTGCGTGATCAGCGCCTGGGTGTAGCGCAGCAGCACATGCTGCATCGTGCCTGCGCGATTGAATTCCTGCAGCAGCGCGCTGCGTTCCAGCCGGTAGGCATGGCCCGCGGTCTGCACCACCGCCGAGCTGGGGGTGGTGTTGCCGCCCATGAACAGCGCAATGCCGACGACGCCCTCGTTGCCCACTCCTGCGGATTCGGCCGAGGCGCCGGACGCCATCACATAGTGCAGCGACACGATGGCGGTGGTGGGGAAATAGGCATACTGCAACTGGCCGTCGGGTTCATAGAGGACTTCGCCGAGCGACAGCGGCACCCATTCCAGGTGCGGCGCCAGGGACTCATATTCCGTCAGGGGCAGGGTGGCGAGAAGCTGGTTTTGGTATGGACTATGGGATAAAGGCATCAGTCATCCGTTCAAATGGTCTTTTCTGTTCGGGCAGCAGTTTGTTTCTATTTCCTGGTGGCCAGTTTCACGCCGATTCCGCGGTAGCCGATGAAGTGGGAGGCCTGGTTGAACATCGGCTCCCCACTTACCCGAAATGTTTCCTGCGAGCCATCGGGATTGACGCGACTGAAGGCGAAATCCAGGAAGGGCTGACGCGCGGCAATTTTGGCCTGCAGCAGCTTCCGCTCGGCCTCGTTCCAGCCCGCGGCCTGGCCGTCATCGGGTTCCCCCGCCAGGGCACCGTCCCGGATGCCGAGCATCTCCAGTACCGGGCCGGAAACGCGGGTGAAATTCATGTTCTCGTCCTGCTCCCAGTACCAGTCGGAGGCCAGTTCGGTCAGGCTGCGATAGCGGGCCTCGCTCTCGCGCAGTTCGGCGGTGCGTTCCTGTACCGCCTGTTCCAGCACCTTGCTGTAATGCTCCAGCTTTTTATACAGCAGCCGCACTTCCAGCATGTTGCGGATGCGCGTCCTGGCTTCGAGCAGATCGAACGGCTTGCTGATGAAGTCCTTGGCGCCGGCCTGCAATGCGCGCAGCTTGTGGTCTGGCTGGGCGGTGATCACGAGGACCGGCAGGTAATCGTCGGCAGCGTTTTCCTTGAGGCCTTCCATGACCTGGAACCCATCCATCCCGGGCATCTGCAGGTCGAGCAGGATCAGGTCGTAAGCGTTCTTGCGATGCAGCCCGCAGACCTCGGTCGGATCCGTCGTCGAGGCAACGCGGGTGTAGCCGGCTTCATGCAGCAATTGCTCCAGGAGTTGCACGTTGGCATCCTGATCGTCCACGATCAGGATGTTGGCATTCAGAATATCGGCAGCGCTGACCATATAAATTTGCTTTCTTTATTTGCACCGGGACCATGTCCCGACGAAACAGCTTACGTTAATGCCATCACAACAGGCCGGTGGACGCTGCGATACGATAATTATTTTTGCCTGCACGCTTGGCTTCATATAAAGCCAGATCCGCATTTTTCATCAAAACCTCCGCTTCTTCGCCATGCCCGGGATAAATGCTGATACCAACGCTGACGGTCATGCGCACATCGTGGCCTTGAATGCGATAGGGCGCTGAAACGGCCAGGATCACTTTTGAGGCCAGCGTGGCCGCGGCGTCAACGTGACTCAATTCCCATAATCCGATCACGAATTCATCTCCGCCCAAGCGCGCCACCGTGTCCTCCTGACGCACCGCCGCCACCAGACGGCCGGCCACCATGCTGAGCAGCGTGTCGCCCGCATCGTGGCCCAGGCTGTCGTTGATTTGTTTGAACCCGTCCAGATCCAGAAACATCACCGCCATCGGGCGCTTGTTCCTGCGCGCATGGGCAATGGCCAGCGAAAGCCTGTCCATTAAAAGCCGCCGGTTCGGCAGACCGGTCAGCGCATCATGCAGCGCCATCGATTCCAGTGCGCGGCTGTATTGTTCGACTTGCCTGTATAACAAGCGCACTTCCAGCATGTTGTGAATGCGCATCTTGACTTCGATCAGGTCAAACGGCTTGTTGATGAAGTCCTTGGCGCCGGCCGCCAGCGCCCGCAGCTTGTGGCCCGGTTGGGCCGTGATCACGAGTACCGGAAGGTAGCCATCGGTTTCGATTTCCTTGAGGCCATCCATCACCTGGAATCCATCCATGCCGGGCATCTGCAGGTCGAGCAAAATCAGGTCGTAATGGTTGTCGCGATGCAGCGCGCAGACGGCATGCGGATCCATCGTCGAGGTAATGTGCCGATAACCGGCATCCCCCAGCATCTGCGCCAGCAGCTGCACATTGGCCTCCTGATCGTCCACGATCAGAATGCTGGCGTTCAGCATGTCGTCGGCACACAGCATCACAGGGGCGCCAAGGTGGCGGCACCGTCTGATTCTGCATCTGCCCGTTCCAGCGCCTTGTCCAGCGCGTTCATGAATTCGCTGACCTTGATCGGCTTGGTGAGATAGCGGAAAAATCCCGCCTCCAGGCCCTTCTTGATGTCGCGCGGCATGGCATTGGCGCTGATGGCCAGCACCGGGATGTGCGCCGTTGCCGGGTCCTCGCGCAGGATTTTCAGTGCCTGGATGCCGCTAAGGCCGGGCAGGTTGATGTCCATCAGAATCACCTCCGGCTGATGGGCGCGCGCCAGGGCAATGCCGAGCGTGGCATCGCGCGCGCTCAGCATGCGCACCTGAGGGTGGCCCGCGATGATCTGCTCAACCAGCATCAGGTTGGCTGGATTGTCTTCCACATAGAGCAGGGTGCGCAGCGGTGCGCCGTCATGTGCCTGCGGC
>JAGXGM010000039.1 GCA_024636675.1 Hydrogenophilales bacterium | reverse complement strand
GTGCCGGGCACTTTGCGCACGCCCATTTCGCGGCCCTTGATCTGGCTGCAAATGGCTTCGGCGGTGCGGGTGGTCAGCGGCCTGTCCTGCAAAGACTGGAATCCTTCGAACAGGGCGCGACGGTAGCGCAGGGCTTCCTTGGTGGCGGGGTCGGCTGTGGTGTCTGCCTGGATGTGCTGGAACAGCTTGTCGGTGGTGGTGACGATGTTTTCGATTTCGGAACTGGCACGCGCTTCCAGCAGCGGCAGGGTGTTGATGAGCATGGCCTGATTGGGGATCAATTCGGCGGCCTGCTTCAATTCAGCCAGCGCGATGTTGGACTTGATGCACTGCTTGAGCACGGTTTTGGTGTCGAGCTCGACGGCCGGCGGCAAGCGCGGCAGGTCGTTGTAGGGCTGATCCGGTTTCCAGCTTGGGGCGACGCTCATGTTTACGTTTTGCGATTTAATCGACATGTCATTAGGATAGGTCGATGTCATCGACACGTCAACGAAATATGTCGATGAAAATTAATTTCATCAACATGTCGTTTTCGCCTGTCACTGCCGCGGCTGGCGTGGACCTTCATCAGCTTGGCCGCAATTCAAGAGCCTGTCATAACCGCCGCGCGTCAGCGCATGTAGGAATAGCCCTCGTGCTGCAGGCGGACGATCTCGGCGTCGCCCATCGGCACCATGGCCACGAAGCCGTGGATGTCCTTGGGCTGGTAGCCGTGGCCTTGGGCGGCGACCTTGCACATCCTGAACTCGATGGTGCCGCCCACGGTCAGGCTCTGGGCGCGCGTCATCAGGTCTTTGTATTTGGGGTAGTTCTTGATGGCGAAGTAGTCGATTTCATTGCCGTGCAAGACGATGACGATCTTGTTGTCGAAGGGGTCGGCGCCGTTGAGCACGCTCAGATAGCTGGCGCGGTCGAGCACGCTGGTCAGGGCTTCAACGGTTTTGACGGCGGTGTCGTAGACCACTTTCTGCTTGGAATACTCGATGTCCAGGTCTATGGAGCTGCCCCAGGGGGCGTTGCTGGCGGCCAGCAAGGGCTGGCTAAGGACAAGAGCGGCGACGATGAGGAGGCGTTTGAGCATGGTGGATCTCCGGTTGGGGCAAAGAAGACGGTACCTGTATGTGCTTGGTCCGACAAGCGGCCGATTCCTTACGCGTGGAAATTTGAGCGGGATTGCCGCTTCATTGTTCCGTGTGCGCGGATTCACTGCAACCGGGCGACGTCGAACACGGTATCTGCTGCGCGGCCGTTGCAGTGGCATTCCAGGCTGGCGGCGCGCACGCCGTGCCCGGTTTGGGTATGTAGATGCCCTGTTTGGGCAGGTTCAATAAGACACCGGGTTGCTTTGTTGCTGCGCGCCTCGCAATGACGAATTCAGCGTCCGCAGGCCCCTACCCCTTCCCCGCGTCCTCATCCAGCTTCTTCAGATGCGCCAGCTTGTCGGCGATCTTGCCTTCGAGCCCGCGCGGGGTGGGCCGGTACCAGTGCTGTTCTTCGATGTCGTCGGGGAAGTAGCGTTCGCCGGCGGCGTAGGCTTCGGGCTCGTCGTGGGCGTAGCGGTAGGCGCGGCCGTAGCCCAGTTCCTTCATCAGCTTGGTGGGGGCGTTGCGCAGGTGGATGGGGACGTCGTTGGAGGGGTTGGACTGGACGAAGGCGCGGGCGGCGTTGTAGGCGACGTACGCGGCGTTGCTCTTGGGCGCGCAGGCCAGATAAATGCAGGCTTCGGCCAGCGCGAGTTCGCCTTCGGGGCTGCCGAGGCGTTCGTAGGTGGCGACGGCGTCGAGCGTGATGCCGAGCGCACGCGGGTCGGCCAGGCCGATGTCCTCGGAAGCCATGCGGATCAGCCGCCGGCCGAGATAGCGCGGGTCGGCGCCGCCGTCGAGCATGCGCACCAGCCAGTAGAGCGAGGCGTCGGGGTCGGAGCCACGCACGCTTTTGTGCAGCGCGGAAATCTGGTCGTAGAAGGCTTCGCCGCCCTTGTCGAAGCGGCGCAACGATTGCGCCAGCGCGTTCTCGACGAAGGCGGCGTCGACTTCCTTCACCTGCGAGGTGCGCGCGGCGATGTCGAGCTGCTCCAGCAGGTTGAGCAGTTTGCGGGCGTCGCCATCGGCGTAGGCGGCCAGCAGCTTGTCGACGCCCTCCCCCAGCGTCAGGTCCGGCAGTTCCTTCAACGCGCGCTGCATCAGCTGGCCGAGCTCGTCGGGGGTGAGCGACTTCAGCACGTAGACCTGGGCGCGCGACAGGAGCGCGCCGACGACTTCGAACGAGGGGTTTTCGGTGGTGGCGCCGATGAAGGTGAACAGCCCCGATTCGACGTGCGGCAAAAACGCGTCCTGCTGCGCCTTGTTGAAGCGGTGGACTTCGTCGACGAACAGGATGGTGGTGCGGGCCAGGGTCTGGTTCATGCGCGCGCGCTCGACCGCTTCGCGGATGTCCTTGACCCCGGAGAGTACGGCGGAGATGGCGATGAAGTCGGCGCCGAAGGCCTGTGCGGTGAGCCGCGCCAACGTGGTCTTGCCAACGCCCGGCGGCCCCCACAGGATCATCGAATGCAGCTTGCCGGAATCGAACGCCAGGCGCAGCGGCTTGCCGGGACCGAGCAGATGCGTCTGCCCGACGACGTCGGCCAGGGTGCGCGGGCGTAGACGCTCGGCCAGCGGCGCGTTGGGATCGTCGCGCGCAGGCTCGGGGGTGTCGGATTGGAAAAGGTCTTGGGTGGACATTGGCGTTAATTATCCGTCAGAACCGCGGTGCCGTCCTTGCGGGCGCACCCGCAAGGAGTGGGCCGTGGTTGCAGCCGCTGAGGAGCTACCGATCATCCGCAGAACGAGGTTGCCCCTGTAGGAGCACCCGCAAGGAGTAGGCCGCGGTTGTGCATAGCCGCTGAAGCGGCAACAACCACGCACCGGCGTCCTCGCCGCGATTTACGCACCCTCGCAACCACCACGGCATCGCGGCGTGGACGCCGCTCCTACGGGTGGATCGATCGCTCGTGGGAATTGCCGGCGTTCGGTCAACGTCGCGTGAGGCTTACCGATCATCCGCAGAACCCAGCCGCCCTTGTAGGAGCACCCGCAAGGAGTAGGCCGTGGTTGCATAGCCGCTGAGGCGGCAACAACCACGCACCGGCGTCCTCGCCGCGATTTACGTACCCCCGCGACCACCACGGCATCGCAGCGTGGACGCCGCTCCTACGGGTGGATCGATCACGCGTGGGGATTGCTGGCGTTCGGTCAACGTCGCGTGAGGCTTACCGATCATCCGCAGAACCAGGCCGCCCTTGTAGGAGCGGCGTCCACGCCGCGATTTCGCACCGTCGCTACCACCACGGCATCGCGGCGTGGACGCCGCTCCTACGGGTGGATCGATCAGTCATGGGGATTGCTGGTGTTCGGTCAACGTCGCGTGGGACTTACCGATCATCCGCAAAACCCGGCCGCTCCTACAAATCACTCGCCGATGACGTCGGCGCCCTTGGGCGGGGTGAAGGTGAAGCGCGACGGCGGGATGCTCGGGTTGCGCACGAAGTGCGACAGCTTGAGCGTGGTGCGCTGGCCGAAGAAGTCGAACAGCTCCATCTGCGCCAGGATGTCGCCCTTGAAGCCCATGCGGATGCGCTCGAAGGTGGTGTCGCGGGTGGTCGGGGTGGCTTCCAGCCATTCCAGGCCGCCCGCCACGCCGGCATTTTTCAGACTGAAGTATTTCTCGATCGAGTTGTCGCCGGCCAGCAGCGCCGCGGGGGTGCCGGCGATGACGTCGCCGAGCGCTTTGACGGTGACCTGTTCGAGGTCGACGTCATACAGCCACAGTTTGACGCCGTCGCCGACGATCACCTGTTCGTACGGCGCGGTGTAATCCCAGCGAAACTTCCCGGGGCGGGCAAACGCCATTTTGCCGCTGGCCTGCTGGGTGATGCGGCCGGTCTTGTCGGCGACGGTCTGGGTGAAGTCTGCCTCGGCGGTCTTGGCGCCGGCAATAAAGGCTTTCAGACGATCGACGCCACCGGCATGGGCTGCGCCGGTGAGGGCGAGCGCCAGGAGTACAGGAATGAATCGCATGAATCGCATGATGTTTCCCGAAAAAAAGTGCGCCCGGCGGGCGCACTGTGCTTGACCCTGCAATACGGCGAAAGTTTACCTCGCCTTGCAGCTTTTGAAGCCGAACGGCAGATAAACCGGACACCAAGCGAAGGCCGAGGTCAATAACAGCACAAAGCCGATCGGACCTGCGATCAGCATCGGGCTTTCGGGATCGAGCATGGCCCAGGCGATAAGCCCGAGGCCAGCCACTGCGCGCACTGCGCGATCTATACCACAAACATTTCTTGCCATTGTCTCTTCCTCTCTCGGTTGGTTTATGCGTTTTTATGAAAAAGCCGGGGATTATCCCGGCTCGAGCTTAACGCATTAAAGGACCTGGCTGGTTTAACCAACCAGGCTTTACCCAGCCGCTTAGCCGATCAGCGGCACGATGAGCAGTGCCACGATGTTGATGATCTTGATCAGCGGGTTGACGGCCGGGCCGGCGGTATCCTTGTAGGGATCGCCGACGGTATCCCCAGTAACGGCAGCCTTGTGCGCTTCTGAACCCTTGCCGCCGTAGTTGCCTTCCTCGATGTATTTCTTGGCGTTGTCCCACGCACCGCCGCCGGTGGTCATGGAAATCGCCACGAAGATGCCGGTGACGATGGTGCCGACCAGCACGCCGCCCAGGGCCTGTGCGCCGAGGGTGAGACCAACGATCACGGGAACCGCAACCGGCAGCAGCGAGGGCAGGATCATTTCCTTGATCGCGGCCTTGGTCAGCATGTCGACGCAGGTGCCGTATTCCGGTTTGGCCGTGCCGGCCATGATGCCGGGGATCGACTTGAACTGGCGGCGCACTTCCACCACCACGGAACCGGCGGCGCGGCCGACCGCTTCCATTCCCATTGCCGCAAACAGGTAGGGCACCATGCCGCCGATGAACAGGCCGATGATGACCATGTGGTTGGACAGGTCGAAGGTCAGGGGGAGTGCGGTGGCGTCAAGCGCCAAGGCCTGGGCATTCAGGGCGTGGGTGTAGTCGGCAAACAGCACCAGGGCGGCGAGGCCGGCGGAGCCGATGGCGTAGCCCTTGGTGACGGCCTTGGTGGTGTTGCCGACGGCGTCGAGCGGGTCGGTGATGTTGCGGATGTTGTCCGGCAGACCGGCCATTTCGGCAATGCCACCGGCGTTGTCGGTGATCGGACCGTAGGCGTCGAGCGCGACGATGATGCCGGCCATCGACAGCATCGAGGTGGCGGCGATGGCGATGCCGTACAGGCCGGCCAGTTCATACGAGCTCCAGATCGCCAGACACACGGCAAGCACGGGGGCGGCGGTGGACTTCATCGACACGCCGAGGCCGGCGATGACGTTGGTGCCGTGGCCGGTGGTGGACGCCTGCGCGATGTGGCGCACCGGATTGAACTCGGTCGCGGTGTAGTACTCGGTGATCCACACCATGGCGGCGGTCAGACCGAGGCCGATCAGCGTGGCAAAGTACAGGTTCAGCGAAGTCACCAGTTCGCCCTCGATCATCACGCCCTCGCCCAGCATCCAGGTGGTGATGGGATAGAACGCGACCGCGGCCAGCACGCCCGACACGATCAGGCCGCGATACAGCGCGTTCATGATCTTGCCGCCCTCGCGCGCCTTGACGAAGTAGCTGCCGATGATGGAGGCGATGATGGAGAAACCGCCCAGCACCAGCGGATAGATCACCGCTTCGGGGGAGCCGGTGATCAACAGGCCGCCCAGCAGCATGGTGGCGATGATGGTCACGGCGTAGGTCTCGAACAGGTCGGCCGCCATGCCGGCGCAGTCGCCGACGTTGTCGCCGACGTTGTCGGCAATCACCGCGGGGTTGCGCGGATCGTCCTCGGGGATGCCGGCTTCGACCTTGCCCACCAGGTCGGCGCCGACGTCGGCGCCCTTGGTGAAGATGCCGCCGCCGAGCCGGGCGAAGATGGAAATCAGCGAACCGCCGAAGGCCAGGCCGACCAGTGCGTGGGTCGCCTGCTCGGTGCTCTCGCCCATTCCCAGAGTAAGAAAGGCGTAGTAGCCGGCCACGCCAAGCAAGCCCAGACCGACCACCAGCATGCCGGTGATGGCGCCGCCTTTGAAGGCGACGTTGAGGGCGGCGTTGAGGCCTTTCGATGCCGCTTCGGCGGTGCGCACGTTGGCGCGCACCGAGACGTTCATGCCGATATAGCCGGTCAGTCCGGAAAGCACGGCGCCGAGCAGGAAGCCGACGGCGGTTTGCCAGCCCAGAGCGAAGAAAATCGCGATCAGCAGAATCACGCCGACGATGCTGATGGTGGTGTATTGCCGGTTCAGGTAGGCGGAGGCGCCTTCCTGCACGGCCGCCGCGATTTCGCGCATGCGGTCGTTGCCGGTGGGCAGGCCCAGAATCCATTTGATCGAGATGATTCCGTAGAGCAGCGCGAGTACCGCCGCCACGAGGGCGAACAGCAGACCTTCATTCATTTTATTGTCTCCTCAAAAACCCCAAAAAAAAACGGCAGCTTGCGCCACCGTTCCCCATCACTACCTGCCCATCGCGAGCCCGCCTTCGAACCGGGTGCCCGGCTCGAACCCGAAAATCCGGTCGAGCTCCAATTCCCTTATGAGTTGATCGACCGCATCCTGCCCGTGCTCGCGCATCACCTCGGACAAGATCAGCTTGGCTGAATTGCCGTTGTAGAAGCCGCCGAAATCGGCCTGGACTTTGAGCAGTTGTCTGGCGCGGTCGAGTGTCATGGGTTAGTCGAGAGCCTGGAGTTGGCGGCTGGAAGCACGATGCCCCCGCCTTTCACTCTCGACTCCCGACCCTCCACTCTCCGCCCGATCAAAGCTTGAACGCGGCCAGCTTCTTCGCGACCGCGACGTTCTTCAGCGTCACATACACCGGCAGACCGTCCTTGTACTTGGGATAGTCCTCGCCCTGGATCAGCGGCGTCAGGTAACGCTTGCACTTGTCGGTGATGCCGAAGCCATCCTTGGTGATGAAATTACGCGGCATGAATTTCTCGACGTTGGCGACGTCCTTCAGGTCGGCCATGCCGATCTTGTACTTGTAGGGCTCGTCGGAGATGCGGTCGACCGTCGGCATCACCGAGTTGTGGCCCGCGAGCGCGAGCTCGACGGCTTTCTTGCCGAGTTCGTAGGCCTGCTTGACGTCGGTCTTGGAGGCGATGTGGCGCGCGGCGCGCTGCAGGTAGTCAGCGACGGCCCAATGGAACTTGTGGCCGAGCGCGTCCTTGATCATGTTGGCAACCACCGGCGCGGCGCCGCCCAGTTGCGCGTGGCCGAAGGCGTCGCGCGTGCCCTGCTCGGCAAGGAAGGTGCCGTCCGGGTAGTGGCAGCCTTCGGACACCACCACGGTGCAGTAGCCGTGTTCCTTCACCAGCTTGTTGACGCGGGCGAGGAATTTCTTCTGGTCGAATTCAATTTCCGGGAACAGGATGACGACCGGAATGCCGTGGTCCTCGACCAGCCCGCCGGCAGCGGCGATCCAGCCGGCGTGACGGCCCATCACTTCGAGGACGAATACCTTGGTCGAGGTCTTGGCCATCGAGCGCACGTCGTAGCTGGCTTCCAGCGTGGAGACGGCGATGTACTTGGCGACCGAGCCGAAGCCGGGGCAGCAGTCGGTGATCGGCAGGTCGTTGTCGACGGTCTTCGGCACATGGATCGCCTGGATCGGATAGCCCATCTGCTCGGACAACTGGCTGATCTTGAAGCAGGTATCGGCCGAATCGCCGCCGCCGTTGTAGAAGAAATAGCCGATGTTGTGTGCCTTGAATACGTCGATCAGGCGTGCGTATTCGCGCTTGTTGGCTTCCAGCGACTTGAGCTTGAAGCGGCAGGAGCCGAAGGCGCCCGACGGCGTGGAACGCAGCGCGGCGATGGCGGCGTCGGTTTCCTTGGTGGTGTCGATCAACTCTTCGGTCAGCGCGCCGATGATGCCGTTGCGGCCGGCGTAGACCTTGCCGATCTTGTCCTTGTGCTTGCGCGCGGTCTCGATCACGCCGCAGGCCGACGCGTTGATGACGGCGGTCACGCCGCCGGACTGTGCGTAGAAGGCGTTCATTTTTTTCGCCATGATGGTGTTGTCTCCTCGTTATTTTCGGGGTGGTCAATTGCAAAAAAAACCAGCCGGTTTAATTAAACACGGGGCTGGCTTGAATCATTCAGCTGCTGCCGGATGCCTCGCCCTCGGCCAGGCGCTTGGCTTCCTCGTCGGCCTGCATTTTCATCAGGGTGGTGACGCAGTCGCCAATGTCGTCGTATTCCTCGCGCCCGGTCGAAAAGCGATCGCGGATGCGATAGAAGAACATGCTGCGATAGCGCGAATCGCCGGTTTTCGACAGCACGAAATGGCAGCCGCGCTCGTTCCAGTAAAGGCCCGGGCACAGCGTCAGTTCGCGGTCGTCGATGTGCAGGCGGATTTCGGTTTCGACATCCTGGATCTCGACATCCCTGCCGTAACGCTCCTTCACTGCGCTGGCAACGATCCAGCGCTCGGTATCGGTCAGCGGGGCAATCTGCTGCGGCATCGCGGGCGGGATCCCGATTCAGCCAAGTGCGGCAAAGATGGAATCGCGAATCTCTTCGACCTTGCCGACGCCGGATACCTTCACGTATTGGGGTGCGCCGGCTTCGCCGCGCGCCGCCCAGTCGCCGTAGTACTTGACCAGCGGCTCGGTCTGCGCGTGGTAGACGTCGAGGCGCTTCTTGACGGTTTCTTCGGTGTCGTCGTCGCGCTGGATCAGGTCTTCGCCGGTGATGTCGTCCTTGCCAGCCAGCCGGGGCGGATTGAACACGACGTGATAGGTGCGGCCCGACGCGGGGTGTACCCGACGGCCCGACATGCGCTTGACGATTTCCTCGTCGGGAACGTCGATCTCGACCACGTAGTCGATCGGCACGCCGGCGGCCTTCATCGCCTCGGCCTGCGGGATGGTGCGCGGGAAGCCGTCGAACAGATAGCCGTTCTTGCAGTCGGGCTCGGTCAGGCGGGCCTTGACCATGCCGATGATGATGTCGTCTGAGACCAGGCCGCCAGCGTCCATGATGGCCTTGGCTTTCATGCCGAGTTCGGTGCCAGCCTTGATCTGTGCACGCAGCATGTCGCCGGTGGAAATCTGCGGGATGCCGTATTTTTCCTTGATGTAATTGGCCTGGGTACCCTTGCCGGCGCCGGGGCCGCCCAACAGAATCAAACGCATTGCATGTCTCCCTTGATGTGAATTTATTAAAACCACACTAGCCTAAGGCAAGGCTCGTTCGCGCAACACTTAAAATTTTTTATTGGCGGATTCAAGCGGCTACAAAGCAGCCTTCGCCCCATCGGCCCGGGGCGGACCGCCTGCCGTGATCGCACACGGCCGCGATGCTTCGCGCTCAGGCAAACAGCGCCCGCACCCGCGCCAGGTCTTCCGGCGTATCCACGCCGGGCGCCGGCGCGCTGGGGGTGATGCCGAGGCTGATGCGGTAGCCGTGCCCGAGCACGCGCAGCTGTTCCAGCATTTCGTAGCGCTCCAGCGGCGAGCTGATCAGGCCGGCATAGATGCGCAGAAACCCGGCGCGGTAGGCATACAGGCCGATGTGGCGCAACGCGCCGAGTTCGTGCGGCATCGCCTGCTGCGCAGCGAAAGCATCGCGCGGCCAGGGGATCGGCGCACGGCTGAAGTACAACGCGTAGCCGGCTTCGTCGGCGACCACTTTGACGACGTTGGGGTTGATGAAATCGGCGTGATCGTGGATCGGATGGGCCAGCGTGGCCATCACCGCGTCGTCGTGCAACACCAGCTGGCGCGCGGCCTCGCGGATCAGCAGGGGATCGATCAGGGGTTCGTCGCCCTGCACGTTGACCACCAGGGTGTCGTCGCCCCAGCCCAGGGTTTCGGCGACTTCGACCAGGCGCTCGGTGCCGGACTGATGGTCCGGCGAGGTCATCAGGGCCTGATGGCCGGCGGCCTCGACCGCCTGCTGCACCCGCGCGTCGTCAGTGGCGACGACGACCGATTCGGCGCCTGCCTGCAGCGCGCGCTCCAGCACATGCAGCACCATCGGCCGCCCGCCGATGTCTGCCAGCGGCTTGCCCGGCAGGCGGCTGGACGCATAGCGCGCGGGAATCACAACGCGAAAATGCATGGTGTTCAGCGTTTGTCGATTTCGTCGGGATGCAGCGCGCGCGCCTCTTCCGGCAGCATCACCGGAATGTCGTCCCGAATGGGATAGGCCAGGCGACACGCCCGGCAGACCAGCTCGTTCACGGACTTTTTCCACTGGAGCGGGCCCTTGCAAACCGGGCAGACGAGAATTTCAAGAAGCTTGGGGTTCATTGATCAGTGCCCTGTGGTTCGAAGCCGTGCCGGCCATGTCGGCGAGCTGCGACTTGCTTTGATAAAGATGGATGTCGGCGACCGACAACAGCGTTTTCAGATCCCGGCCATCGCGCGGGGCATGACTGACGCCCAGGCTCACCGCCATGGGCAGGCCGTTGCTGCTGCTCCAGGCCGCGGTGCGGGATTCGATTCGCTCGAAAATCCGGCGGATGACGACATCATCGCGCTGCGGCAGGATAGCAACAAACTCGTCGCCGCCCCAGCGCCCACATACGCCCATTTCGGCAGATTCGCCGAAAATCTGCGCGAACTCGGCCAGCACGCGATCGCCCACGCCATGGCCGTAGCGGTCGTTGACCGCCTTGAACTGGTTGAGATCGGCAAACAGGACGGTGGCCGGGATGTCTGCATTCGCTTTGTCGAAGACACAGTCTGCTGCCGCCAGCAGGCCGTGGCGGTTGAGCAGGCCAGTCAGCGCATCGAAGCGGCTGCGGTAGTCGAGCTGGCGGCGCTGCTCCTCGATGCGGCCCATCAGGATGTAGGTGTACAGGGCCAGAGTGATCCAGAACACGCCGAAAAACACATCGCCCGCACCGACCTCGAATCCGCCGAGCCGGTAACGCAAGGCGAAGGCGATCGCCATGCCGAGAAACGCTCCGCCCATCACCTCCGCGAACAGGCGCATGCCGTAACGCATGCCGTTGCCCAGCAGCACCATCAGGAAGGCCAGCGCCGACGGCGGAATCAGATTGGGATCGTGAATCACGCACAGGGTGACGATCAGCAGATCGGCGCTCATGGCGCTGCGGATCTTCAACAGCGTGACGCCCTGCAGCGCCTGATAAAAAAACCAGCTGTTGAAGAAAAAATAAACGCCGAGCGCGATCAGCAGGTATTCAATGCTGAACAGCGCCGGGGATACGGATTCAAGGGTGGAGAAATAAATGACCGCCAGCGAAAAGAACAGGTAGCGGGTAAAGAACTGGGTGACGATTTCGGAACGGTCGGGCACCCAGAAACCGGCATCTCCGGTTTCGGCTTCCCAGCGGCAGGGATGACGGCGATCGCCCCAATCAGAATTCTGCATACCCATTTCCTCTCCCCCTGATGTGCAAGCGTTGCTTGTCGTTATTGTTTGAGGCGTGTGCTGAGCCAGTCGATGAACCCGCTTTCGGGGGCGACGACCAGCTCCATCGCCCACCATTCTTCTCCAGCAAAACCCGCGCATTTTACCGCGTCCTTTTCGGTCATCAGCACGGCGGCGGCGGGCGGCAGGTCCTGCGGACCGAATGCGTGATGGTCGGCGAAGGCGCGCGGGCTGAAGCGGATGCCGTGCGCGTCGAGCATGTCGAAAAAGCCCTGCGGCCGGCCGATGCCAGTCGCCGCGAGCCAGTCACGCTGCGGCAGCGCGCGTAGCGCCATTTTTTCCTGTGGCGCGCGCAGGCGCCAGGCCTGCCCGGCGCGGTAGTCGGCACGCCATGCGCGCGGCAGATCCTGCGGCTGCACCGCGCCCCGCACCACCTGGATCACCGCATCCACGCTGTCGAGCCGGCTGCGGGGTTCGCGCAAGGGCCCGGCCGGCAGCGGCCAGCCATTGCCCAGCCCGCTCGCCGCGTCGATCACGGCCAGTTCGATGTCACGCTGCAGGCGGTAATGCTGCAGGCCATCGTCGGAGACGATCACGTCCACCCCCGGATGGCGCGCCATCAGGGCGCGCGCCGCCGCCACCCGGTCGCGCCCGACCACCACCGGGGCAGCCGTTTTGAGATGGATCAGCAAGGGTTCGTCGCCCACCTCGGCCGGCGCACTGTCGGGCTGCACCTCGACGCAGCCGCGCGCCGCGCCGCCATAACCGCGGCTGACCACGCCCGGCCGATAGCCCTGGGCGCGCAGCCAGTTCACCAGCCAGATCACCAGCGGCGTCTTGCCGCTGCCGCCGGCGGTGATGTTGCCGACGATGATCACCGGCACGCCGACGGAAACAGCCGTCAGCCAGCCGCGCCGATACGCCAGACGACGCAGGCCGGACACGGCAGAAAACAGCAGGGCAAGGGGCGAGAGCAGCAGCGTGAACACGCTGCTGCGTGCCCAGAGATGCTGAAGGGAAACCAAGGAGCCGCCCGCTTAAGGGGCGGTCTGGGTGACGAAAGTGATGCGGGTGAGGCCGACCCGGCGCGCCGCTTCCATCACGTTCACCACCGATTGATGCTCGGCCCGGGCATCGGCGTTGATCACGATCACCGGTTCGGACTGGTCGCCGGCAGCTTTTTTCAGCGCGGCGGCCAGCTCGTCGACCGACGCCTCGCCGACCGCAGTATCGTCGACCTGGTAGCGGCCGCTTTCGCCCACTGCCACCTCGATCTGCTTGGGCGGGGTCGGCGTCTGCTCGGCGCTGCTGGTCGGCAGATTGATCTTGAGTTCGGCAAAACGCGTGTAGGTGGTGGTCACCGCCAGGAAAATCACGATGACGAGCAGGATGTCGATGAACGGAATCAGGTTGATTTCCGGATAGTCCTCACGGCGGCCTCTACGAAAGTTCATGACAGGCTTACTTCCTTTCGCCGTGGACGATTTCCACCAGTTTGATCGCCTGCTGCTCCATGTCGACCACCAGCGATTCCACCTTGTTGCGGAAGTAGCGATAGAAGATCATCGCCGGGATCGCCACGATCAGGCCGAACGCCGTGTTGTACAGCGCGATCGAAATGCCGTGCGCCAGTTGGCCGGGGTTGGTGCCGCCGCCGGTCTGGGCGCCGAAGATTTCGATCATGCCGATCACCGTGCCCAGCAGGCCCAGCAACGGCGCCATGCTGGCGATGGTGCCGAGCGAGGTCAGGAAACGGTCGAGATCGTGGGTGACGGCGCGCCCGGCTTCCTCGATCGACTCCTTCATGATCTCGCGCGAGTTATGGGCATTTTTCAGCGCGGTGGCAAAAACCCGGCCCATTGCCGAACCGTCGGCCAGCCGCGTAACGAGTTCCTGCGTCACGCCGTGTTCCTGGTAGCTCTGGATCGTCTCCAGCAGCAGACTGGGGGGTGCGACTTCCTGGGTGCGCAGGCTGTAAACGCGTTCGATGATGATGGCCACGGCGACAACCGACGCCAGGATCAACGGCCATATCGGCCAACCGGCCGCCTCAATAATCGCAAACACTGAATACCACTCCAAATGAAAACACCAGGCGAAATGTAGCCCCCGCATGCGGGTTTCGGCAAGCACCAATTGCGCAGAGCGGTGATTTTGCCGGCTTCTCGCGAGTTCTCCACAATTGGTGTGGATAAGTCTGTTAGGAACTGCCTGCCACCCCCCCTAAATACCCGCCCACAAAGGGAAAAGCCTCACGGCACAAAAAGTAGCCATTCCACTTACATCATTTATATCAAAGAGTTATATAAACCTTCTGTCGTCAATAGGGTTATCGAAAAAAATTTATGAAACGCTGATGACTGTGCATGAACCGTGCCGGGCGTAAGCCGTTATCCTGCACGCCATGGATCTTCTGGACGACATTTCCGACAGCACGGGCCTGCCCGTGCTCACCGTGAGCGAACTCAACCGCATGGCGCGCCGCGCGCTGGAATCGCAGCTGCCGCTGTTGTGGGTGGAAGGCGAAGTGTCCAACTTCATGCGCGCCGCCTCCGGCCACTGGTATTTTTCACTCAAGGATGCCAGCGCACAGGTGCGCTGCGTGATGTTCCGCGGGCGCAACCAGTTTGCCGGCTTCACCCCGGCCAATGGCGACCACGTCGAAATTCGCGCCCTGCCCTCGCTGTACGAGGCACGCGGCGAGTTCCAGCTGGGCGCCGAGGCAATCCGCCGCGCCGGTGCCGGGCGACTGTACGAAACCTTCCTCAAACTGAAAGCCAAACTGGACGCCGAAGGGCTGTTCGATCCGGCGAAAAAGCGCGCCCTGCCGCGCTTTCCGCGCACGCTGGGCATCGTCACTTCGCCACAGGCGGCGGCGCTGCATGACGTGCTGACTGCGCTTTCGCGCCGCATGCCGGGGTTGCCGGTGATCCTCTACCCAACCCCGGTGCAGGGCGCCGGCGCCGGCGTGCAGATCGCCGCGGCGATCCGCACGGCCGGCGCACGTGCCGAGTGCGACGTGCTGCTGGTGTGCCGCGGCGGCGGCTCGCTGGAGGACCTGTGGGCGTTCAATGACGAGGCGGTGGTGCGGGCGATTGCGGCCAGCCCGATGCCGGTGGTCAGCGGGGTCGGCCACGAAACCGATTTCACCCTGGCCGACTTCGCCGCCGACCTGCGCGCGCCCACCCCCACTGCCGCGGCCGAACTCGCCAGCCCGGCGCGTCAGGAACTGCTGCAACAGCTGGGCCATCTGGGCCGCCAGTTGCAGCAGAACATCGCCCGCAAACAGCACAGCGACATGCAGCGGCTGGACTATCTGGCACGCCGTCTGGTTCATCCGGCCGAACAGCTGCGCCGCCAGCAGACCAATCTTTACCAGCTGGCGCAGCGCCTGCGCCAAGCCGGCGGCACCCGCCTGATGAGCGAGCACCTGCGCATCGCACGGCTGAGCCAGCGGCTGGTGACGCCGATTCATGTCATCCAGCGCGAACAGCAGCGACTGGACGCGCTGGGCATGCGCGCCCGGCGCTCGGTCGAAGGCGGTTTCGGACAGCGTCAGCTCACCCTGGCACGGCTCGCCAGCAGCCTCGCCCACCTCAACCCGGAAGGCGTGCTGGCGCGCGGCTACAGCATCGTCCAGCACGAAAACGGCGCGGTGGTGCAGGATGCCGCGACGCTCAACGCGGGCGACAAGATCGGTATCCGCTTTCACCGCGGGCAGGCGCACGCGAAAATCGAGTCGACGAGCGAGGAATAACTCCGGATTGCCGACGTTGCTGTAGGAGCGCCTTCCAAGGCGCGATTTCCCGCGCCGTGCCAACCACACGGCATCACGGCGAAAACGCCAGTGCGTGGTGGTTACCGTTTCAGCGGCTTAGTGCATGAATGTTGCTGCTTTAGCCGCTCTACAGTCATGGCCTCCTCCTTGCGGGGTCACCACGGCCTATCCCTTGCGGGTGCTCCTGCCGCGCTGCTACAGCCTTAAATGACGCGCCACCAAGGCTGTCGCCTGCGCCTCCAGGTCTTCCGCCAGGCCATCCAGCAGCACCGCATCGGGCCACGAGCGCAGCCAGGTGAGCTGGCGCTTGGCGAGCTGGCGGGTGGCTGCGATTCCGGTTTCGCGCAGTGCGTTGAAATCGATTTCACCTTCTAAATAGGCCCATGCCTGCCGGTAGCCGACCGCACGCATGGTCGGCAGGTCGGGGGTGAGCGCAAAGGTCCGGCGCAGGCTTTCCACTTCATCGAGCAGGCCTTCGGCGAGCATGGCGTCGAAGCGCGCGGCGATGCGCTGATGCAGCACGGCGCGATCGGACGGAATCAGGGCGAGCTGCAGCACGCGGTAGGGCAATTCGGACTGCGTCCTATCGAGCAGCGCCGACATCGGCGTGCCGGTGAGCCGGAAAACTTCCAGCGCGCGGCCGATGCGCTGGGAGTCGTTGGGTGCCAGCCTGGCCGCGGTCACCGGATCGACCGCTGCCAGTTCGGCGTGCAGCGCGGGCCAGCCGCGCGCCGCCGCCTCCGCCTCCTGCTGTTTGCGCAGCGCCGCATCGGCGCGCGGCAGATCGTCGAGCCCCTGCAGCAGCGCACGGAAATACAACATGGTGCCGCCGACCAGGAGCGGCACGCGGCCGCGCGCGACGATGTCGGCCATCAGCCCGCGCGCATCGTCGCAAAACGCCGCGGCGGAATAAGCTTCGGTGGGGTCGCGAATGTCGAGCAGATGGTGCGGCGCACGCGCGAGGGTGGCGGCGTCGGGCTTGGCGGTGCCGATGTTCATTCCGCGATACACCAGTGCCGAATCGACGCTGATGATTTCGAGCGGGTAGCGTTCGACCAGGCTGACCGCCAGCGCGGTCTTGCCCGAGGCAGTCGGACCCATGAGGAAAATGGCGGGGGGATGGCTGGGGGCTGACATGGAGGGCGATTATCCCCCAAGCCCGGCGATGCCGGCTGGCGCTTCGGCGCCGCCCTGCCCGGCGAAGCGAAAAAATCAGGGTCTACAGTATAGAAACGGGCATCGACGAACTGCCCGCCTATCTATCCTTACCGGAGGGTCGCAGACCATGAACATCGACGAACTCAAGTCCGTGGCCAAGGCCATCGTCGCGATGCAAAAAGGGGTGCTGGCCGCGGACGAAAGCAACCCCACCATCAAGAAGCGGTTTGCTTCGATCCAGGTGGAATCCACCGAGGAAAACCGGCGACACTATCGCGAAACCCTGTTCACCACCGACGACATCGAGCGCTATATCGGCGGCGTCATCCTCTTCGATGAAACCCTGCGCCAGAGCACGCGCGACGGCATTCCCTTCCCCCAGCTGCTGTCAAGCCGGGGAATCATCCCCGGCATCAAGGTCGATCAGGGCGCCAAGGCGCTGGCACTCCATCCCGGCGAAAAGGTGACCGAAGGCCTCGGTGGATTGCGCGAGCGGCTGGCCGAGTACAAGCAGCTGGGCGCTCAGTTCGCCAAGTGGCGGGCGGTGATCGAGATCGATGAGCGCGACATCCCGTCGCCATTCGGCATCCGCGCCAACGCCCATGCGCTGGCGCGCTATGCCGCGCTGTGTCAGGAGGCCGGCCTGGTGCCGATCGTTGAACCAGAAGTGCTGATGGACGGCGCCCATGGCATCGAGCGCTGCGAGGCGGTGACGGCGCAGGTGCTGCAGGCGGTGTTCGCCGAACTCGACGCCCACGGGGTGCTGTTCGAGGGCATGCTGCTGAAGCCGAACATGGTGATTGCCGGCAAGCAGTGTGCGCAGCAGGCCAGCGTGCTGGAGGTCGCCGCGGCTACGCTGCGCTGCCTACGGCGCTACGTGCCGGCGGCAGTCCCGGGCATCGTGTTCCTGTCCGGCGGCCAGAGTGCCGAGGACGCGACCGACCACCTGAACGCCATGAATGCAATGGAGTCGCAGCCATGGGAAGTCAGCTTCTCCTATGGGCGGGCGCTGCAGGCGCCCGTGCTGGCCGCCTGGCAGGGGCAGGAAGACAACGTCGTCGCCGCGCAGATTGCGCTGTTGAACCGCTGCCATCTGAATGGCCTGGCCCGCGCCGGCAAATATGCCCGCACCATGGAGGGCGCCGCATGATCCACATGTCGCACAAGTGGATCATCGGTGGCGAGAACGAGGGCCTGGACCATATCGGCCTCGCTATATGCGCCCCTACTGAGCCTCATCTTCTCCGCGCAGTCGGCTAAAAAAAAGCGGCGGGGTTTCCCCCGCCGCCCTGGCTTCGCTTGCTGCGGCGATCAGACCGCGTCGGCGTATTGCGCCTTGGCCTGGCGCGCCGCTGCGATCTCGTCGGGACCGTAGGCCTTGCCGGACCACAGCATCTCGTAGGCAATTTCCTCGTTGCCGTTCTCACACAGATCCAGCACTTTCTGGAACAAGGGCTGGAAGGTTTCCGACTGATGTGATTTCTCGTGGTTCTCGAAGGTGGTCCAGAAGGTCACGATCAGCGCCTCCTTGCCCTTCATCGGACTTTCAACCGCCTGGCCAATGGTCGAGCCTTCGTTGGACACCATGCCGGAGTTCAACGCGACGAAGCCGCCAACGAAGCCGGTGTCGGAATGGTAGGTCTTGACGTTTTCACACAGAAACGCCACCCGTTCCTGCAGGTCATCCACCGAGTACTCCAGCTTCAGCACTACACGGTTGACGGTCACGACGCCGTCGGATGGGAAATTAGCGATCAGTCCACTCATGGTTTATCTCCTGTTGGAAGGGTTGAACAGGTTTCAGTTTATATACCTGAGTGAATTAGTCAACTACTATATTCAATTCGCTAATATAGCGATCACATCCTCCAATACAACTGCTCAATCAATTGCTTGGATGACACCTCTCAGCCTGTTTAGACATAGCTCTTCTGCTCACTGCGCTTGCCGGGGCGTTTTTTCATGATGACCACACCCTTGGCCACATCGATATCCGCGACAGGAATGTTCTCGTACATCGGGTTGAGCGGCTTCAGCATCCAGCCATCTTCATGCTGCACGAGTTGGCGAAAGATAAACTCATCATTTACGAAAGCGACCACAAAAGAGCCGTCCTTGACCAGGCCGGAGGGCTCGACGACGATGATCTCGCCCTGCTCGAATTCCGGCATCATGGAATCCCCCAGCACCATCAAGGCATAGGGTTCGGCGCTGGAGCAGTTGCTGGCCTCATTGAGTTCCTGGATCGGTATGGTCTTGTGTTCGCTGCGTTCGTTCATGATGGCCTCATCAATACCTGACTAATTAACTCGGGATTATAGCTAAAAGCGCCAGGTGTCAAAATCAACGACCGCGCATGAACATGGCGTCGAGCTCCCTCAGGCCGACCTGGAACCAGGTGGGACGACCGTGGTTGCACTGCCCTGCCCGCTCGGTGGCCTCCATCTCGCGCAGCAGCGCGTTCATTTCGGGCAGCGTCAGGTGGCGGTTGGCGCGCACCGCGCCGTGGCAGGCGAGCGTCGCCAGCAGTTCATTGCGGCGTTCGGCCAAAAGCCGCGCGACGCCGAATTCGGCGACTTCGCGCAATACGGCCCGGGTCAGCTCGACCGGGTCGGCATTTTTCAGCAGCCACGGCACCGAGCGCACCGCAACCGAGGTCGGCGAGGTGACCGACAGCTCGAAACCGATTTCCCGCAATGACGCCAGATGCGGGCTGATTTCCGCCGCGTCGCGCGCATCGACCGTCAGCGCGACCGGAATCAGCAGGGTCTGCGCTGGCACCGCACGACTGTCGAGCGCGGCCTTGAGCTTCTCGTAGACGACCCGTTCGTGCGCGGCATGCATGTCGACCAGCACCAGTCCCTGGGCGTTCTGCGCCAGCACATAAACGCCGTGCAACTGACCCAGCGCGTAGCCGAGCGGCGGCGCGTCGACATCTTCGGGCAGAGGCAGATGCTGTGCCGCAGGCGCAGCCAGGTCGCCTGAAGCCCGGCCCCTTGGCCCCTGAAGCGGCGCATAGAACGCCATCGCCTCGTTCACCTGCAGCGGCATCGACGCCTGCCATTGCGCCGCAAACCCCGGTCTGAACCCTGGTGCTGGCGTACTGGCTGCCTCGGGGATTGTGCCGCCCGTCACCGGCGCCGACAGCAAGCGCTCAACCGCGTGAAACAGAAACTGGTGCACGCCGCGGCTGTCGCGAAAGCGGATTTCGGTCTTGGCCGGGTGCACATTGACGTCGACCAGATCCGGCGGCAGGCTGATAAACAGGCAGTACGCCGGATTCAGCTGGTGGTGCAGCACGTCGCGGTAGGCTTCCTTCAGGGCGTGGACGATCAGCTTGTCGCGCACGTAGCGACCATTGACGAACACATGCTGGCTGTCGCGGCTCGCCGTCGCGGCACCAGGACGGATCACCCAGCCGGACACGCTCAAGGCCCCTGCGACGGCATCGACCGCTATGGTGTTGCGCTCGAATGCCTCGCCCAGCACCTGGCGCACCCGCGCGGCGGCGGAGTCGGCGTTGAGGCGAAGCTGTACCCGGCCGTTGTGGGAAAGGGTGAAAGCCGTCTCCGGATTCGCCAGTGCCAGCCGACGCACGGTTTCGGCGCAGTGGGCGTATTCGGTGGTCTCGGTCTTGAGAAATTTGCGCCGCGCCGGCGTATTGAAGAACAGATCCTGGATATCGATCGTGGTGCCGGCGGCGCGCGCCGCCGGCATGGGCTCGCTCAGACGCCCGCCTTCGACCCGCACCGCCCAGGCATGCTCGGCGTCGACGCCACGGCTGTCGAGCTGCACCCGCGCAATGGCGGCGATCGACGCCAGCGCCTCGCCGCGAAAGCCCAGGCTCGCCACCTGTTCGAGGTCGGCCAGACTGGCGATCTTGCTGGTGGCGTGACGGGTCAGGGCCAGCGCAAGCTCGTCGCGCGCGATGCCGCTGCCATTGTCGGCGACCCGGATACGCTTGATGCCGCCCTGCTCGAGATCAACCTGGATATCGGTGGCACCGGCGTCGAGGCTGTTTTCGAGAATTTCTTTCAAGGCCGCAGCGGGGCGTTCGACCACCTCGCCGGCGGCGATTTGCGAAATCAGTACATCGGGCAATACGCAAATCGACATGTCAGACCACAAACGTCACGCCGCGGCGCGCCGCCATGGCGCGGCCGAGGCGTTCGATCTCGGCCGCACCGAGCACCTGGCGCGCCAGCGGCAATACATGGGTGTTTTCGAATTCGAGATGACTGCGATTGAGGGCAATGAAGCGCTGAGTCAGCGGCGCGTCCAGTGCGGGCGCCGCGCCTGACTCGATCTGCTGCAGCTCCCCGCGCAGGCGCCGCCACAGCAGCGCCAGTTCGTCGTGTTCCAGGGTCAGGGCCTCGACCAGATCGCAGGCACCGGGGGCGCCGGCCTGTTCCAGCAGCGGAAACAGGTTGCGCTCCTCGTCGTCGTGGTGATGCACCGCCGCGGTGTCGAAATAGGCCAGCACCGCGCGCGCCGCCTGCTGCGCCTGCGCATCGGCACCGTTCACGGGCAGGTGTGCCAGCAATTTATCCAGGGTGTCGCACTGTTTGGCGATGCGGCCGTGACAGGCTTCCAGCACCGCCAGCGGCCGGTCGAAACCCGGGGCCGCCGCGCCCAGCAGGCTGACGCTCATTGATTGAGTGTCAGCCGCGACGGCGCGGTCAGCGGATGCTTGTCGAAGTAATTCCTGACGCCGACGACGATGGCATCGACCAGTTTGTCCTGGTAGGCAGCATCGTTCAGGCGCCGTTCCTCTTCCGGATTGGAAATGAACGCAGTCTCGATCAGGATCGACGGAATGTCGGGTGCTTTCAGCACCGCGAATCCGGCCTGTTCGACGTGCGGCTTGTGCAATCTGTTGACACCACCGATTTCCTTCAGCACAGAGGTTCCCAGCTTCAGGCTGTCGTTGATGGTCGCGGTCTGCGAGAGGTCAATCAGGGTGCGCTTGAGGAAGGGATCCTTGACGTCGATGTTGACGCCGCCCACCAGGTCGGCCTCGTTTTCCTTCTTGGCCAGCCAGCGCGCGGCGACCGAGGTTGCACCATTCTCGGACAGCGCGAAGACGGACGATCCGTGCGCATGCGGCTTGATGAAGGCATCAGCGTGAATCGATATAAACAGGTCGGCCTTTACCGCACGCGCCTTGATGACACGCTGTACCAAGGGCACGAAATAGTCGCCGTCACGAATCAGCACGGCATGCATATTTGCCTGTGCGTCTATCTTCTGCTTGAGCTTTTTCGCCAGCGCCAGCGTAATGTGTTTTTCGTACGAACCCTTGGCGCCGATGGCGCCGGGATCTTCACCGCCATGGCCGGCGTCGATCGCCACGGTGATCAGCCGCGCGTATTGCGGAACGCCCGGTTTGGCAGGACGCTGCAGTTCGGCGATCGCCGGCTGGGGAACGGCAGGGTTCCATGTGATATCGCCCGCCCGTGCCGGATGCAGGTCGAGCACCAGCCGGTGGCCATACGCTCCCAGCGGTGGCAGCTGGAACACGGACGGCCTGATGGCGGCTTTCAGGTCCAGCACCACCCGCATCACGCCGGGACGGTTGACGCCCACGCGGATTGCGCCGATGTAAGGATCGTCTGCGGAAAGTTGTGCGGCCAGTGCGTTGAGCGCGGTGCCTGCCTCGACACCTTCAAGGTCGATCACCAGGCGCTCCGGATTCGACAGGATGAAGTATTTGTGCGCGACCGGCTGCGCAGCTTCAAGGGTGATCCGGGTGTAATCGGGCGACGGCCACAGACGCGTGGCAGACAGCTGAAGCGCATGGGCCCAGCCCGACGCCAGCACACTGCATAGCAGGAAAATTTTCAGCAGAGCGTGCAAAATGACTCCAGATAATGTGCACCGCGCGGACTGGCGGCTTCGCATTCGATTTCGCGCGCCTCGTCCGCAATCGCCAGCCGGACGATCACGTCCGGCGGCGGCAGCCAGCCCGCGGCCTTTTCGGGCCATTCGATCAGGCTCACCGCCTGACCGTCGCTGATGTCGCGAAACCCGGCATCCAGCCACTCGCGCGGGTCGTGCATACGATACAGGTCAAAGTGATATAGCTCAAACGCGGGCAGGCTGTAGATCTCGGCCAGGGTGTAAGTCGGGCTCTTGACCCGTCCCTCATGTCCCAGCGCGCGCAGCAGTCCGCGCACCAGCGTCGTCTTGCCTGCGCCCAGATCGCCCTCAAGGTAGAAGGTCAGGCCGGGCATTAGTTCCCGTGCCAGCTGTGCGCCGAATGCCAGGGTTGCCGCCTCGTCGGGCAAATGGCGGCGGCAACGCGCTGTATCATCGACTGTATGCATGAGCAGGATTTAAGCCGATTGGCGCAGAAAATCAAGCAATGGGGGCGCGAGCTCGGCTTTGCCGCGGTGGGCATTACCGACGGCGACCTGAGTGCGGCCGAAGCGGGCTTGCAGGAATGGCTGGATCAGGGCTTTCATGGCGAGATGGATTATATGGCCGCGCACGGCACCAAACGCAGCCGGCCCGCCGAACTGGTGCCGGGAACCGTCCGTATCATCAGCGCGCGGCTGGACTATTTTCCGCCGGCGTCGGCCGACCCGCATGCGGTGCTGAACGACCCCGACGCCGCCTATGTCTCTCGCTATGCCCTGGGACGCGACTACCACAAGGTGTTACGCAACCGCCTGCAGAGCCTGGCCGAAAAAATCGGCGCGGAAGTCGGCGAACACCATTTTCGCGTTTTCACCGACAGTGCGCCGGTGCTGGAAGTCGAACTCGCCACCAAATCCGGCCTCGGCTGGCGCGGCAAGCACACGTTGCTGCTGAACCGGCAGCACGGCTCGTGGTTCTTCATCGGCGAGATCTACACCGATTTGCCGCTGCCGGTGGACGCCCCCGAAGCCGGCCACTGCGGTACCTGCGCTGCCTGCATCGACGTCTGCCCGACCCAGGCCATTGTCGCGCCCTACACGCTCGATGCGCGGCGCTGCATTTCCTACCTCACCATCGAACTCAAGGGCAGCATTCCGACCGAACTGCGCCCGTTGCTGGGCAACCGCATCTACGGCTGCGACGACTGCCAGCTGATGTGCCCGTGGAACCGCTTTGCGCAGACCGCCGCACTGCCGGATTTCGAAGTGCGAAACGGACTCGACAGCGCGCAACTGGTGGACCTGTTCATGTGGAGCGAAGCCGATTTCAACGAACGGCTGGCAGGCTCGCCGATCCGCCGCATCGGACATGAGCGCTGGCTGAGGAACATTGCAGTCGCGCTGGGCAATGCGCCGCCTTCGCCTGAAATGGAAGCGGCGCTGGGCGCGCGGCTGGAGCATCCGTCCGAATTGGTGCGCGAGCATGTCGCGTGGGCGCTGGCGCGGCAGCAAAAGGTCTAGGCCACATTTTTCCGCGCCCCATTCTGAAGAGGGGCGCCCCCGTCCCGATTTGCCTTTCACGCAATGACCACGGCATCCGCGGCGAGGACGCCGCGTCTACGTGGGAGCGCCTTTCAAGGCGCGATTGCCTGGGCGGCGACCGCCGGCCTGAGCATCGACTGCAGAGGCGGTATCTACACCCCCGTGCGCAATTCTTCCCGCGCGTGACGGATCACCGATGCGCCCGACGTCAGCGCCAGTCCCGCCAGCACCAGCGCCACCGCGATGTCCGGCCAGCCGTGCGCGGTCGCCCACACCCCGACCGCTGCGCCCATCACCGCGATATTGCCGAGCGCGTCGTTGCGCGAGCACAACCACACCGAACGCGCCTGCGCGTCGCCCTGGCGATACGCATACAACAGCGCCGCAACGCCGAAGTTAACCGTCAGCGCCAGGAGACTCACCCAGCCCATGATGAACGGTTCCGGCACGATGCCGGCCGACCACTGCCAGGCCGATTTTCCGAGCACAAATACGCCGAAGCCGACCATCAGCCAGCCTTTCCACAGCGCGGTGCGCGAGCGCCACACCGGCGCCAGCCCCAGGACAAATAGCGCAACACTGTAGTTGGCCGCATCGCCCAGGAAGTCGACCGCATCGGCCAGCAGCGACACCGACTGCGACTGCAGGCTGGCGACGATTTCGACGCCGAACATCACCATATTCAGCACCAGCGCGATCCACAGCGCACGCCGGTAGCGCGGATCGGGCGCCGCCGCGTTGCACACCGAATCGCAACCGCAGCCGCTCATGCCGAATACCGCCCCGCCGTTTGTGATGCCCGGGAACCCTGCGGGTAAAATATCGTCTTTTCCATCCCGCCATCCTGCCACCCATGTCCACGAATGCAAATTCCCCTATTGGCGTATTCGATTCCGGCATTGGTGGATTGACCGTGGTGCGTGCCCTGATGGAGCGTTTGCCCTACGAGAACATCGTCTATTTCGGCGACACCGCGCGCGTGCCCTATGGCGTGAAGTCGGTCGAGACCATCGCCCATTTCACCACCCAGATCGCGCAGTTCCTGCTGGAAAAGGACGTCAAGCTCCTGGTCATCGCCTGCAATACCATGGCGGCGGTGGCGGCGCAGGTGGTCAAGGACCTGTCGCCGGTGCCGGTGCTCGACGTCATCGACGCCGGCGCCGTATCGGCACGCGGCGGCAAGAAGATCGGCGTCATTGGCACCCCCACCACCATCAACAGCAATACCTACGCACGCGCCATCCACAAGTACGCACCCGATTCGCGCATCCATTCGCAGGCCTGTGCGCTGTTCGTTCCATTGGTGGAAGAAGGCTGGCTCGACCACGAAGTCACCCGGCTGACCGCCCAGGACTATCTGAAGCCCCTGCTGGGCGAGCACATCGACACCCTGGTGCTGGGCTGCACCCACTATCCCCTCTTGAAGCCGCTGCTGCGCCAGGTGGTGGGCGATGACGTTGCGCTGGTCGATTCTGCCGAAGCCATGGCCGAGCAGGTCGCCGCGGTGCTGGCCGAAAAGAAGCTGGCCAACCCGGGGCCGGCCCAGCCGCGTTACGACTTCTACGTCACCGACGTGCCGCTGCGCTTCCAGACCATCGGCGAGCGCTTTCTGGGGCGCACGCTCAACAACGTGCACGTGGTGAAGTGGTAGCCACCCAGCTATACGCATGATCCGGGTCAATGCCCAGATCGAGCTCGACGAGCGCGAAATCCAGGAGGATTTCGTGCGTGCCTCGGGCCCCGGCGGGCAGAACGTCAACAAGGTGTCGACCGCGGTGCAACTACGCTTCGACGTTGCCCGCTCCCCCTCGCTGCCCGACCCGGTGCGCGCCCGCCTCATCGCCCTGGCCGGCCGCCGCATCACCCAGGACGGCGTGCTGATCATCGAGGCCGAACGCTATCGCAGCCAGCGGCGCAACCGCGACGACGCCCTGGAACGACTGATCGAACTGATACGCGAAGCCTGCGAAGTGGACAAGCCGCGCCGTCCCACCCGTCCCACGCTGGCGTCAAAGAAACGGCGGCTGGACAGCAAGCAGCGGCGGGGTGAAACGAAGAAGCTGCGAACGGTGAAGCCGGGGACGGATAGTTGAACTGCGCGGGTCCGATTACGCCAGATTCGATCAGGGCAATCGCAAACGGGCAGACCATGCGTCTGTTTTCGTGCGTTGCGGAGGCGTTTACCTTCCTGAAGGCTTGAGGCTTGCCGGCATCACGCTGAAAGAATCCTGACGAAACAGTGGGTACGCGCCTCAGGCCACGCCAACTGTCTCCTGCCCTGCCCCCTGCGCCGCAAAGAACCGCTCCACCACTTCCAGCTTCCGCGTCCGCGTCATCGCCGGCAACGCATTCAGCAGCAGGCGCCCATAAGGCTTATCCGCCAGTCGCGTATCGCAAATCATCAGCACCCCGCGATCGGTCTCGGTGCGGATCAGCCGTCCCGCCCCCTGCTTCAGGCTGATCGCCGCGTGCGGCAGCTGGTAGTCCATGAAGGGCTTGCCGCCGTTCTTCTCGGCCTGGGCGATGCGCGCGGCGACCACCGGGTCGTCGGGCGGCTGGAAGGGCAGCTTGTCGATGATCACCACCGACAGCGCGTCGCCCGGCATGTCGACCCCTTCCCAGAAACTCTGGCTGCCCAGCAGCACGGCGTTGCCGGCTTTCTGGAAGCGCGCGAGGAGTTCGTTCTTCGGCGCATCGCCTTGCACCAGCAGCGGGTAATCCCAGCCGCGCGCCTTGAAGGCATCAAACAACAGGCCGCGCGCTTTTTCCAGCGCGCGCAGGCTGGTGAACAGGATGAAGGCGCGGCCGCGGCTGATTTCCAGCACCGGCAGGGCGGCCTTGACGACAGCGTCGGTGAAGTCCGGCGTATTGGGTGCGGGCAAGCCCTGTGGCACGTAGAGCACGCCCTGGCGCGGGTAGTCGAAGGGGCTGTCGACGCACAGGGTTTCGGCGGTCTCGATGCCCAGGCGCGTTTTGAGGTGGGTGAAGTCGCCGCCGACGGCGAGCGTGGCGGAAGTCAGGATCCATGCCTGCGCGCGCTCGGTGAGCTTGGCGCCGAACATCGCGCCGACCGACAAGGGGGTCGCATGCAGCAGCAGCGAGCTCAGCGTGGTTTCCAGCCAGCGCACGCGGGGATGGTCGGGATCGTCGGCGTGCTGCCAGCTGGCCAGGGTGGCCTGCACCGCCTGCGCCCGCTCGAAGCAGTTCTTCAGGTCGGCGTCGCGCTCGGCCTGGGTTTCCAGCAGCTTTGCCGTTTCATCCAGCGCCGTCGACAGGGATTTCAGCGCGTCCGGCCACTTGTCGTAACGCGCCAGTTCCGCGAGGGTCGACTTGACCGGAGTCTGCGGAAATGCCAGGCGCAGGTCGCGCGTCATTTTCCCCAGGTCTTCGGCCGCACGGCGCAGCGCAGGAAAGTCGCCTGCCTTCACTGCCGCGAGGCGCTTGGTGTCGCCCGCCAGATCGAGCAGCTGCGCGGTAGAGAGCGTTTCGCCGAAAAACTGGGCGGCCGTTTCGGCCAGCTGGTGCGCTTCGTCGAGAACCACGGTGTTGCACGCCGGCAGCAGCTCGGCGACGCCTTCGTCCTTCAGCCACAGGTCGGCAAAGAACAGGTGGTGATTAACCACCACCACCTCGGCGTCGAGCGCGGCTTTGCGTGCAGCCATCACGAAACAGTCCTTGTAGTGGCTGCATTCGCTGCCCAGACAGGTATCGCGGCTGGAGATCGCATAAAACCAGGCGGTGGCGTCCTCGGGGATGCCTTCGGCTTCGGCACGGTCGCCGCTGCTGCTGGTTTCGGCAAAGCGGGCGATTTTCTGCAACCATGCCGCATCGTCGCGATGGGCGAAAAGGCCGTCGCTCAAGTTGCGTTGCAGGTGATGGTGGCAGACGTAATTGGCGCGACCTTTCAGCAAGGCCACCTTGACCGGCGACTTGAGCGCGCGGCGCGCAGCCGGCAGATCGCGATGAAACAGCTGATCCTGCAGCGCCTTGGTCCCGGTGGAGATCACCACCTTGCCGCCCGACAGCAGGGCGGGGACCAGATAGGCCAGCGTTTTACCGGTGCCGGTGCCGGCTTCAGCCAGCAGTACGCTGTTGTCGGCGATCGCACGCTCGACTGCCTCGGCCATGGCGAGCTGCTGCGGACGCGAACGCCAGCCCGGCAGGACCGTGGCACACGCGCCTTCGGGGGAAAATATGCTTTTCAGATCAAACATTTTTGGACAGGATTTCGAGGCGGAGTGTAACATCCAGCAGCGGCCAGACCGATTACATACCCCTTCAGTTTGACGGGTTTGCTGCCGTTAGTTCTAAAGTTTCCGTTCATCCAGCCCAGCCATGCGCCTATACCTGTTCTGCTTGCTGATATCGGTGTTTCCGACCGCTGCCCACGCGGTAATAGCCCAGCAGGAAATGCGCCCTGCCATTCCGGCCAACGCTGACTATCTGGTCGGCGAACCCGGCAAGCCCGCCGTGCTGCTGCTGCACGGCTTTTTGCAGACGCGCGATTTTTCCACCGTGGCCATACTGGCTCGCGGTCTGCACGACACGGGCTATACGGTATTGGCGCCCACGCTCAGTCTGAATATTCCCAATCGCATGCAAAGCCTGGCATGCGAGGCCGTGCACAAGCACAGTCTGGATGACGATGTGGCCGAAATCGGACGCTGGGTGAGCTGGCTGAAATCACAAGGCCACCGTTCCATCGTGCTGGTCGGCCACAGCTTTGGCAGCCTGCAGTTGCTGGCCTATCTGTCACTCAAGCCGGATGCGGCAGTAAAAGGCTACATCGGCATTTCGCTGCTCGAGGCCCAGATCGGCACGACTGTGCGTTCTGCCCTGCTCACGCAATTGGAAGGCCGCGTACGCAACAAGCAGCGCGCGCTGGTTAATCAAGGCTTGTCTTTCTGCCGGAAATATCCATCGACGCCGGAAGGACTGCTGTCGTATGCACGCTGGGATCAGGCCCGCCTGCTGGTTGCATTGAAGCAATCGCCGGTGAGTGTAAGACTCATCATGGGCGACCGGGACGACGTGTTGGGACACGGCTGGCTCAAGGCATTGGAACATGTGCAGACCCCGATGGTGATCGTGAAAGGCGCCAACCATTTCATGGATGGCGCGCATGAGTTCGATCTGCTGGAGTACACGCTCAAATTCCTGGGACACATACACCCGGCTTCAGCCCGATGAAAAGGCGTGCCTCCTTTTCCATCAAGCAGATCGCACTCGCCTTCATCATCGGGCTGCTGGTGCTGGTGGGCCTGATCGGAAGCTTTGCTGCCTACCAAACACGGGTCGTCACGCACAGCCTGAAGCTGCAGAATGTGAACGCGGCGCAGTCCGAACTGGAAGCTGCCGTGCAGCGGCTATTGAGTCGGACCGAAGAACAGGCCATCAAGCTGGCACGCTGGGATGAAACCCGGCAACAGCTGGTGCTGCCCGAGTATTACACCTACTGGCGCGACCAGCGGGTATACGAAAGCGGCATGCTGGACAGCCGTTATGTCAGGGCCGCGTTGTATGACCAATCAGGCTTGTTGCTTTCATCCGGCCCGGCAAAAACCAGCCTGCCGGCCAGGCTGCCCGCCAGCTTGCAGCCGCATCAGAATTCCAGCTGGCTGGTCAACGAGGCAGGCGCAGTTGCGTTGTATAACGCCTTCCCCGTATACAGCGGCGAACAGCGACAAAGCCTGCTCGGCCACGGGCTGATCCGGGTCGACTTCATGCCGGCCCTGCTGCGCGAGGACGCATTCCATTTCACCGACAGCTCCAATGTCAGTCTGGCACTCAAACCGGGGGAGACACTGGCCGCGGCGGACCTGCTTTCGCACCTGAGCTTCAGCGCCCGCCCCGATCCCGACCAGCTCCGGTTTCAGACCATCCTGTCGCGTACCCTGATCGCGCTGTTTATATTGCTGGCGGCCACGGCATTGTTCGGTTTCGTGGCGTACAACCGCCTGCTGGTGCGTCCGCTTGGGCGACTATCTCAGGACATCGATGCCATGCAGCAAGGTCGCTTCAGCCCCAGTCCGTCACGTTCGCAGAGCATACGCATCAGCGAACTGGAAAGCATCCGGCGTTCGCTATACGACTACCAGCTGCAATTGCGCGAGATGCACGGCTCGCTGGAACACCAGAACCGTGAATTCCACACGCAGGCGCGCCAGGACACCCTGACCGGCTGCCACAACCGGCGCGCCTATGAAGAAGACTGGGAACGCTTCCGCCAGGAATTGAAAACTGCACCGCAGGGCGTGGCCTTCCTGCTTTTTGATTGCGACCGTTTCAAGACCATCAACGACACTTACGGCCACGCCAAGGGCGATCGCGTGCTGTCCATCATTGCGGATGCGCTGGTGATGGCATTGCGCGCCAACGATCGCCTGTATCGAATCGGCGGCGACGAATTCGCCACCTTCCTGTCGCGCACCACGCCCGCCCAGGCCAAGCAGGTCGCGCAACGCTGCCAGAGCCTGATCGATGCCGCAGGCTTTGGCGATCTCGGAATCATCGAACCGGTTGGACTCAGCATCGGCATCGCCTTCTGTGCGGCCGATCAGCTTGAGCATGTCGACGAGCTGCCCAAGCAGGCCGACATCGCCATGTATACCGCCAAGCAGCCCGGGCGCACCCGTATCGCGCTGTATGGCGAAGATACCGAGCGTGCCTCGCAGACACTGGTGGCCAGCCGCGAAACCAGTGCCTTGTTCCAGGCTCTGGCTGCCCCCGGCATGATCGAAATGCACTATCAGGCGATTCATGCCCTGCCAGGACGTCAGGTGGACTATTACGAGGCGCTGGCACGCATCCGCTATCACGGCACCCTCATCCAGCCAGAGGCGTTTCTGCCGGTGGTCAGCAGCCGCCGCCTGGAAACCGAGTTCGATCTGGCGGTGCTGAACCAGGTTGACACCGACTTGTCCTCAGGCCAGCTTCCGACAGGATGCGGCATCTCGATCAACCTGTCGGCGCAGAGCATTTCGCACCCGGAAATCGTCTCGCAGCTGCTGGAGCTGTCGCGCCACAACGCCCGTCATCCCCTGATGCTGGAGATCACCGAAACCTCGCTTATCACGCAAATGGTGGAGGTGAGCACCTATCTCGACTTGTTGCGCACGGTGAATTACCGCATTGCGATGGATGACTTCGGCACCGGATATTCGCCGCTGCGCTATCTGGTCGACTTGCCGGTGGATGTGGTCAAGTTCGACATTTCGCTGGTAAACAAGCTGGGGCAGGACAACCGTGCCGGCCAGGTGGTGGCCGATTTCGCCCGCATGATGAGCGAGGTCGGCTATTCGCTGGTGGCCGAGGGGGTGGAGACCGAGGCCGTGCTGCGCAAGGTCGAAAGCCTGGGCATTGCCCATGCGCAGGGTTATTTGCTGGGGCGGCCCATACCGCTGGCCGAACTGGCCGCCAGCCTCACATCCGAGGGCGTCGAGGCCGCGTGTAACCTTTGACGACAGCGTATCAGTGCTTGCCCGAGCGCCAGATGGAAAAAATGATCCACAGGCTGTTGAAGAACGCGATCAGGAAGCCCAGCAGGCCGAACAAAGGCAGGCCGAATAGCTGAGGCCCGCCTTCCACCGTCATGATGATGCTGGAGCCCACCACCAGCGAGGCGGTCAGAATGCCCATGGTCAGCCGGTTGCTGGCGCTGTCTAACTGATGGCCGAAACGATCAAGCCGTTTCAGGTCGAGATCGACCCGCACCCGCCCCCGTCGCATGTCCCGCACCAGATGCTGCAGGTCGCGCGGCAAATCGGCCACCACTTCCAGCGCTTCGCGCATGCTTTTGCGCCCCCGCGCCAGCAACGCCTGCGGCGTGTAGCGCTGCTTGATGATGCGCTCCACGAACGGTGTCACGTGGTCGATCATATCGAATTCGGGGTCGAGCTGCTGGCCCAGACCTTCCAGCGTGATCAGCGTCTTGAACAGCAAAGTCAGGTCGGCCGGCAGCACCAGATTATTGTCGCGCAGCAAGGTCGCGACGTCGTTCAGCAATGCACCGAGCTTCATATCCTTGAGCTGCAGGTCGTCGTAGTTTTGCATCAGTTCCGCGACGTCGAAAGCCAGGCGTTCTTCATCGCTCAACGCATCGCCGCCCCAGTCGAGCAGAAGCTGCAGCATGGCCTGTTCGTCCTTGCGCGTCAGGGCGTGCAGCATGTCGACTATTTGATTGCGGCGGAAACGCGTCAGCATCCCCACCATGCCGAAATCGATGATGCCGATGCGGTTGTCGGGCAGGAAGAGGATATTTCCAGGATGCGGATCGGCATGAAAATAGCCGTGTTCCAGCACCATGCGCAGCACGGTGTCGGCACCGCGCGCCGCCAGCAGCCTGGGATCGAGACCGGCGGCCCGCAGCCTGTCGGGCGCCACCCCTGCCAGGCCGACGATTTCCTCCTGAACATTGACCCGATCATTGGTGAATTCCCAATACACCCTGGGGATTACCACCAGCGGGTCGTCGGCAAAGCGGCGCGCGAACTGGTCGAGGTTGCGCGCTTCCTTGGCCAGGTCGAGTTCGCGATTCAGCGAACGGCGAAACTGCGAGACGATATGAACCGGGTCATAGCGCCGCGAATCCGGCATTTCGCTTTCCAGCAACCTGGCGGCATGCTCCAGAATGCGCAGGTCGGCCCGGATCACGCCCTCGATGCCGGGGCGACGGATCTTGACGATGACCGGCGTACCATCTTTGAGGCGGGCGCGATGTACCTGCGCAATGGACGCTGCCGCCAGCGGCAGGGCATTGAACTCGGCGAACACCTCGCCGGGCTCGCCCTTGAGTGCGTCCATCAGCTCGGGGTACAGAATTTCATAGGGCACCGCCGGCACCTGGCTGTGCAGCTTTTCGAATTCGGCTATCCACTGCGGCGGGAACATGTCAACCCGCGTCGCCAGCAATTGGCCCAGCTTGACGAAAGTCGGTCCAAGCTCTTCCAGTGCGCGGCGAATGCGTACCGGCGCGTCAAGCTGGCTGATCTCACTGGTGCTGTGCCAGTTCATCACCCGCCCGGCGCGTTCCAGTGCGCCGCTGATGCCGAGGACGCGTACCAGATCGCCCCAGCCGTAGCGAATCATCACCGAGGCGATTTCATGCAAGCGCGGCAGATCGCGCACGACGGAAATGGTTTCCCAGAGCATCGTTATGATTGTTTTTTGAAATCAGTAACGCTAGAAGTGTACCCGCAAGGGGCACGCCGGATTCGTAAGCCGCTAAAGCAGCAACGACTCCGCAGTACCCGCAAGGGGCACGCCGGATTCGTAAGCCGCTCAAGCAGCAACGACTCCGCGGTACCCGCAAGGGGTACGCCGGCCGCGTTTGAGTAACCGGCGCGTTCGATGGAATGCTGTCAGGAACGCAGGCGCTCGCTTTGCCGTTTAAGCGAATCGGACAAGGCTGCCAGCATGCCGCTCGCCACCTGGGACAGGCGCCCGGCGGTCGTGCTCACTGCCTCGCTCAGCCCGGCGCGTCCCGCTTCGCTGCCTGCTTTCATGCCGCCCGCCAGCTGCCGCAGAGCCTCCCGTGCCTGCTCGCCGGTGCGGGAGCCGCTATGTTTGAGGTGGTCGCTCAGGTAACCGAGCTCCTCTTTCAGCTTGCCCCCGGACTGGTTGGCAGTCTGCTTCAGGCTGTCGAAAAGCTGCACCTCGAGGTCGCGCAACTGCTCCAGGCTGGCCTTCAGTTCGTTATCCTTGAAAGCCTTCCCTTGCGTAGCAGCTTCCTGCAAGGCATAGGCGGCCGCCTGCGCAGCATTGCCGACGGCATCGTCGATACCGGCCCAGGCCTGCTTGAGGCCCGCCTTCATCTCGCCGCCGCGCGTCGCGAGTCCGCTGCCGACGCCGGAGGTGATCGCGCCGACGATTTCACCAATGTTTTGCAGCGCCAGGCGACGTTCGTGCAGCGCACGCGCGGTCAGTTCACGCACCCGCTCGTGCAGATCAGGTTCGGACGCAGCCGCCACAGCCGCGGCAGCATCGTGCAATTGCTTGAGCTGCGCATTTTCGAGGATACTGGTTTCAGGCACAGGAGACGGAGCGTCATTCATGGTGTGGTCCTCAAGGTCAAGACTCGCCGGATGTGGCCGTTTTTTCGATTGAACTAACTATAGAGCAGATTGCCATCCCATGAAGCCTGTCGCGCTGCTATCCCTGTTGATGTTGCTGCTGGTGCTGCCCGCTCATGCCAACACCCCGGCTGAAGACATCCCGATCTATGCCGTCAGCCTGGTCGGCAGTCCGTATCGCCTTGGCGGCACGTCGCCCGGGACCGGCCTCGATTGCAGCGGCTTCGTCGGCCACGTGTTCAGGCAGACAACCGGCATCATGCTGCCGCGCGACAGCCGCGCGATTAGCGAAGCCACGCGACCGCTGGCGCACACCGAACTTCTGCCGGGCGATCTGGTCTTCTTCAATACCCTCAATCGCGCGTTTTCCCATGTCGGCATTTATCTGGGCGATGACCGTTTTGTGCACGCTGCGAGCAGCCGCTCGGGTGCAGTCATGGTCTCCAATCTCAACAACCACTACTGGCGCGAACGGTATGACGGCGCACGGCGCGTCACCCCACCCGACCATGGCCCATCCGCCGATCCCGTGCCCGATTAGTTCCGGTGCACGCCTGATCCGGTGCGGCCTGCTGGGGGCTGCGATTGTGTATACGGGCATGGCGCATGCCGCGGATGATCTCAGTTTTGAAAGCGCAACTGCCGTCAACGAGGGGCATTTGCAATTCCTCGTCAGCCTGCCCGCCAAACCGGTCCACCATCACCAGAACCGCATCCGCATCGAGCCCGACAGCCTGGAATCCGGCTGGGTCAGCCTGTCGCAATGTCACGATCATCTCGACGCAGTACCCAGCGCACAGATCACCTTCCGCGAAGGTTTCGTGCGTGATCTCCGGCTGGACGCTTTTGGCCACATCAAGGATGCCTGGATCGAAGGGTCAAGCGTCCAATTGCGCCAGATCGAACCGGGGGCCCGGCTGTGTCTGTCTGCGCAAATCCGCGCCCTGCGCAACACAGGAAACGGCTATTTCAGTCTGACCAACGGCCCCTACATGCGCAAGTTTCTGGACGGCTATTACCCGATGCGGGTCTCGCTGGCTGTCGACTACCCGGCCCAGACGCTGACCCTGCTCGATATTTCTCCGCCGGAGCAACCTGGACTGGACCTCGTCGAGCAGCCGGGCGCCATCCGGATGGAGGCGCTGTTCGAAGGCGAATTGCAGACCATGATCCAGTTCGAGCGGAAATGAATCCCGGCAGTCTCTGTCATTTTTCTATTCCCTGTCATTTTTCTATCAATGTATTGATAACCGTTATCATTTGCAGTACGATTGGCAACACTTAATACATTGAGGATCAACCAGACATGAAAATGACCAAACTGCTTGCTGCACTGGCCCTCGCGGCCGCCGCCCTGCCCGCACTGGCTGAAGAAGTAGTGGTGTATTCCGCGCGCAACGAACAGCTGATCAAGCCGCTGTTCGATGCCTACACCCGCGACACAGGGGTGCAGATCAAGTTCATCACCGACAAGGAAGGCCCGCTGATGGCGCGCCTCAAAGCCGAAGGCAAAAACACCCCGGCCGACGTGCTGTTGACCGTCGACGCAGGCAACCTGTGGCAGGCATCCGAAGAAGGTCTGCTGCGCCCGATCCAGTCGAAAACCCTGCAGGCCAATGTGCCGGCCCATCTGCGCGATCCTGGCAACGAATGGTTCGGCCTGTCGGTGCGCGCGCGCACCCTGGTCTACAACACCAGCAAGGTCAAACCCGGCGAACTGTCGACCTACGAGGACCTGACCCACCCGAAATGGAAGGGCCGCCTGTGCCTGCGCACCTCGAAGAAGGTCTATAACCAGAGCCTGGTGGCGATGATGATCACCGAATACGGCGAAGACAAAACCGAGGACATGGTGCGCGGCTGGGTCGCCAACCTCGCGACCTCACCCTTCCCCGACGACACCAAGGCGATGGAAGCGGTAGCTGCCGGCCAGTGTGATGTCACCTTGGTCAATACCTATTACTTCGGTCGCCTGATGGCGAAAAAACCCAACCTGCCGCTGGCGATCTTCTGGCCCAACCAGAACCTGAATAACCAGGCAGCCGGCGTGCACGTCAACATCTCCGGCGCCGGCGTCACGCGCCACGCCAAGAACCCGGAAGGCGCGCAGAAGCTGATCGAGTGGCTGTCGTCCGACAAGGCGCAGAACCTGTTCGCCGACGTCAACCTGGAATACCCGGTCAATCCGAAAGTAGCGCCGGACAAGACCGTGGCAGCATGGGGCAGCTTCAAGCAAAACCTCATCAACGTGAAAGAAGCTGGCAGCCTGCAGGTCAAGGCCGTAAAATTGATGGATCGCGCCGGTTATAAATAAGCTCGCTCAAGAACTTATTGAAAATTGAAATGATTCATCTTGGCTGATCCCGTTGTCGCATCGACAAAAACGCCCTTTGCGGGCGTTTTTGTCGTACCGGGCTACCGTCCCCGTTTCAGCGGCTGGATGCTGTTTGCCCTCGCCGTCGCCGCGCTGGTGCTGGTGCCGGTAGTCGTCACCTTCTCGTCGTTCGCCCAGGTCGAGCGCGACATCCTTTCGCACCTGATCGAGTTCGCCCTGCCCCAACTGGTGGTTAATACGTTGTGGCTGGTTTTGGGCGTGGGGCTCGGCGTCAGCGTGCTCGGCGTATCACTGGCCTGGCTGACGGCGATGTGCGAATTTCCCGGTCGCCGCGTGTTCGGCTGGGCGCTGCTGCTGCCGCTGGCGCTGCCTGCCTACGTTACGGCGTTTGTCGCGATCGGCCTGCTGGACTTCACCGGCCCGCTGCAGACCTGGCTGCGGGACAGCTGGGGCATCACCGGGCTGCCCGAGATCCGTTCGCGCGGCGGCGTCATCCTGGTGATGTCGCTGGCGCTCTACCCCTATGTGTATCTGATCGCCAAGAACGCCTTCGCGACGCAGGGGGCAATCGCACTGGAAGCGGCGCAGTCGCTCGGGCTCTCCCGTACGCAGGGCTTTTTCCGGGTAGCGCTGCCGATGGCGCGGCCGTGGATCGCCGCCGGACTGATGCTGGCGCTGATGGAAACCCTGGCCGACTTCGGCACCATGGCGATTTTCAACTACGACACTTTCACCACTGCCATCTACAAGGCGTGGTACAGCCTGTTCTCGCTGGCGGCGGCCGCACAGCTGGCGTCGATCCTGATCCTGTTCGTGCTGGTCGTGGTGGTGTTCGAGCAGCGCTCGCGCACGCAGATGCGCTACAGCACGGTGGGGCGCAGCGCCGCGCAGCGCCGCATCCAGCTGTCGCCGCTGCTGGCCGGACTGGCCTTCGTGTACGCCGGGACGGTGCTGGCGGTGGCCTTTCTGATCCCGGTCACGCAATTGATCCTGTGGACGCGCGAGGTCGTTGATGTCGACCTCGACGCCCGCTACTGGGCCTTCGCCTGGCATTCGGTACTGCTGGCCGGCATCGGCGCGCTGATGGTGGTGGTGGTGGCCCTGCTGCTCGCCTATGCCGGACGCCAGCGCCCCGGCAGCGCGATGATGTGGACGCAGCGCCTGGCCACCCTCGGCTACGCCTTCCCCGGGGCCGTGTTGGCGGTGGGCCTGTTCATCCCGGTGGCGGCGCTGGACAACTGGCTGATCGACGCCGGCCAGACGTGGTTCGGCTTCGAAGGCACCGAGATCCTCAAGGGCACCTTGCTGATCATGCTGCTGGCCTATCTGGTGCGATTTCTCGCGGTCGGCTTCGGCCCCATCGACAGCGGCCTGCACCGCATCACACGCAACGTCGACGAGGCCGCGAAAAACCTCGGCACCGGCGCGGTCGGGCTGCTGGCGCGGGTGCATCTGCCGATGCTGCGCGCCAGCCTGCTGACCGCGGCAACGTTCGCTTTCGTCGACATCATGAAGGAAATGCCGATCACCCTGATGACCCGCCCCTTCGGCTGGGACACGCTGGCGGTACGGATATTCGAGATGACCTCGGAGGGCGAATGGGAGCGCGCCGCGCTGCCCGCGCTGGCCATTGTCATTGCCGGTATCATCCCCATCATTCTCCTGACCTGGCGCAGCACGCGCCCGCACGACTAACCCCCATGGCTGAATTGATCCTCGACTCGGTTTCGCAGTCGTACGCCCAGCGGCAGATCATTGCCGACCTCACCTTCACCCTGCCCGAAGGCGCGATCGGCTGCCTGCTGGGGCCGTCGGGCTGCGGCAAGACCACGGCGCTGCGCTGCATCTCCGGCTTCGAGCCGATCCAGAACGGCGAGATCCGCATCGGCGGCGAAGTGGTCAGCCGCCCCGGCTGGATGCTGGCTGCCGAGAAACGTCGCGTCGGCATGGTGTTTCAGGATTACGCGCTGTTTCCGCACCTCACGGTGGCGAAGAACGTCGGCTTCGGCCTCCATAGCGGCTCGAAAGAAGCCCGCCAGGCGCGCATCGACGAACTGCTGCAACTGGTCGGCCTCGCCGCCCATGCCAACCAGTTCCCGCACCAGCTGTCCGGTGGCCAGCAGCAGCGGGTGGCGCTGGCCCGCGCGCTGGCGCCCCGCCCGCGCCTGATCCTGATGGACGAGCCGTTCTCCAATCTCGACGTCGAACTGCGTGAGCGTCTGTCGCTCGAGGTGCGCGACATCTTGAAGCGCGAAGCCACCACCGCGCTCATCGTCACTCACGACCAGCACGAGGCCTTTTCCCTGGCCGACTGGGTCGGGGTGATGCACGAAGGCCGCATCCAGCAGTGGGATACGCCCTACAACCTGTATCACGAGCCGGTCAACCGCTTCGTCGCCGACTTTGTCGGCCAGGGCGCGCTGGTCACCGGCGAGGTGATCAACGACCATCAGGTGGAAATCGAACTCGGCGTGCTGAGCGGACACATTCCGGTCGAGTGCGACGCCAGCGGCTGCGACGAATGCGTGCGCAACTGCCGTGTCGACGTGCTGCTGCGTCCGGACGACATCATCCACGATGACGACAGCCTGCTGCTGGCCGAGGTCGAGAACAAGGCCTTCCGCGGCGCCGAATTTCTCTACACCCTCAAATTGCCAAGCGGCCAGCGCGCGCTGTCGCTGGTGCCCTCGCATCACAATCACGCCGTCGGCGAAAGGATCGGCATCCGACTGGCGGTCGATCATGTCGTGGCGTTCCGTCGCGAATAGGCTGATGTCATCCATCCCCCCCCCGCAAGGACCGACCAGGCCGGCAAGTGGGCAAGCCGCGGGGTTTCCGCTGCGCGGTCTGCTGTTCAATGTGGGGATCGGGTTCAGTGCCGCCATGCTGCTGATGGTTGCGGTGATCGGGCTTGGGGTCACCCAGATGGCCCATCTCAATGCCGAACTGGAACGCGTGGTTTCGGTCAACAACGTCAAGACGCGGCTGGCCTCGCAGATGCGCGATACCCTGCGCGACCGTGCGGTGCTGATGCACAATATCGTGGTATCGATCGACCCCTGGGAAAAAGACGCGCTCTTTATCCGGTTTCAGGAATATGGCGGGCGCTACGCCGGCGATCGCAGCAGACTGCTCAAGATGCTCAATACCCCAGAGGAAAAGCAGCTGATGGATGAGCTCGACGCCATCACCTTCAGCAACCAGCCGATCATGCTCAGCGTAGTCGAGGCGGCACTCGAGGAGAATAATTACGGCGCATTGACGCTGCTGCAGCAGGAAGCGATTCCGCTCCAGGACCTCCTGGTCAATGCCCTCGACAACATGACCAATCTGCAGCGCAAGGCCAACGAAGCTGCGCTGGGCAAAACCTATACCGCCTACCAGGCCACCCGCAACCTGATGCTGATGCTGGGCATCGTCGCCACGCTGCTGGCCGCGCTGGTCGCCATACTGGTGAGCCGCCGCCTGCTGACCCAGACACGCCAACTGGAAACCGAAAGGCAGAAATACCAGACCCTGTTCGAAACCAATTCCGACGCGGTGGTCATCCTCGACGACAAGGAATTTACCGACTGCAACCCGGCCACACTGTCGATGTTCGGCATGGACTCGGTCGACACCTTTCTGCATATCCCCATTTCACAACTTGGCACGCCGGTTCAGGCGAATGGCCTGACGGCCTACGCTCACGCCATGCAGGCGATCGAGCGGGCCAAAAAGCAGGGGCATACGGTGATGGATTGGGAGGGGCGGCGCCAGGATGGCTCGGTTTTCTCGGCCGAAATCGCCATGCATGCAATGCAGCTGGAAGGCCGGCCGGTGATCCAGGCGATCATGCGCGACGTTTCCGAACGACGTGCCGCCGAAGCCGCCAAGGAGGCTGCGCGCGAAGCGGCCCTGCAAATGGCACAAGCCAAGTCGCAGTTCATCGCCAACGTCAGCCACGAGATCCGCACCCCGATGCACGGCATTCTGGGCATGAGCGGGCTGCTGCTGAAAACGCCGCTCGATGGACACCAGCGCGAATATGCCGCCACCCTGAAGAGCTCGGCGGAGAGTCTGCTCATCATCATCAACGACATCCTCGACTTCTCCAAAATGGAAGCCGGCAAACTGGCTATCGAGGAGGTTGCCTTCTCGCCGGTGTCCCTGGTGAAGGGCGTGGTTGCGCTGTTCCAGGCACGTGCAATGGAAAGGAGCCTGCGCCTGACGCTGGAGCTCCCTGCTGACCCACCCACCGCACTGCTGGGCGATCCCACCCGTATCCGCCAGATTCTGCTTAATCTGGTGGACAACGCCATCAAGTTCACCCCTCAGGGCGAGGTCCGATTAGAGGCAACATTCGAAGCGACGGACGGCATGGTCAATTGTCTGTTCAGCGTGCAGGACAGCGGGATCGGGATTAGCGTCGACACCCAGGAGCGCCTGTTCCAGGCTTTTTCACAGGCGGATTCGTCGACCACGCGTCGCCATGGCGGCACGGGGCTCGGGCTCGCCATCAGCAGCCAGCTGGCCGACCTGATGGGGGGCCAGCTCACCGTCGAGAGCGCCGCCGGCCAAGGCAGCCGTTTCACCCTGGCGTTGCATCTGCCGACCACCACGCTGCCGCCGGTTGACCTGCCTGCACAGACGGCCCTGCAACTGCAGGGACGTATCCTGATCGTGGAAGACCATCCCGTGAACCAGAAAATGCTGGCACACCAGCTGCGCGAACTGGGCCTGCAGTACGCCCTGGCCACTGATGGCACGCAGGCACTGGCGCTGCTGGAAAAAGACGACTTCGACCTGGTGCTGATGGATTGGCAAATGCCGGAAATGGATGGTCTGGAGGCCACCCGTCTGATTCGCCGCCTGGCGACCGATATCCGTCACATTCCCATCATTGCGCTGACCGCGAATGCCAACGCGGGCTTCCGCGAAGCCTGCCTTGCGGCCGGGGCCAACGATTATCTGAGCAAACCCTACACCGAGGCGGCGCTGGCAGCCCTGCTCCTGCAATGGCTGCCGACGACCACGCCGGCAGCCGCCGGCAGCGTTCCGCTGCTCGACCTGCAGGCCCTGCAAGCCCGTTACCCCGGCAATCCAGGGCTGGTGAAGGAACTGGAAGCGGTCTTTCTCAGCACCACCGCGGCCAGCCTGGCCGCGCTGAAACAGTGCATCGAACAAGGTCAGGCCGAGTCATGCCGCAAGGAGGCCCATGCCCTCAAGGGCGCTGCGGCCAGCGTAATGGCCAGCAAAATCCAGGCGGGTGCCGCACGCATCGAGGCCAGCGTGCAGGGCGGCGATTTTGCCAGCGCCGCCGCCGAGCTGGCAGTGCTGGAAAGCCTCTTCGCACCCCACGCCTGACAGGGGGGGATTCGGAGCGCGCCGGCGCTGTGGGCGAGCTATAAGCGGCGTCCCGCACGGCCCAAAAAACCTGAATGCCCGCCGCCGCCGCGGGATGGCACCATACGGGATTGACCTCCGTCGTGCCCCCACCGCATGTTCCTGCCTCCCTCCCCGTTCACCTCGCCGGCCGCGCTGGAACAAGGCTTTGCCGACGGACTTGCCAACATGCTGGAAAAGCACGCACGCCTCGGCGTCCACATCCTCGTGCTGGCCAATGCCGCCTACGATGCCGGCCTATGGGCGCGCCTCTCGCCGGCATTGGCCGCACATCATGGCCGCCTCGCCGCCGGCATCACCGACGCGCTCAGGCGCGGCCACACCCTGGACGAACCGGACGACGACGTGCTGGTTTTTCTCAAGCTGCACGCCATTGGTCCCGAACACCTGAAAACGCTGGAAAGCCGCCGCACCGGCCCCTGGGACGTGATGTTCAACCCCATCCGCGCCCTGCGCCCGCCGCGCGCCAGCGGGGCAAAATTCGAAAGCCTGCTGCGCCCCTTCGACCCGGCCGGCTTCCATTTCAACAAGTCCTTCCTCGGCAAGGAAATCCTTTGGGAAGGCGAACTCGGCGGCAAGCCGGCACGCCTGCTCTACAACAAGTTCCCTTTCGCCCGCCTGCACGGCCTGCTGGTGCCTGAACCCGTAAGCGAAATGCCGCAATGCCTCACTCCGGCACTGCATCGCTGGGCCTGGGACCTCGGTGCACACTCCGGCGTGCCCGGCCTCTGCCTGGGCTACAACAGCCTGGGCGCCGGCGCATCGGTCAACCATCTGCACTTCCAGAGCTTCGTGCCGGCGAGCCCCCTGCCCGTGCAGGATCGCCGCTTTGCCCACAACGGCGGCCCCCGGCCCTACCCGCTGCCCTGCCAGCGCTTCACCGATCCTGCCGAAGCCTGGTTCGAACTCGAGCGGCTGCACCGGCAGAACGCGCCCTACAACCTCGTCTACAGAAAGGACTGCCTGCACCTCGTTGCCCGCGTGCCGCAGGACAGCATCAGGCTGGACGCCCGCTGCCGCGGCTATGGCTGGAGCGAAATGGCCGGCGCCGTCACGCTGTTCAGCCGGGAGGCGTTTGAAGCGTTGAGCGAGGCGGAATTTGAAAGAGACCTGGCGAGCTTTGCACCCGAGACGTCGGCACGCCTGCACGCCTGATTCAAGCGGCTGCAGGCAGGCTGCAGTCCTCTCCGGCACATGCCGTCTGGACGGGGAAACTTTCCGGTCTACCGGGTCGGAGCCCGCGACGCTGGGGCGGATGGCAATGCTGCTTTTCTTATTGGCACAGCCTGGCCGTAAAGGCACAAGACCGGGGATGGCTTAATAGCCCGGGTAATTCATTCCGTTCATTCCAGAACAATCACCTGCCCCTGCAACAAAGCCTCCACGCCCCAGTCCGGCGCCGCCTCGCGCAATTCATTCATGATCGCCGATTCGTTGCCCGGCTTCAGGTGGGTGATCCAGACTTCGGGGCGCACGTTCAACTGCTTCAGTTCCGCTGCCAGCGAATCCGGCCAGTGATGCTTCGACGCCTGCGCGATGCTGATCAGGGCGTTCTCGAACGAAGTGTCGATGATGAGGTGGCGCAAGTCGGGAATGGCGTTGAGCGCCTGGATGAATGCGTCGCTGTGCATGGTGTCGCCGCTGAAAACGAGACTGCCTGCAGAGGTTGCCACATGCAGGCCGCAGGCCGGCACAACATGATTCACCGGCAACGGGGTGAAGGTGCGGCCGTTCAGGGTGAAGGCCTCGCCCAGGGCCAGGGGCGCAAACTGCAGCCACGGCGATTCCGCACTTGGAATCTGGCGAAAATCCGGCCACAAATGCCAGTTGAACAGGTGCGTGGACAAGACTGCCAGCACGTCGGGCAGCGCATGCACCGTCAGCGGGGTGGCGCGCAGGTCGCCGACACTGTCGAGCAGCAACGGCAGGCCGAGCGTGTGATCGAGGTGGGCATGGGTGAGGAAAACGTGATCGATCGCCAGCATCTGCTCGAAGTCGAGCGTGGTGATGCCGGTGCCGGCGTCGATCAGAACGTCGTCGTCGACCTTGAGGCAGGTGGTGTGGCGCCCGCTGCCGATGCCGCCGCTGCAACCGAGGATGGTGAGTTTCATTGCTGTTTTTATCGTGGCTATTTGGTGGTGTAGACGAACACGCCGTCCCAGTCTGCGGGTGGCGGCACTTCGCGGAAATGCGCGATGCGTTCGAGGTAGATATCGTACAGCGGGCGCGGCGCGCGGGCGTTGAGCGCTGTGAGCGCCGCTTCGGCGGCGTCCCAGTCCTGCGCCTGATAGCGTGCAAACGCAGCTTCGAACTCGGTGGCATCCTGGCGCACCGCATCGGCGAGACCGTCTTTCGGCCCCAGCGGCTCATAGATCGCCACCGGCGTTTCCTTGCCCTTGACGCGCACGTCGTCGACCTTCATGAAGGCGTGAGCAGGATCGGCCTCAACCGTGGTCTGGGTGACCAGGATGCCGATGCCGTACTGCTTGGTGATGCCTTCGAGGCGCGAGCCGAGGTTCACCGCGTCGCCCATCACGGTGTACGACATGCGGAATTCCGAGCCCATGTTGCCGACGCTCATGCGCCCGGTGTTGACGCCGACGCCGATCTTCACCTCGGGCCAGCCGCGCGCGGCGAACTCCTGATTCAACTGCACGAGCGCCGCCTGCATGTCGAGCGCGGTCTGCACCGCGCGGGTGGCGTGGTCGCTCAAATCCACCGGCGCGTTCCAGAATGCCATGATGGCGTCGCCGATGTACTTGTCGATGGTGCCGCGCTGTTGCTGGATGATGCGCGTCATGGTCGACAGGTAGGCATTCAGCACTTCGGCAAGCTCGGTCGGCGGCAGCTTTTCGGAAAAATTGGTAAAGCCGCGGATGTCGGAAAACAGCACGCTCATGTCGCGCGACTGCCCTTCCATCGTGTAATGCGCCGGATTCTGGCTCATTTTGGCGGCAAGTTCGGGCGGCACATACTGGCCGAACAGTTTGGATATCTGGCGCTTGCTGCGGGTCGCGGCAAATAATCCGTAAGCGGTATTGAGCGCATACAGGCCGAGCACCGTCAGCATCGGCGCCGCCATCGGCACCACCATGAAGCGCGACCAGGCTGCGCCGTAAGCGACCAGCAGCGAGGCCAGCATTACTATGCTGGCAGCCAGCCCAACGGTCGGCCCGAAACGCAGCAGCACCGCCGTCATCAAGGCCCCCAGCAGCAACACGGCGGCCAGCCGCGCGTCATCCGCCCACGGCGGCGTGGCGCGGGTGGTGCCATCGAGAATGCCGGCGATCAGGTGGGCATGGATCTCGACTCCCGGAAAGGCGTTGGATAACGGCGTCACCCGCAGGTCGGTCAGGCCCGGGGCGGTCGATCCCAACAGCACGATGCGGTTTTCCAGCTGTTCCAGCGGCACCTTGGCTACCAGCACGTCGGCCACCGACAGGTAGGGAAATGGCGCGCCGGCGCGATACGGCACATGCACGCTGCCGTCCGCGCTCAGGGGCATGCGAATGCCGCCCACTTCCAGCCACGGCGACAGATATTGCCGGCCGAGCACCGAGTGCCTGTCAACGCCGGCATTGGCCGGATCGCCACCGAATGCTACCCGCAGAGTGGAAGCCGATAGCGCCAGGTAATAGCCTGCGCCATACAGGCTGACCATACTCATCTGGCGCGCCGTGCCATCCTCGTCGGCGCGCATGTTGAAAAATCCTGCGCCCTGCGCCGCCTTCTGGAAGGCGGGCAGATTCGCGCCATAGCCGGTGGGCGACGGCGTGCCGGGCTGCAGCGGGTCAAACGCCGTGGCGGGCAACGACGGCTGCGGCAACAAACCGGTTTTGGCATCACCATAGCCTTGCGGAATGAAGTAAAAGCCCAGGGACAACGGACGTTCGGCGAGCACCTGCGCAAAGCGGGCGTCGTAATCGAGGCGCGGCGCCAGCTTTTCGAGTGCCGTCCTGAACTCGCGGCTGCCCGCCAGATCGCGGTACGCCAACTGCTTGAGAATATCGAGGCCCGAACTCGTGTCCGGTTCGGCAAACACCACGTCGAAGCCAACCGCCGCCACGCCATAGTGGTCGAACAACTGCTGGACCAGCACGGTTAGGGTGTCGCGACTCCACGGCCAGCGGCCGAGGCTTTTCAGGCTGGCTTCGTCGATGTCGAGGATGGCCACGCGATCATCCCTCCCCGCCGGCGCAGTACCGCTCAGCCAGGCGTCATACAGCCAGGCCTCGGCGCGCTGCATCGGGGCCATGTGAATCAGCCCCGCAACGTGCGCCGCAATCAGAACAACAAACAGCGCAGACAGCCCTGCCTGCGCCAGCCTGGACACGATGCGCTTCACCGGATGCGATAGAAACGGTCGGCCAGTTCCTTGCCGCGCACGGCATCGAGACGTCCATCCACCGCTTCGCCCAGCGCAGCGAGACGATCGGCGGGATGCGGGTGGGTTTTATAGAGCAGGCTGGTGCGCTTGTCTCCTGCGGGCAGGGCCGCCATGTCCTGCAACACGCTGGGCAGCCCCCACGGGTCGTAGCCGGCACGCGCGGCAAACACCATGCCGACCCGATCGGCCTCATGTTCGGCGTCCTTGTCGAGCCGGCGCGCCATGATCTCGGCGCCGTTGCCGATCAGGTTCTGCACCATCTGGTCGCTATCCTTCGCCTTGCTGCTGGCGGCCTGTCCCAGCGCCCCGATCAGGCTGGATTGTTTGAGCAGCTTGAGATGGTGCTTCCCCGTGACATGGGCGATTTCATGCCCCAGCACGCCGGCCAGCTCAGCCTCGTTGTTGAGCAGGCGATACAGGCCTTTGGTTACGAAGATATAGCCCCCGGGGGCGGCAAAGGCATTGATGGCTTCGGTATCGAGCACACCGAAACGCCAGGTGATTTCCTGACGCCCGCTCTGCTGCGCCACCCAGTTGCCGACCAGGTTGACATAATTCTGCAGATTGTCGTCGCGCACCAGCGGCACCGCGCCCAGGAGGTTGCCGGAAATCTGCTGGCCGATGCGGTTTTCCTCTTCGAGCGAGTAACCGGTCAACAGCGTCTGCCCCAACTGCCGCAAATCGACTTTCTGCTTGCTCTGCGGCGGCGTGGCAGCATCGGGCGCGGCTTCGGGAGCCGGCTGCGTCTGCCTATCTTTGTTCAGTTCCTCCTTGATGTGGTCTTCCAGCATCTTGCCTAAGTCGAGTGCGGCGGCCGCGCCGCTGAGCGACGCGAGCGCGACGGCCAATAGTGTCAGTTTGATCTTCATCAGTTGCTCTCCCATGTCGACGATTGCTGTGCCTGCGGTTTCGGAAGGTCGGGTACGCTGACCGCCGCGAGCCGCGCCTGGCCGGCGAAGGTCCTCGCCTGCGTCGCGCTCACGCGCAGCGCGTCCAAGCGCGCGAGTTCCTCGGCGTTGAATTTAGCCTGCCTGAGGTCCTCGTCGTTAAGACCGCGCAAACCTGCGACGGCGACGACTCGAGTGGGGTCTGACCGCGTCGTCGCCGCGCCGACGACGTCGCCCACGCCCGCGCCGCCGAGGCCGCCCGACCCTGCGCGCACCGAGAGCAGCCGGATCCAGCCGCTTTGGCTGCCCGCCTTCACGCGCAGCCAGCCCGCTTGCTTGCCGAGGATTTCGACGCGCGCGCCCTTGGCGACGCTCGCCGTCACCTTCGACGTGGAAGCCGGCTCGCGATAGAGTTTTTCCGCGCGCAGGACCGTGCCTGGGGTAGACGATACCGCGGCGGGCGGCGCCGCCGGGGGCGACACCGCAGCGGCCGCCGGCCCTGGCGCGGCCTGAGGGGGCGCTTTAGCGATGGCAGAAGGCGTCGCGATAGGGGCCTGCGCTGCGTCCGCAGCGGGTTCGCTTGCAGGCATCGCGGGCGCCGGCGCCGCAGGCGCTTCCGCGACGGCGGGCGGCGTGGCGCTGCCGACGCGCGGCGCCGCCGGTTCGCTCACGGGCGCGCCGGCTTCTTCGCTGCGATCGCCGCACGCGCCGAGCACTGCGGCGAGCGACACGATGAGCACCATCGCTTCGGGTTTCATGGCATCCACCGCTTGGCCGTCAGCACCATCAGTCTGGTCTTCATCAGTTGTTCCCCCACGGTGAAGAGGACTGCTCGGGCTGGGGCTTGGGCAATTCCGCCACCTTGACCGCGACCACGCCGGACTGGCGGGCAAAGCTTCTGGCCTGCGCCGCCGTCACGCCCAGGGCTTCCATGCGCGCCAGCTCGTCGGCATTGAACTGGGCCCGCTTCAGATCTTCGTCATTCAGGCCGCGCAGACCGGCCACCGCGACCACGCGACTGGGGTCGGACCGCCTGGTCGCGGCCCCTACCACATCGCCCACTCCGGCTCCCCCCAGTCCGCCCGCCCCCGCACGCACCGAGAGCAGCCGGATCCAGCCGGTGGAATTACCGGCCTTCACGCGCAACCAACCACCCTGCTTGGCGAGGATTTCAACGCGGGCGCCCTTGGGCACGTTGGCCGCCACGCGGGCGCTTGCACTGGGCTGGCTATAGAGTTTTTCATTGCGCAAGACCGTGCCGGGCGCGGCCCAGGCAGTCGCCGACGCGACGCACAGCACCAGCGCGGCCGCCGGGATCAGTGTTGTTTTCATCGTAGGTCTTCTCCATTTGAAGCGGAACTGCATGAACCGCCATTCTATGGCGCAAGCGGCTTTTATGGCGTTAAGATGCCGCGATGAATTTTCTTGCGGCTTCCATCGAATCGCTCGGCGCCAAAGTCGTCGGCTGGTTCACCGTCGGTTACGCCATGTTTGCATTCCTGGCCAAGGCCGGCTTGCTGCTGCTGGACCCTACCACCTGGAACCGCGCCACCTTCGACGTGGTCGTGAAACAGATTTACTTTACCGCCGTACAGATCCTGCATGTGTTTCTCGGCTACGCGCTGGTCATTTCGTGGCTCATCATCACCATCATCCTGTCCACCGCACGCGACTTCGGCCTCACCGCATTCGCCAGCGAAATGACCATTCGCGTGCTGGTGCTCGAACTGCTGCCTTTCCTGACTGCGCTCTTTGTCGCCCTGCGCTCCGGCAGCGCGATCAATACCGAAGTGGCACTGATGCAGGTCAACAACGAGTTGGATGCGCTGGCGCACTGCAAGGTTCCGCCGATGCAGTTCGAGTTTCTGCCGCGGCTGATCGGCGGCGTGTTCTCAGTGGTTTTCCTCGCCGGTCTGGCAGGGCTGCTCGCCCTGCTGATGGGTTATCTCGCTATCTACGGCATCAGCACGGCGGGCTTCGAGCCGTATACCCAAACCATCGCAAAAATATTCGACTTCACCATCCTGGCCGGGCTGATCGTCAAGTGTGCGCTGTTCGGGCTGGCGGTCACCCTGATCCCGGTTACCGCCGGGCTCGAAACGCCGAAGAAGCTTTTCATGGTCCCGGTTTCCGTGCTGCGCGGCATGATGCGGGTGTTCTTTGCCATTGTGACGATCGAGGTGGTGTCATTAGCGCTCAAATACGTCTGATCCCGTTTGCCGACCGCATGGCACTGATGGCTGCGGTTGCAGCCCTGCCCGACGACGTGGCGCGCGTTGCACTCGAACTGCCGCTGCGGGCGAATCTGTCTGCACTCGACAATATTGCGCTGATTCCGCTGTATCAACGCCATTACGACACTGCCGAATCGATCAGGCAGGCGCAGGCCATGCTGGAACAGCTGGGGTATGCCGGGATTGCGTTGCTGCGCGACCCCGATATGACGCCGGCCGAGCGCTTTGTCACCCAGTTGGCGCGGGCGCTCATTCTCAGGCGTCCGCGCCTGGTGATCGACCGTCCCGGTGCCATGCTTTACGATGAGTTCTATCCTGCCCTCATCAGACAACTGGCGGCACGGGCAGACATGACCGGCACCTGGGAAATTTACGACTTCAACTGGAACCAGGTTCTATATAAACAGGCACTTGATTCGGAATGAACAAACTACATTTCAAGGTCGGATTGTTTGCCGCCGCCTCGCTGCTGCTGGCAGGCGCATTCGTGGTGTATCTGCTGCATGCGCGCGGCTTTTTCGAAGACACCTTCCACCTGCAACTTGCCGCAGCCAGCGCCGAGGGCGTCGCACCCGGCGTGCCGGTGGTGTTTTCAGGCATCGAAATCGGCCGCGTCACCACGCTGGGGCTCAATGAAGCGGGTGGTATCATCATTCACGCCACTTTCTTCGAACGGAATGCAAAATGGCTGAAGGAGAGCAGCACCTTCACCCTCGACAAACCCATCGTCGGCGGCGCCAAGATCCGCGTCGACACACCCGATCTCGACGCCCCAGCACTTCCCGACAATGCCACCGTGCTGCTGCTCACCTCCGACATCAGCAAGGAGATTCCGGCGCTGGTCGAACGGGTCAAGGCGGTACTCGACAATGTCGAGCACCTCACCCGCAAGGATGGCGAAATCACTGCCACCCTGGCCAACCTGCAGACAGTGACCGGACGCATGACCGGCGAATACGGCATGTTGGAGAGCATCCTCGGCAGTCCGGAAAAAGCCCGTGCGGTGACCGATTCGCTCGACAAGACGCGTGCCCTCATCAGCAGGCTCGACAGCCTGGCACTAAAGGTGGACGGCATGGCTGGCAAAGCCGATCAGTGGCTGTTTGCGCCAGACGGCGTGGCCGAACAGACGGACGCATCGCTGGCCCAGATACGGCTGATGCTGAATGACGCGCAATCCAGCCTGAAAAAAGCGGACGCCATGATGACCAACGCGGTGGCCATTTCCGCCGACGTCAAGGAGGGCACGCAGGACATCGTCACGCTGCGCGCCGAAATCGACGATGCGGTGAGCAAGGCCAACGCGCTGGTCAACAAGATCAACCAGATGTGGCCGTTTGCGAGCGAGCCCGAGGTGGAACTGCCATGAAGACCCTGCTCGCCCTCGCCTGTCTGCTTGCGCTCACGGCCTGCGGCGGCGGCCTGCCGCCACCCGACTGGAAAACCGATGCGGCCGATCTGATCGAGCGTTATCAGAAGCATGCCCTGCTGGGCGAAAACATTCTGGCCGAGCGCTATTTCCAGCGGGCGGTCGACGCCACCGGTGGTGCCGGCCGCGTCACTGAGACCGCGCGCCTGTGGCTGGTGCGCTGCGCCATCCGCCGCGCCATGCTGATCGACGATGCCTGCACCGAGTACACCGAACTCGCCGGCAACTCGCCGAATGCGGCAGACCATGCCTACTACCGGTTTCTCACGCTGCGATGGGAAGCCCTCGATGTCGCCAGCCTGCCCAGTCAGCACCGCGATCTGGTGCGGGCACCGCCAGCACAGCGACCCGAAGCGCTGAGCCGGATCACCGACCCGCTGGCGCGTCTGCTCGACGCCAGCCTGCTGGTGATGCGCCGGGAGGCCAACGCCGCAACGCTGTCGCTGGCCACGGAAACCGCCTCTGAGCGGGGCTGGCGGCAACCCTTGCTGACCTACCTCAAACTGCAGCAACGCCAGGCGAGCGCCCTGGGCAATACCGCGGAAGAGGCACGGCTTATCCGGCGCATTCGACTGGTTGAGCAGAGCTTTACACCGCCCCCGCCATAACGCTGCAGCCGCCCCCGCGCAGAATATTCAACGGTCCTTGGATGCCAGCCCAAGCGCTAGGACAGTTGTACCAGGGGCCACCCCGGAAGGCGCATGGCTGCATGAATCCACAAATAAAAAACTGACTGATTGACAAGCCAGCGCCGCATGTTTACCGTGCAGCCTCGGAGAGTTTATTTTTTCGAGCAAACATTCTATTACGGCAATCCAGAACATTACTTTAAGAATTCAATAAAGGAGGAGGTACCCATGAAATACACGACAATCGCGCTGGCTGCCCTGGCAGTACTCGCAACCACCGCCCACGCGGCACCCGCCATGATGTCCGCCGAGTGGACCGCGCAGGCATGCGATGCCTGGAACAAGGACCCGCTCCTGACCAACGGCCTGGCTGAAAAATGGATCAAGAACAACAATGATCGCGGCTACAAGATCATTCACCTGTATCGCACCGATTGCGGCGAAGCCACCATGACCGAGCTGAAAATCATGGACAAGGATGGCAAAGCCATGTGCGTCTATGGCGGCGCCGTGCAGAACCCCAAGATGGATCATGCGGTCGACTACACCATGCACGCCACCACAGGGCGCTGGAACGAAATGGGCGCGGCCGAATACGGCCCGATGAAGGCCATGATGTTCGGTCGCCTCAAGTTCACCGGCCCGAAAGTGGAAGCCATGAGCGTGATGGGTCCGTTCGAGGCCTTCCTGCAGTTGCCGGGCAAGATTCCTGGCGACAAGGCCTGCCCCGCCAAGTAAGTAGCAGATACGCACCACGCAAAAAGGCCGGGAATGCTCCCGGCCTTTTTGCGTGGTGCCCCGTCCGGACTTTAACGAACCCTGCCCGGCTAATGAACTGTTCCGGTTTTGACGTCAAGCGGCCGGCCGTTGCGGATTTCCTCCGGCGTGGCCTCGCGGATATCCACCACATTCACCAGACAGGTGACGCTCTGCCCAGCCAGAGAGGGGTTACCGTCCAGCGTGAGCTTGCCGTCCTCGATCGCGGTGACGTAAAAAACCTTGGTCTCGCCCGTCTCGTTCTCGAACATGACCTCGGCGCCGACGCGCCTGAATTGCGGCGGCACGTTCTCGATGTCATCCGCAAACACCAAACTCTCGTCACGCAAGCCGTACCCTTCCTCGGGTGCCAGCGTGATCTCGACCCGATCGCCCACCTTGCGACCAGCCACCGCCGACTCGATCGCCGGCAAAATGCCGCTGTTGGCGCCCTGCACATAGCCCACCGGAATATCGTACTGCTCGACGACCATCCCGCGCGCGTCGAGGATGGAATAGGTAATGTATACGAGCTTGTTCTGTGTCACGGTAGTCATGCTGTCTCATCCCGAACCGTCGAAGAAAACGCCGCGCCAGCGCCCGCCAGGCGCCTGCACCAACACGTTAATCATACCTATGAAGCCCGGCCCCGCATATTGTCCGGCCGCAAACCACTCATAGAGCTGGCCGCCCGAAGGACGCTGAACAGCAGGGCCATACGCCAATCCAACATGCGCACCGCTCACGGGCGGCCCTGATCAGTAGCTCGTAGCGGCTTCTCGGCAACGCGGGGCTCAGTACCTGACGCGGACGCGGTAGCCAAGCGTCGCCCTGCCCTCGGCGGGCACCCTCACCCGCCATTCGGCAGTACCCGACGCCGCCTTGGTGTGCGGCTGCGATTCGCTCAGCATGGTCCAGTCGCCCGGCATCGGCTCGCGCACGATGACAGTCACCGCTTCCGGCTTGGCATTTTTCAGCACGATTTCATACGCCGATTCGAACACGTAGTTGTAGCGGCCGGTGCCCGCCAGTTTCTGGAAGGCGGTCTGCTTTTTGTCGGCCGTCAGGTCGAAGGCCTCGCCCAGCTTGAGGCGCACGGTTTCGTTCTTGGGCGTATGGTCGATGCGATCCTCGCCGACGAATTGGGCGTTGCCCTCGCTGTCCTTCTTGTACATGCGGATCACGCCGCGGGGCAGGGGAATCCCGAGGCCATCGCCCTTGTTGTCGAACTCGACGAATACGCCGACTTTCATTTTCTGCCCAAGTTCGCCGTACTGCCGGGAGTAGTAATGGTCCGCGCCCGCAAGCAGGAATTCCTTCTTGACCGGCACCCGGGCCGCCGACATAAGCGCCACCTGCTTGGTCTGGTTCCCGGCCAGCGTGGTAGGGCGCTGCAGCGTGTACAAATGGTATTCAAACAGCGACTCCTGCTGCATCTCAGCGGCATCGGCCGCCTTGGCCGCCATCGCCATCGCGCTTCGCGGCAACGGCTGGACGTCGCGCACCCGGTTGAGATCACCCGCCACCAGCTGCAGCCTGGCGTTGCGGTAAGCAGCACCGCTCCGGTTGGTCAGCGTCACCCAGCCGTTCAGGTCCAGACGGTCGTCGCTGGCATTCAGCTCGGCCACATAGTCGGCGCGCCACCCCAGCCCGCCGGTCAGATAGGACAACTCCAGGTTCTGGGCCCCCGCCGTGGGATTGACCAGCGAAACCACCAGGGTAGGCTTGTCGCGCAGCGTGTCGGGCACGCCGGAAAATGCCAGCCGCCCCGGCACGCCGGTCTCGATGCGGTCGGCAAACTGCAGCACCACGCCGCCATTGGTCGCCAGCACGGTGGCTGCTTCACGGGTTTCTGCGCCGGTAGTGGGATGGGTGCGGATGACGCCGACCTCGCGTCCCACGTATTTCTCGAGCAGTTTTTCGGGTGTCAGCAGGTCGAAATCGAAGTTCTGTTCCTGCAGCCGGAACCCAGCCGGGTTCGACACGTTGCGCAATTGCGCGGTCTCCGGTCGCATCTGCGCCGACACTTCGCGCCACGCGAGCTGGTTGTCGCCGCGGGTCAGCTCGACCCGCCGCGCATCCTTTACCAGGGCCAGATCGTCGTTGTAAATAGTGACCGCCATCCCCTGCTGGTCGGATGCGGTGCTGACGATTTCAGCTCGTGGCGCGGCCCCGCTGGCGTGGGATGCGGCCAGCAGCCCGGCGATCATCGTATTCAGCAGCCTTTTGTTCGTCATCAGGGTCTCCAGCGCGCCTTGCGGCAAACCTGAATAATGACCGAACCACACGAAAAATGGCTCACAGCGCTAGAATGATCGAACAAATCCCGCAGCGAACAACATGAGCTCAGACGACCCCCATCCCTCACGCATCGTTGGTGGCGGCATCAATACGCGAGAATCCGAACAGCCCGTGGTCGTGACGAAAATGCTCGACATCGACAACAGCGGACCGGTTCGTGAGGACGCCCTGCGCGCGCGCTTTTTGTCGTTTGATCCGTTGTTCGACGCCGCCTCCAACCTGGTTGCGCATCAGCTGGTTCTGCGCGGCCGCGACGCGCCTGCCGATGCTCCGCCCGAGCTTCGGCAGATGGAAGAGGACATGCTGCTGACGGGTCTCTATTCATTGACGCAGGGCGGCCTGACCGGAAAGTTGCCTTTGCTGGTGCGGATCAGCACGGGGGTGCTGTTCAGCGATATCCCGCAGCAAATCGATCAACGCCAACTGATCTGGTGCGTGGCGCTCGACAACGAACAGCATCTGGCACGCGCCCTGGCATTGCAGGATGCCGGCCTGACCTTCTGCCCCACGCTCAATCGCAACAGCGAAATCGTTCAGGACAGCGTATCTGCCTGGCGCTATCTCTCCTGCCACGCCGATGACACGCCACCCGCGGTTACTGCACGCCTGGTCGTGGAAGGCGTACGACACGCGCACACCCAGGCGCGCTGGCCCGGGAACGCCTGGTTCAAGGGCAGCTTCTTCACCGGCGACACCCAACCCGCCGAAGTCAGCCACGACCATGCGATGCAACTGGACCTGCTGGCCATCGCACTGCGCCAGCCGGTCGAGACCCTGGTCCAGTTTTTCCGGCTGAATCCGGACATGTCGCCGCGCCTGCTCACCATCGCCAACTCCCAGGTCGGCGGCCTGAGCCGGCCCGCCGAATCGGCCGCCCATGCGCTGGTCATACTGGGGCCTCAGCGCGCCCGCCGGATTGCGGCACTGCTGGCGCTGACCGGCGCCCAGCCCGACGAAGCGGCGCGCCAATATGCGGTGACCGCCCTCACGCGGGCGCTGTTCATGGGCAAGATCACCCGTCTGTGCGGCCCCGCTGAAAACGCCGCCAGGGCCTTCGAGATCGGCCTGCTGTCGGCGGTTCCCCATGCGCTGTCGCTGCCGGTGGAAACGCTCATTCGCAGGCTGGGACTGTCCGCGACGAGTGCGCGCGCATTGAGTGCGCATCCCTCACCCGAAGGCAGCCTGCTGCAGCTGACGCACGCCTGCGAAAAAAATGACGTCGACACGCTGGCAGCGCATGCGCAAGCGTTGGAGATTCCACTGCACCAGATTTCCGTGGCCTATCTGGATGCCCTGATTGCCGCCTCGGCGCTCGACGAAGCCCTGCACTGACGCGTCACGCCGGTTCAATTCAGAAATGGCGCAAAGCCGGGCCGCAGACTGTGCTGAAGCACAACGCGGCGAACGCGACAAAGCAGGTTTTGTTTTTGAGTTGGCATAAAATGGCGGTTTTGCCCGCTCACTGACCTTATGCACCCCACCCTGGTTTTCGATATTGAAACGGTTCCCGACCTCGCCGGGTTCGCCGCTGTCAACGGCATCGACACGGCGGCGCTGCCGCAGGCCGAGCTGGCCGAAATGGCGCTGCTCGCCCGACGCCAGAAAACCGGCAGCGACTTCATGCCGCATCACCTGCAGCGCATCGTCGCCATTTCCTGCGTGCTTAGAAGCGGAGACCAGCTCAAGGTCTGGTCGCTGGGCGAAGCCGACAGCAGCGAGGCCGAGCTGATCCAGCGCTTCTATGACGGCATCGAGCGCTACACCCCGCAGCTGGTGTCGTGGAATGGCGGTGGCTTCGACCTGCCGGTGCTGCACTACCGCAGCCTGGTCCATGGCATTGCGGCGGCGCGCTACTGGGACTGGGGCGACGACGACAAGGATTTCAAGTGGAACAACTACCTGTCGCGCTACCACACCCGGCATCTGGACCTGATGGACGTGCTGGCGATGTTCCAGCCGCGCGCCAATGCCCCGCTCGACCAGATGGCCAAGCTGTGCGGCTTTCCCGGCAAGCTGGGGATGGACGGCTCGAAGGTGCTCGACGCCTTCCAGCAAGGCGAGATCGACGCCATTCGCAACTACTGCGAAACCGACGTAATGAACACCTGGCTGGTATACATGCGTTTCCAGAAAATGCGCGGCACGCTTTCCGAGGCTGCCTACGCAGCCGAGATCGAACTTGCGCGCAGCATCGTGCAGGACCACCCCGCCCCGCACTGGCAGGAATTCCTGGCGGCCTGGGGATAAACTTTTTTTACTGCAGAAGCGCCGTGTCAACACTGGCCATGCGCTTTGCCGAATTGCTTTTCTGTGCCTCCAGGCCAACGCATTAAAAAACCATGAAACCCATCGTCGACATTCTTTCCCTCGACCACGAGGGCCACGGCGTCGCCCGCATCGACGGCAAGGTCACCTTCGTCGACGGTGCACTGGCAGGCGAGCGTGCGGAAATTGCCGTATACCGCGAGCACGCCAAATACAACTCGGCCAACGCCATCGCCATCCTCAAGGCAAGCTCGCAGCGCGCCGAGCCGCGCTGCCAATATTTCGGCCGCTGCGGCGGCTGCTCGATACAGCATCTGGAAGTCAGCGCCCAGGTGGCCGCCAAGCAGCGCGTGTTGGAAGACAATCTTGCCCGCATCGGCAAGGTCAAACCCGATGTGATGCTGCCCTCCCTGCACGGCCCGGCCTGGGGCTATCGCACCCGCGCCCGGCTGTCGGCACGGTGGGTCGACAAGAAAGGCGGCGGGCTGGTCGGCTTCCGCGAAAAGCGCTCCAGCTTCATCGTCGACATGGCGAGCTGCGAAGTCCTCACCCCCGACGTATCAAAGCTTTTGCTGCCGCTGCGCGAACTCATCAACACGCTATCGAACGCCGACCGCATACCGCAGATCGAGGTTGCCGTCGGCGAACACATCACCGTGCTGGTGTTCCGCCTGCTCGCGCCCTGGAGCGACGACGATGCCGTCAAGGTGCGCGCGTTCGCCGATCACCATCACATACAGATTTGGGAGCAGGCCAAAGGCCCCGACACGGTGCGCCCGTTCTGGCCCCACATCGCGCCCGAACTCAGCTACAGCCTGCCCGAGTTCGGCCTGGTGATGCCCTTCAAGCCGACCGACTTCACCCAGGTCAATGTCGCCATGAACCGTGCCCTGGTCAGCCGCGCGCTGCGCCTGCTGGCCCCGCAGCCGGGCGAACGCATCGCCGACCTGTTCTGCGGGCTGGGCAACTTCACCCTGCCCCTCGCCAGGAGCGGCGCCGACGTGCTGGGCATCGAGGGCAGCGCAGAACTGGTCGCGCGCGCGCGCGAAAACGCGCTGCACAACAACCTGCCCAACGCCCGCTTCGCGCTCGACAACCTGTTCGAAATGACGCCCGAAAAGTTCGCCGCCCTCGGACCCTTCGACAAGCTGCTGATCGACCCGCCGCGTTCCGGTGCCATCGAAATGGTCAAATCCCTGCCCGAATCAGGTGCGCCGCATCGCATCGTGTATGTCTCGTGCGATCCGGCCACGCTTGCGCGCGACGCCGAGGTGCTGGTGCACACCAAGGGCTATCGGCTCGAAGCGGCCGGGGTCGCCAACATGTTCCCGCATACCGCGCATGTGGAATCGATCGCGCTATTCGAGCGTTAATCCATTAAAATCCGCCGCTTAACTCACTTTCAACCATCATGGCACTCATCGTACAAAAATACGGCGGCACCTCGGTCGCCAACGTCGAACGCATCCGCGCGGTGGCAGAGCGCGTCGCCAAATTCAAAATGCTCGGGCACCAGGTGGTGGTGGTGCTCTCGGCCATGTCGGGCGAGACCAACCGCCTGATCGCGCTGGCCAGGCAAATTCAGGCCAGCCCCGACCCGCGCGAACTGGACATGATGGTGTCGACCGGCGAGCAGGTCACCATTGCGCT
>JAGXGM010000038.1 GCA_024636675.1 Hydrogenophilales bacterium | reverse complement strand
GAACAACAGTGCGGAGCGCACTGCCTGGCTACCGGCATTTTTGGCTTACTACAACGCCAGAAGGCCTCACTCGGCCCTCGGCTACAAACCTCCAGCTTCACGGCTTGCCGGGAACAACCTATTGCAACTCAACACCTAGCGGGGAATTTCAAGCGCGGCTTCCAGGCCGCCTGCCACACGGTTCCTGAGCGTCACTTTCCAGCCGTTGATTTCCGCCAGCTGGCGTACGATCGCCAAACCCAGCCCGGTTCCCCCTGTGACCTGCGAACGCGAGGCCTCCAGCCGGTAAAACGGCCTGAATACCTTTTCCAGCTGGTCGTCGGGAATACCCGCTCCCGTATCGCGCACGATCACCTGCGCCAGCTTGTCCGAACATTCCAAAACCAGTTCGACCACTGTACCGCCGCCGTAGCGCTGCGCATTCTGGATCAGGTTGGTCACGATTCGCCGCACTGCCAGCCGCCCCCCCTCAATCTGGCATGGCTCCGCGCCCGACCACGTCAACCCGGCATCGACGGCCACTTCCTCCAGCAAATCCGCCAGATCGAAACGCACCTTCGCTTCGGCCTGGGTGGTGCGCGCCAGTGCCAGGTAGCCGGTAATCAGCTTGTTCATGTCGGCCAGATCGGCCACCGCGCGGTCGATGCGCGCCGGGTTGGGGGCGTCGCGCAGCATTTCCAGGTTGAGCTGCAGACGCGTCATCGGCGTGCGCAAATCGTGCGAGATACCGGCCAGCAAGGTGGTGCGGTTATCCAGCAGCTCACGCACCGCTGCCGCCATGGCATTGAAGCGGCGAGCGAGTTCGGCGAGTTCGGCAGGACCCGTTTCCGGCAATGGCTCGGGCAACTCGCCCGCCCCCACCTGGCTGGCCGCCCGGGCCGCGCGCGCCAGCGGAACGGTGATGCGGCGCACCAGAAACAGGGCGGTCAGCAAACTGAACAACGTGCCCAGCGCGACAACCGCAATCGCGGCCAGCGGCGGCTTGACGGCATAGCGGCCGGGGAAAAACCCGACCCGCAGGTCGTGCCCGCCGACCGGAATATCCAGCCACGCCGCCGCTTGATTCGGCACCCCGCGCAATACGACCGCCCTGCCCACGCGGCGGCTCAGCGCGGCCTCGATCTCGGTGCGGAACGCAAACTGCGGCGCGTCGGCGGTTGCCCCGACATCGACGGTGGTCAGGCGCAGGCCGTGGCGGCGCGCCAGTTCGCGCTCGAACGCCGCCCGCGTCTCAGGCGGCAGTTCCACCCAGGTTTGCGCCGACAGCACGACCAGTCCGGCCAGGTCGTCGGCCGAACGCTCCGCCACCGGAACGATCAGGGTCCGGGTCACCACCCAGAACGCCGCCGCCTGGAACACGATGAAGGCCAGCGCCAGTGTCAGCGCAGTGCGGGCGAACAGGGAACGAGGAAGGTGCTTCACCCCTTGCCCTGCGGCACGAACAGGTAGCCCTGCCCGCGCTGGGTGCGGATGTAGGCCGGGTTGGCCGGGTCGTCCTCGATTTTCTTGCGCAGGCGATTGACCCGCACATCGATGCTGCGATCGAACGGGTCGCGCTCGAAGCCCCGCAGCTGGTCCATCAGCCAGTCCCGCGACAGCGCGCGATTGGCGTGGGTGACGAAAATTTCCAGCAGCTCGTATTCGCCGCCGGTCAGCGTGATTTCCGCGCCGTCGCGGCTGAGCGTGCGGGCATCGAGGTTGGCACTGAACGGGCCGAACTGCACCCGCCGCGCGGTTTCGGCCGCGGCCCCGCCATGCCGCCGCATCACTGCACGGATGCGCGCCAGCAGTTCGCGCGGATTGAAGGGCTTGGGCAGGTAGTCGTCGGCGCCGACCTCAAGGCCGATGATGCGATCGATGTCCTCGCCCTTGGCCGACAGCATGATGATGGGCGGAAATCCCGGCTGCGCACGCAGCCGCCGCGCCACCGACAGGCCATCCTCGCCCGGCATCATCCAGTCGAGCACCAGCAGGTCGGGCAGCCGGGCGGCAAGCAGGCGATCGAGCGAGACTGCGTCTTCCGCCGTCTCGACCGCGTAGCCCTGCCCTGCCAGGTACTCGGCCACCAGATCGCGAATGCCGGGGTCGTCGTCGGTCACATAAATGATGTCTTTTTCCATGCGGCAACTATAGCAGCGGGTTGATAGCTGCTTTACCCGCCCCGTTACACACTGTTACAAAATCGCCCTTGCGTGAAACAGTGCACTTACTTTCCTCAACCAGACTGCGAAGCATGGACGCGAAGCAACGCAACCACAGAAATGGAGACCACGATGAACACACGACAACTTTGGACTTTCGGACTGACCGCACTGGGACTGGCGCTAGCCGCCCCGGCTCTGGCCGCCCCGGATTGGATGGACGGCGGAGTCATCGTGGCCCAGCGCGACCGCGGCGACGAGGTTCGGCCGGATCCGCGCGATGCCCGTAGGGACGAACGCCGCGCCTCCAGGCGCGAAGCCGAGGCCGAGGCGCCGCAAGGCTACGGTTACGGCTACGAACGTCGCCAGCAGAAGCACAAGCAGCGAATGGAAGATGACAGCCGCTCACGCGACCGTCGTTGAGCCCGATTGATTTGATGCAACAAGGAGAGTAACGATGAAATCACGCACCCTGAACATCACCCTGATTGCCGCAATGCTGGCCGCCAGCGGCGCAGCGCAAGCGGGCCCCGGCCGTGGCAACAGCGACGGTTTCACCGCCCGCGCCCAGGTCCTGTCCAGCATGCCGGTGTTTGAGACGATTAACGAACCGCGCCGCGAATGCTGGACCGAAACCGTCGGCTATGAGACCCAAGGCTACCAGGAGCGCAACAACGGCAGCGGCGCCATTCTCGGCGCCATCGCCGGCGGCCTGATCGGTTCAACCGTCGGCAAGGGCAACGGCCGGGTTGCCGCCGCCGCGGTCGGCGCCGCCACCGGCGCCGTGGTGGGCGACCGCTGGAACGACGGCGGTGCCCGTTCCGAGTCGCGCCCGCAACAGGTGGAACGCTGCCGTACCCAGGACAACTTCCGCCAGGTGGTCAACGGCTACGACGTGCGCTACCGCTTCCAGGGCCACGAATACAGTACCCACCTGCCCTACGACCCGGGCAAATGGCTGACCCTGAATGTGAGCTTTTCCGTGGCCGAGGATCAGCGCGGCGAGCGCTGGCACAGCAGCCGCAACAAGTGGCGGGATTGACGCCCAGCCGGGCGCACGCCTTCCGGACCTGAAACCTGAAAACCTGAAAGGAGAAATGCCATGTTACGCACCCTTCTGATTGCAACCACCCTGCTGGCCGCCTCCGGCACCGCCATCGCCCGCAGCGACTATGGCCACGGCCGCGTAGTCTCGGTCGAACCCCACTTCGTCGTCTCGTTCGGCAGCCGCCACCATGACGGTTTCCGCGTGTTGTACGAATCCGGCGGCAGCCGTTACTGGACGCATACGCGGCACCACCCCGGCCATGTCATCGTGCCGCCGCCGCCGCACCGGGTGACGCATGTAAGGCATCACCGCGATTATGGTTACCGGGATTACGGCCATGGCTGGGATGACCGCCGCGGCTGGAAAGACCGGCACGACGGCCGGCGCCATGATCGACGTGAGCATCGTCGCGACCATCGCCATCATGACCGCGACTAGGCAGGCTTGGGCCCGGGGTTTCCTGGGCCCATTGATTAATTAAACGATCCCGGGGCGATTATTCATGATGCACGACGAACGCGACTTCGGTGGTGAAGTTGCCGATGCCGCGATGGTTGGTCGGCGTCCAGCCTGAGTCTTTGAGGTGATGCGTCAGTTCGCGCGTCATCGCCGGGTTGCCGCAGATCATCACGCGGTCCTGTTCTGGGTCGGGCGCGGGCAGGCCAATACGCTGCGACAGCAGGCCGGAGCGGTACAGATCACCGCCGCGTTCGGGCGTGGGGAAAGCCTCGCGCGTCACCGTCGGCACGTAATACAGCTGGGCGTTGTCCAGCGACTCGATTTCGTCGCGGTAGGCCAGCTCGGCCACCGTACGCACCGAATGCACCAGCACCACATTCTCAAAACGCGCATAGAGTCGGGCGTCGCGAATCAGGCTCATGAACGGCGCCAGCCCGGTGCCGGTGGCCAGCAGATACAGCGTGCGTCCAGGCAACACATGATTAAGCGTGAGTGAGCCGGTGGCCTTGCTGTTGACCCACACGTTGTCGCCGGGGCGGATGTGGACCAGCTGGCTGGTCAGCGGGCCGTCCGGCACGTGGATGCTGAGGAATTCCAGATGATCGCGGTCGGCGGTGGAGACGATGGAATACGCGCGCGCCACCAGCTTGCCCTCGCGCTTCAAGCCGATGGTGACGAATTCGCCGTTCTCGAAGGCAAAATCCTGGGGCCGGCTGAGCGTGAAGCTGAAGGTCTTGTCCGACCACGGCCGCACCGACTGCACTATTTGTTCACTGTAAGGCATAGGACACTCCATTTTTCATGTGCGGTTGCTGCACCGCATTCAGTCAATTCGACGCTGCAAACAAGCCACAGTTCCAACGAGGCAGCATTCAGCCCTTGATGCAGACCAGCGGCTTCAGCTTGGCCACCTTGCGCGCCAGCCCGGCATGGTCGGCCGCTGCCACCACCGCGCCGACGTCCTTGTAGGCGCCGGGCGCCTCTTCCGCCACGCCGCGCAGCGAGGCGCTGCGGATCCGGATGCCCTGGCTGGCGAGTTCGTCCACCAACGCCCGGCCGTGCCACTGGCGGGTGGCCTGATGGCGGCTCATGGAACGTCCGGCACCGTGGCAGGCGGAGCTGAAGGCGCGCGACATGCCTTCCTCGGTGCCGACCAGGATGTAGGACGCGGTGCCCATGCTGCCGCCGATCAGCACCGGCTGGCCGATATCGCGCAACTCGCCGGGCAGGCTCGGGTGGCCCGGGCCGAAGGCGCGCGTCGCACCCTTGCGGTGCACATACAGGCGGCGCGTCTGGCCACCGACCGTATGCCATTCCTCCTTGCAGGTGTTGTGCGAGACGTCGTAGATCAGGTCGAGACGCGTGCCCGGGACGATGTCGGCAAACACCTTGCGGGCGAGGTGGGTGATCACCTGGCGGTTGGCCAGGGCGCAGTTGACCGCCGCGCGCATGGCGCCGAGGTAGGCCTGGCCGACAGGCGAATGGATGGGTGCGCAGGCGAGCTCGCGGTCGGGCAGCTCGATGCCGTAACCCGGCGCGGCGATCACCATCTGCTTGAGGAATTCGGTGCCGATCTGGTGCCCCAGCCCGCGCGATCCGCAATGGATGCTGACCACCACCTCGCCCTGGCGCAGGCGGAAGCGGTCGGCCGCTTTCGTGTCGTAGATTTCGACGATCTCCTGCAATTCGAGGTAATGATTGCCGGAGCCAAGGGTGCCGATCTCGTCGCGCTGGCGGCGCTTGGCGTGCTCAGACACCCGGTTCGGCTCGGCGCCGGCCATGCAGCCGTGCTCCTCGATGCGGTCGAGATCGACCTCGCTGCCGTAGCCGTGCTCGACTGCCCAGCGCGCGCCGCCGCGCAACATCGCGTCCATCTCGCCGGCGTCGAGGCGCAACAGGCCGGAGCTGCCGACGCCTGCCGGGATATGGGTGAATAGCCGGTCGGCCAGCCGCTGCTTGAGCGGCGCGATGTCGGCGGCCTTGAGTCCGGTGTGCAGGGTGCGCACGCCACAGGAGATGTCGAACCCCACCCCGCCGGCCGACACCACGCCGCCAGCGTCGGCATCGAACGCCGCCACCCCGCCGATCGGGAAGCCGTAACCCCAGTGGGCATCCGGCATGGCGAAGGCGGCCTGGACGATGCCCGGCAGCGTGGCGACATTGGTGATCTGCTCGAACACCTTGTCGTCCATTTCGCTGATCAATGCCTGGTCGGCATAGAGCACCGCCGGCACACGCATTTTTCCGAACGGCGCGATACGCCATTCGACATCCGACCCCTGCTTGAGCCGGGCTAGATTCATTTCACACGTCCACCACGCACTGGGCCAGCCACTGTCCGGATTCGTCCCGCATCACTTTCAGTTCAGTGTAGGTGGCGCCTTTGATTTCGACGACTGGCCGGTGCTTTTCGATGCCCACCGCCTCGCCCCAAGCGGTGGCATGCAGATGACGCCCGTCGAGGCCGACTTCGAAGCGGCTGAACAGCATGTGGCGCGCCGCCATTTCGAGGATCAGCGCATTGAGCCAGTCGACCAGCAGCAACGCGTCGTCCGGCGCCTCGCACTCGATATTGACTGCCGTCGCCGGCGCCACGCTGGCCGGATCGGTCACCACGGCGGTCATCGCCAGCGCTGCCTGCTCGAAGGCGGCCGCCAGGGTGGGGCCGACGCCGCGCACCCCCATGTCGGCCTGGTGCGGAAAATGCGCCCAGTGCACCCCATCCATGGCGGTTCCACCTGTCTGGTTCATTGCCGATGCACGCCTGTCAGGCAACACCGGCTCAGTCGGCGATGTCCTCCAGAATGTCCACTACCACACGGGTACGCGTATTCATGATCACCACATCAGTGCCGAGGATGACGCGCACATACTCCGGCGGCAGTCGCGAAAGGCGTTGATCCAGCGCATAGGGGAGGTAGCGCAATTGCGCGTCATCGCTGATTCGCTGGGCATGCCTAACCCGCCAGGCATGGCCGGGGGGAAGCCGGCCCTTCTTGACCTGGCCGGGAGGGAGTTTCCTGTAGCGCGGTTCGTAATAGTCATGAATCAGGCGGCGGTCATGATCGGTAAACACCACCCTCGCCGAATAGTATGGGTCGCGCACCGCGACCTCGCCATAGCGCGGACCGGTCTCACAGCCAATCAGGGCCGGAGCCAGCGCGGTGGCCAGCAGCACAACAAGCAATCTGGATTTCATGAACGCACCCCTTTTGACGATCGAGGAACAAGCCTCTTCAAGGATAGACACAAGCGGATTGAACTGCCGGCGCATTGCCGATAAAAATCGGGCTGGTTCGCCGCGGGGATCGCCGGATGGGCCGGACTTACAGGCTGCCGGCTGCCGGCCGATCGCGCCACGCCGCCACGGCGGCCGCCCGCGCCTGGAAGATCGCCTCCCGGATGCGTGCCGGATCGGCGTTGCGTGCCACGGCAGCAGCATCGATTGCCTGTGCGGCCTGCAGCGCTTGCCGCAAATAGTCGGGGGCAGGAAAAGCTTTGTCCGCATAGCCCGGCCGCCCGCGGAAATCGCACTCGCAGGCCTGCAGGAATTCCTCGAAGCGATCGGGCCGGCGGAAAGCATCGACCCGTTCCAGCAGCTCGACGAGGGTGCCGGGACGCAGTTCCAGCGCGCGATGCACCTGGCCGTGCTCGCGCGCCACCGCGACGGCGAGGTCGCGGCAGTCGGCGGGCACACGGATGCGCTGGCAGAGCGCGCCCACCAGTTCGGCGCTTTTGGCTTCGTGGCCATGGTGCCGGGGCCACTGCTCGGGCGGGGTGGCGCCTTTTCCCAGGTCGTGGGTCAACGCCGCAAAGCGCACCGGCAGACTGAAGCCCTGCCGCGCGGCCCAGTCGACCACCAGCATGACGTGTGCACCCGTGTCGATTTCCGGGTGATGCTGCGGCGGCTGCGGTACGCCGAACAGACGGTCGATTTCGGGAAACAGCCGGACCAGCGCGCCGCAGTCGCGCAGCACCTGGAACATGCGCGAGGGCTGTGCGTGCATCAGGCCGCGCGCGACTTCCTGCCACACCCGCTCGGGCACCAGCGCATCGACCTCGCCGTTGTCCACCATCTGCCGCATCAATGCGAGGGTTTCCGGCGCTACGGAAAAATCGGTGAAGCGGGCGGCAAAACGCGCCACTCTTAGAATTCGAACGGGATCTTCGGCGAATGCCGCACTGACATGGCGGAAGATCCTGGCCGTCAGGTCGCGCTGGCCGCCATGGGGGTCGATCAGTGCGCCGGTCTCGTCCTCGGCCATCGCGTTGATGGTGAGGTCGCGCCGCAGCAAGTCCTCTTCCAGCGTGACATCCGGCGCGGCGTATACCTTGAACCCTTTGTAGCCATGGCCGGACTTGCGCTCGGTGCGCGCCAGCGCGTATTCCTCGTGAGTCTGAGGATGCAGGAAAACCGGGAAATCCTTGCCTACCGGCTGAAAGCCCAGCGCCAGCATCTCGTCCGGCGTGGCGCCGACGACGACGTGGTCGCGATCGGCCACCGGCAAGCCCAGCAAGCGGTCCCGCACCGCGCCGCCAACGATATAGGTCTTCATGGCGGCAGAGCGCAGCGTTAGCGGCGGGCGCCTTCGCGGTAGCCCTCGTAGCGCGCACGGGGTGTGCCGGCACGCAGATACTCCGGCGCGACGGCTTCGAGTGCTGTCGGCTGGAAATCGAACACCGGCGGCCAGCCGCCGGCGCACACGTTGTCCGTGCTCATGGCGTAGTAATTGTCGCGCGTCATCAGCTTGCTGCCGGGCTTGAATTCGAGCGCCCAGGCCTGGAAATACGACATCCATTTGCCCAGCGGGATGATGCTGCGTGGCTTGCCGGTGACTTCGCCCACATAACTCACCAGTTGCTGCAGGGTATAGGCATTGGGGCCGCACAGCTCATAGGTCTGGCCGTAGGTCGCGGGGTTGTCGAGACTGTCGGCATACGCGCGCGCGACGTCTTCGACGTGCACCGGAGCGAAGCGCGCTGCCGCGTTTGCCAGTGGCAGCACGGGGAAAACCTTCAGCAGGCGGGCGAACATCGACAGGAAGGAGTCGCCGCGACCGAAAATCACCGATGGACGGAAAATCGTGACATCAAGGCCGTAGCCATGGATGAACTTGGGGCCGTTGAGATACCAGTTCTCATGCTCGACATGGTGCATCCCTGCCTCGCGCACCAGTGCTTCGGCGACGCCCTTTGAACGCTGGTAGGCAGAGCGCGAATTCGCGTTGGCACCGAGCGCGCTCATGTGCAGCAGGCGGTTCACGCCCGCCTCGCCGCAGGCGTGGACAACCTTGCGCGTCAGTTCAACATGAACCCTCTGGAAATCGCCGCGGCGGGCGGCGGGCAGGTCGGAGCGGCCGATCGTCCTTTCGTGCAGGATGCCGGCCAGGTTGATGACGGCATCCATACCGCGGAAATGACGGATAAGCTCTTGCTGATCGTGCACATCGGCCTCGATTACCTCCACCGTGGGCAGCAGGATCAGTTCCTTGGCCGTTTCGCGGCGGCGGGAGAGCACACGAACCTGGAAGCCACGCGTGGCGAGCTGGCTGACGAGATGGGTGCCGACAAAGCCGGACCCGCCGAGGATGCAGATGCGTTCAATCTTCATGGTGGAATAGGTTTCAGAATATAAGGCGTTGCTGATTTTAATCGAGTTCCGCCGAGGCGTCCGCACCGGATGACGTTATGGCGGGCCTTTTCGCGGCGGCACCGTGCCCAGCCGGTCTTTCAGCAGCACAGACGGCTGTCCGAAACGCGCCGCGTAATACATGGCATTGCTCATCACTTTCTTGACGTAATCGCGTGTTTCAGCGAACGGGATCGATTCGATGTAGACCGCCGCTTCCATCGGCCGGGTGTCGCGCCAGCGCTGCGCCCGCCCGGGCCCGGCATTGTAGGCGGCGGTGGCGAGCACCGGCGAGCCGTCCAGGCTGGTTTGAACGTGCTTCAGGTAATAGGCGCCAAACTGGATATTTTTGGCCGGATCCTGCATCTCACGCGGGTGAAAATCCCTGATGCCTAGACGCTTCGCGATCCAGCTGGCCGTGGCCGGCATGATCTGCATCAGGCCGGACGCGCCAACGCTGGATCGCGCCACGTTGACGAAGCGGCTTTCCTGCCGCATCAGACCGAACACCCAGGCTTCGTCCAGCTCGTTTTCACGCGCGGCCTTCTGCGCCAGTTCGCGGTAAGGCGCCAGAAATCGCAATTCGAAATCGTGCAGTTCGCGGGTGCGCTCGGCGGTGTTGATGGCGCGGTCATACCATTCCATGCGCCGGGCCAGTTCGGCAGCCGCCAGCAGCTGGGCGTCGGAAAACGTGCGGATCGTCCAGACCCACTCCTCGCTGGCCTCCCTGCGCAGACCGAGCTCATATAAGGCCTGCGCACGCGCGACACCGGGAAGGCGCGCAATCGCCTCGACGTGATCGCCACCCGTCTTGTTTTTGACAACAGGCGCCTGCAACACCGGGCCGAGTTCTTCCTGCGCCAGTTGACCGTAGTAATGATGCTCGCGCGCCAGCGCCAGAAACAGCAAGTTCGACGCCGTACGTTGGCCGTTGGCCTGGAGGGCGCGGGCGCGCCAGTAGCGCCAGACGGGCTCCGCACGGGCCGCGTCACTCATGCTCTCGATTACCAGCTGTACGGTTTGCCACTCGCCTGCGCGTAGCGCCGCGCGCACCCACCATTCACGCTGAAAATCGTTGGTCGGCGCCACCCCCGCCTGCTGAAACCACGCCAAGGCAACCGGCTCATGGCGACGCGCCGCCGAGGTAGCGATACGCGCCCAGGCCGTGCGCAATTCTTCCGTGTCGAACTGCATTGCGCGCTTGTGCAGCGCCTGCTCAGCCTCCGTCGTACTGCGCCTGGCCAGCTGATCGAGCGCATAAAGCGCAATCTCGCGGTGACTGCGCTGGCCCAGATCAAGGCTATCCGTATTCAGCAAGCGTGCAGGATCACGGCTGGCCCGCTCAAACAGGGAGGCGGCGGGGCGCTGCGCGGCGGGCAAGGCATTGGCCACGGCCCGGGCGACATTAGGGTTATTGGCGTCCAACGCCAGCCGCAGGCGCCGCCAGACGTCCTCCTCGCGGATCAACCCGGCCTCGATCATCTGTTCGAATAAGGGGGTGCAGGCCGACGGCATGTCGCGTCCGGTGAACCACATTGCCACCGCTTCACGCTGATGGCTGCGATCCCCCTGCGCCCACTCCGCACGATAGGCATAGCACTGGTGCGTTGCATCAGGGCTAACGAGGCGCGGGTACTCGGCCAGGTACTGCGGCCACGCCTCGCGCACGCCGAGCGATTTCAGCCAGTCGGCACGCAGGGCTTCGGCCAGGCGGCTACCGGGATAGCGCGCCAGAAAATCGGCAATGCGCGCATCCCTGGCGCTGCTCGTCAGCATCAGGCGCCAGTATTCGATATAGGGCGACAGCACATGATCATCCGGCACAGCGCGCGCGGCACGCTCCAGATCGGTCAGCTTGCGTGCGGAAAATGCCTGCTGCGCCTGAAGAACAGCAGCGTCACCCGGGGCCGCCCACACGGGCGCCACGGGCCACACCACCAACAGGAAAAAACCGATTATTCGAAACATGGCACGAGCGTAACATGCAGCAGGTGGGCGTCGCCCGAGCGAAAATCAGCCGGACCCAGCCCGACTCATTTCCTCACATCGAAGCCTCTTGGACACACTATAGTGGAATCCAATATTCACTTTTTTCGAGAGACTCGCCGGAACGCCAGCGTCACTGCGCTTGAACGTACCATTCGCGTCCTGGCTGATCTCGCCCCCATCGCCCGGGTGATCTTTTGCAATGATGCAATGTGCTGGCGCCCGCCAGCGGGCTAGTCAAAAACGCCGATCTACCGTCTGTTCGGCGTCGACGCTGCGACCTGGAGAAGTAAGTCAGGCCAGGAAAAGCTTGTAGGCCGGATTGCGGGATTCGTCCCAATACCGGTAGCCCAACCCGTCCAGAAACGTCTGGAAGCTGGGCTTTTCTTTTTCCGGCACCTGAATGCCAACCAGGATGCGGCCATAGTCCGCGCCGTGGTTGCGGTAGTGGAACAGACTGATATTCCAGCCGCGGCTCATGCTTTCCAGAAACTGCATCAGGGCACCGGGGCGCTCGGGGAATTCGAAGCGATACAGTACCTCGTTGACCGCCTCCGGCGCACGCCCGCCGACCAGATGGCGAATGTGCAGTTTGGCCATCTCGTTGTCGGTGAGGTCAAGCGCTTCCAGGCCGTGACGCTTCAACAACTCGACCACGCGCGCGCCCTCGCCCGCACCCGGCACCGACAGGCCGACGAACACGCGCGCCACCCTGGGGTCGGAATAGCGGTAGTTGAATTCGGTGATATTCCGCGCGCCCAGCAAGCCGCAGAAGGTCTTGAAGCTGCCCGGCGTTTCGGGAATGGTCACCGCCAGCACGGCTTCCCGCTTCTCGCCCAGTTCGGCCCGTTCGGCGATGTGGCGAAGGCGGTCGAAGTTCATGTTAGCCCCTGACGCTACTGCGACCAGCGTCTTGCCCTTCAGTTTGTCGCCGGCGATGGCCGCCTTCATTCCGGCGATCGACAGTGCCCCGGCCGGTTCCAGAATCGAACGGGTGTCCTCGAACACGTCCTTGATTGCCGCGCAAATCGCATCGTTGTTGACGCGCATGATTTCGTCGACATACAACTGCGCCAACCGGAAGGTTTCCTTGCCGACCGTTTTGACCGCCACGCCATCGGCAAATATGCCCACGCGCGGCAGCGTGATGCGCTTGCCCTTGCACAGCGAGCGCGCCATGGCGTCCGCATCTTCGGGCTCGACGCCAATGATTTTGATTTCCGGACGCAGCCGCTTGATGTAGGCCGCCATGCCGGCAATCAGTCCGCCGCCGCCGACCGGGATATAAACAGAATGGATCGGGCCTGGATGCTGGCGCAACAGCTCCATCGCCACCGTGCCCTGGCCGGCGATGACGTCGGGATCGTCGTAGGGATGGACGAAGGTCGCCTTCGCTTCCTTGGCGAGCGTGGTCGCGTGGGCGCAGGCCTCGTCATAATTGTCGCCGTGCAGGATCACCTGCGCGCCGCGCGCAGCCACCGCATCGACTTTGATCTTGGGCGTGGTGGCCGGCATCACGATGATGGCCGTCACGCCGAGTTTTTGCGCCGCCAGCGCCACTCCCTGCGCGTGGTTTCCGGCCGAGGCCGCCACCACCCCGCGCGTCAACTGGGCGGGGGTCAGCTTCGCCATCTTGTTGTAGGCGCCACGGCACTTGAATGAAAATACCGGCTGCAGATCCTCGCGCTTCAACAGAATCCGGTTGTTGAGACGGCGCGACAGATTATGGGCCTCGTCCAGCGGGGTCTCCACCGCCACGTCATAGACGCGCGAGGTGAGGATGCGTTCGAGGTAATCGTCAGGTGGGCTCATGGCGGCGGCGGATGCGAGGTTTGTAAAAATGGAGCGATGCCGCTATCTTAGCGGGCTGCATCGAAAATCGACGAAAACATCATGACTCAAGACGAAATGAAGCAAGCCGTGGCACGTGCCGCGGTGGAGTATGCCCGCGGCGGCATTGTCGGGGTGGGCACCGGCTCGACTGCCAACCATTTCATCGACGCGCTGGCCGAGGTCAAGGGCCGCATCGACGGCGCGGTGGCCAGCTCTGAAGCCACCGCTGCCCGCCTGAAAAGCCATGGTATCCAGGTTCTGGATCTCAACAGCGTGGGCGAACTCGAGATTTACGTCGACGGCGCCGATGAAATCACCGAGCACTTCGCCATGATCAAGGGCGGCGGCGGCGCGTTGACCCGCGAGAAAATCGTGGCGGCGTGCAGCAAGCAGTTCATCTGCATCGCAGACGAAAGCAAGCTGGTCGACGTGTTGGGAACATTCCCGCTGCCGGTCGAGGTCATCCCGATGGCGCGCTCCTACGTAGCACGCGAACTGGTGAAACTGGGGGGGCAACCCCGATTGCGGGAAGGCTTCACCACCGACAACGGCAACCTCATTCTCGACGTCCATGGTTTGTCAATCGTCGATCCGGTGTCGCTGGAGACAGCGATCAATCACATTGTCGGCGTAGTCACCAACGGCTTGTTCGCGCGGCGTGGAGCGGATGTGCTGCTGCTGGGCACCGAATCAGGCGTCAAGACTCACACGCGCTAATTACTGCAGACGATCGTCTTCATCGGTTGCTTCGCCTTCATCCAGCCGGGGCTCCACCGGCACACGATATTTCTCGGTGGCCCACTGGCCCAGGTCGATCATTTTGCAGCGCTCGCTGCAAAACGGCTTCCAGCGATTTTCGGCCGTCCATTTCACGGCCGCGCCGCATATCGGGCAACTGACAACGGGTAATTTGGTATCGGGCTTCACAGGGTGCAAAAGGTCAGGTCAAAGTCGATCGGCTGGGCGGAACAGGCACGCATCTGTCCGGATCCCGCAGGCACGAAGCGGATGTTGAGCATGTACTTGTTGGCGGAGATCTCCGGCACGCAGGGCAGGCTGTCGCCGAGGGTGATGCGGATAAGTTGCGGGTTGCGCGACTCGAGCATGCGCTGATAATGGCCGTTTCCCGCATGCTGTATCTCAGGCTGACCACTGTCTCGCAGCAAACCCAGCACAATGTCGACCGCGGCACGAATGGATGAGAATGGTGCCAGCCAGCACTGCAATTGCTGCATGCGTTGCTCAGCAGGTTGGTGCCGCCAGTAGTGATAGGACGGCAGATCGAATTCGCACATCCCGCCCGGGATAACCGACCGCTGTTTGATGGTCATCAGCCAGTCGTCCTCGCGCAGATGCTGACCGACTTTTCCGGGCTGCTGATAAATGCCAAGGTGCGCCGACTCAATCGCTGCCAGCACCTTTTCCAGCGTCGCAGCCTCCACATGCGGATTGCCGCGTAGTGCACTCAATACGGATTTCTGCCGGTCCAGTTCCTGTAACAGATCGGATTTGAGGTCGGCGCGCGCTGCCACTTCCGCCATTTCGAACAAGGTCAGCAACGCTGCATGATGCGCGTGCGGATCGGGCGATGCGGCATAGGCATCGAAGCGTTCGAACAGACTCTCCAGCCGCAGCAAGGTGCGGATGCGTTCGCTCAGGGGGTATTCGTAGTGGATCACACCGCGACGCGTTGGTTTGAATGCATCGATTGTCGCCGATTCATGCGGAAAATCAAGGCAGCGGCGCAGAGGCAAGCTCCAGGTAACGCCGGTGCAGCACGGCCACTTCAGCTTGCAAGGCCTCCAGAGTTGAGGCATTGATGATGATATCGTCCGCCACGGCCAGGCGTTCGGCACGCCCGGCCTGTGCCGCGAGAATGGCCTTTATTTCGTCATGCGTGAGTCCGCTTCTCGCCTTCACCCGCGCGATCTGCACCTCTTCCGGGCAATCGACCACCAGCACACGATTCAACACATCCCGGTAGCCGCCGGTTTCCACCAGCAGCGGAATCACGATCAGCGCATAGGGCGCAGTCAGCGTTATCAGCCTCTGCTCCACCACCAGCCGGATGCGCGGATGCAGAATGGCTTCGAGCTGGTGCCGCGCGACACTGTCGGCAAATACGCCGCGGCGCAGGGCAGCACGGTCCAGCGTGCCGTCTGCCTGCATCACCGCATCGCCGAACACCGCGCGGATCGCCTCCAGCGCCGTGCCGCCGGGGGGTGCGCCAAGACCGCCCGCAGGGCGAGCACCCGCAAGGGGTACGCCGGCAGGTTCCCCGCTGCCGGGCAGCGACCCTTCCGCAGCATCTGGTGGCACACCCCTTGCGGGTGCGGTCAGGTCGCGTGCAATGACATCGGTGTCGATCACCGGCACGCCATGCGCGGCGAAGCAATCAGCAACGGTTGACTTGCCCGAACCGATGCCGCCGGTGAGGCCGACCGCAAACATCAGAATTGACCGAGGTAAGCCTGGGTCAGCTCGGCGCCGAAGAACAGCGCGACCAGGCCGCCTCCAGCCAGATAGGGGCCAAATGGAATTGGCATGCGCCGGTCGTGCTTGACCAGCACGATCATCGCGATGCCGATCGCCGCGCCGACCACCGACGACAGCAGCAGGGTCACCGGCAGCACCTGCCAGCCGAGCCAGGCGCCGATGGCTGCCAGCAGTTTGAAGTCGCCGTAGCCCATGCCGTCCTTGCCGGTGACCAGTTTGAACAGCCAGTACACCGACCACAGCACCCCGTAGCCGACGATGGCGCCGATGACCGCATCCGGCAGGCTGGCAAAATAGCCGCCCAGATTGAACAGCAGACCCAGCCACAGAAGCGGTAGGGTGAGGCTGTCGGGCAGCAGGGTGGTATCGAGGTCGATGAACGCCAGCGCGACCAGCGTCCACACCAGGAACAGCGCGCCCAGCGTTTGCACGCTGAGGCCCCACTTCCAGGCCACCGCCGCCGACAGCAGTGCGGTAAGCAATTCGACCAGTGGATAGCGTACGCCGATCGGCGTGCGGCAGGCAGAGCAGCGTCCGCGCAGCCATAGCCAGGACAGCAGCGGGATATTTTCCAGCGCGGTAATCTGATGCCCGCACTGCGGACAGGCCGAACGCGGCACGGCGAGGTTGTAAGGCGTGGATTCAGCAGGCGTTTCGCCGCGCAATTCGGCGCACTGCGCATGCCATTCTGCCTCCATCATCTTGGGCAGGCGATGGATAACGACGTTGAGAAAGCTGCCGATCAGCAGGCTGAACAAAAAAACCAGCCCGGTGAACAGGGCTGGTTCGGCGTGCAACAGTTCCATCAGACGACCGAGCCCATCTTGAAGATCGGCAGGTACATGGCGATCACCATGCCGCCAATGAGCACGCCCAGAACCACCATGATGATCGGTTCCATCAGGCTGGACAGGGCTGCCACGGCGTCATCCACCTCGGCCTCGTAAAAGTCGGCCACCTTGCCCAGCATGGAATCGAGCGCGCCGGACTCCTCGCCGATGGCGGTCATCTGCAGCACCATATTGGGAAACCGCCCCGAGTTCTGCATCGCCTGCGTCAGCGCCGTGCCGGTCGAGACTTCGCCCCGGATCTTTTGGGTGGCCTCGACGAACACCTGATTGCCCGACGCCCCACCCACCGAGTCGAGCGCTTCAACCAGTGGCACACCGGCTGCAAACATGGTGGACAAGGTGCGCGTCCAGCGCGCAATGGTGGCTTTTTCGATCACCGCACCGAAGATCGGCAACTTGAGCATGACGCGGTCCATGAACATCTGCACTTTGCGCGAGCGCTTCCAGGCTTGCAGCAGGGCATAGATCCCGCCGCCGACAATGCCGAAAATTGCCCACCACCATTCGACAAAGAAGTCCGACATGGCCATCACCACCAAAGTTGGCCCCGGCAGGTCCGCGCCAAAGCTGCTGAACAGGTCCTTGAACGCCGGGATCACGAAAATCATGATGACGGCGGTGATGACGAACGCCACCACAATGATGGAAACCGGGTAGAACAGCGCCGCCTTGATCTTGCTCTTGATGCCGAGGATCTTTTCCTTGTAGATCGCCAGGCGTTCGAGCACGCCATCCAGAATACCGGCCGATTCGCCCGCGCCCACCAGGTTGCAGAACAGGGCGTCGAAATACAGCGGGTGGCGGCCGAAGGCCTGAGTGAGGCTGCTGCCTTTCTCGATGTCCGCCTTGATTTCCAGCAGCAGGCGCTGCATCGACGGATTGGAGTGCCCGCGCGCCACGATTTCAAACGATTGCAGCAGCGGCACCCCGGCCTTCATCATGGTCGCCAGCTGGCGGGTGAACAGGGTGACATCCTTTTCGGTGACACGCTTGCCGCTTGAAAACAACGTGCTTTGTTTTTTGACCTTGGTGACGGTAACGCCCTGCCTGCGCAGCAGGGAATTGACCACTGCTTCGCCACCAGCCTGCATCTGGCCTTTGACCTTCTTGCCGCGCTTGTCCATGCCCTCCCACAGGAAGGTGGCGTCCTTGATTGCCTTTGCCGCTGTAGCCATAAAAAAATTCCTTAAAGGTTGGTGACGGCCTCGACCTCTTCCAGCGAGGTGAGACCGGCTTTCACTTTCAACAGCCCTGCCTGGCGCAGGTCGCGCACGCCTTCGCGCCGCGCCTGATCGCCAATATCGGATTCGTTGCCGCCCTTGATGATGATGCGCGTCATGGCGTCGGTAATCGGCATTACCTGATAAATGCCCACCCGTCCCTTGTAGCCGGTGCCGCCACAGATATCGCAGCCCACCGGCTTATGCGGCTTCCAACTGCCGTCCAGCTGGTCCTCGGTGAAGCCGGCCGCCAATAGGGCTTCCTGCGGAATATCGGTGGGCTGCTTGCATGAGCACAGCCGGCGCGCCAGCCGCTGCGCGGTGATCAGGATCACCGAGGAAGCGACGTTGAACGGCGCCACGCCCATGTTGAGCAGTCGGGTCAGGGTGCCGGGCGCATCGTTGGTGTGCAGGGTGGACATCACCATGTGGCCGGTCTGCGCGGCCTTGATGGCGATGTCGGCGGTTTCCAGGTCGCGGATCTCGCCGACCATGATGACGTCTGGATCCTGACGCAGGAAGGATTTCAGTGCCGCCGAAAAGGTCAGGCCGGCCTTGTCGTTGACGTTGACCTGGTTGATGCCGGGCAGCTGGATTTCCGCCGGGTCTTCCGCCGTCGAGATGTTGACGTCGGGCTTGTTGAGG
>JAGXGM010000037.1 GCA_024636675.1 Hydrogenophilales bacterium | reverse complement strand
TTCCTTGCTGTAACGCTGACGTTTACGGTCCGTATTGACCTTCTGGACTTCTTTACCCATCTGACACCTCCAGTAGTATTGTCTACTTTCAAAAGTGTCCGTAAAACCCGGGTCAGCTCAGTCTGACCCTTTTTATCTACTTTTTATCTAAAAACATGACCGATGTCGTCCTTGATCAAGTAGTTCGGCGAATTCTCAGTGTTCGCGGGGGCGACTGAACGCGCAAAAACGATCGGGTCGTGGCGCTGCTTCGAGTCGCCTTAAAGAACCGGGAACATTCTCCGATAAGGAGGAACTCGCCGGGAGGATTGCCATAGAATCCCGGCCGCACGTTTCCCCAACAACAAGCATATTGCCATGCGCTTCCTTTGCACAGCCCTGCTATCCCTTTGCCTGATCAGCCCTGCATTCGCCATGCAGATCTTCGTGAGAACGCCTACAGGAAAGAATATCGCGCTCGAGGTCGAGGCGAACGACTCCATCGACAACGTCAAGGCCAAGATCCAGGAAAAGGAGGGCATCCCGCCTGATCAGCAAATCCTCATCTTTGCCGGCAAGGTGCTCGAAGATGGCCGCACCCTTTCTGACTACAGCATTCAAAAGGAGAGCACGCTCCATCTCGTCCTCGCTGCTGCTTCCCCACGAACCGCACTGCGTTCCGCATCCGCTCTGCTGGCCCGTGGGGGTCAGCGCGCTGCGCTGCGGATGCTCGATTCAACGCCTGATTCGGGTCCGCTGATCGCGTCGCACTATGCTGAGACCCTCACCCCCGCAGGTCTGCCCGACATCGCCATCGGTGCGGAGGGGCAGTCCGGGCGCGGCGGTTCAGGTAGCGATCGCTACGATTCGTCCTTGCGTCATGTTTTTCTGGGCGGCGACCTGTCGCGGACCGCGTCGCTCCGCTGGGGTGCGATCGGGGTCTATGGGTTCGGCGACATGGACTGGTCTGACGGCGTGTCGCAGGAGGTGGCCCAATTGGGCGCTTACGCCTATGCCCAGACGATTCCCGCGGCTTCCGAGCGGTGGCGTTACTCGGGAGCCTTTGGCGTTTTTCGCACCCGCTATGACGAGACGGATGTGACAGCCACGCCGACGCGTTTTGTCGCCCGAGGCTGGCGCGCCGATGCGATCGGTCGTGTGGAATACCTTCCGAGCCCGACGGTCTCGCTGCGCTCGACGCTGGCACTGTCCACCGAGCAGGTTGAGGATTCGCCCGTCTACGGGGACAAGCGTTCGGTGTCCCTGGCCGAGTGGGCCAACGCAGTGCGCGTGTCCACCCCGGCGTCCTCCTTGGTCCGGCCCTATCTGGAAATCGGCGCGAATCTGGTCAACGCGCCGGAGCTGCTTTCCCCCGGCGCCGGGCAACATCTGTTTGGCGAGGCTGCCGCCGGCATCGAGGCACAGACGCGCCGTGACGGTCCCGTCTTCTCATTGCACGCCCGCCATGGCCAAGGCCTGAACAATTACCGCTCGACATCAGCTTCCGTGGGCGTTGCCTGGAGGCTTTGACTGCCACACAGAATCTGCTACATAGAGCCGGTGGCGATGGCTGCACCGCAGCCGGCCGCAGCTCCCGCGCTCCCCTCCGCCTTGCTGCTCAAAACCGAAACGGAATTGCAAAGCCTTGGGGTCAAGTCTAGATAAGTTGCATTCCCGGCCGCGTCCGCGCATCCGGTCGGCGGCGATAAATCCCCTGCCGGCGCCTATAAAAATGGCGCGCAAAGTGGGCAGGCCATGTGCGACGGGCGGCAGGTTTCGTTGTAAATTGCGTAGTCGATGCAGCCGCGTGCCACATCGCCCCGTTTCCGTTTCCGTTGTTCGCATGGAGAAATCATGTTCAAGACTCTCGTTCAATCCCTTGTCTGCTTGGCGCTGGCCGCCCCGGCGCTGGCGTCCGATATCACCTACCGCAAGGACATCCGCCCGCTGTGGAATGCCCAGTGCGCGGCGTGCCATGGCGCATCGTCGCCCTACCTCGGTGATTTCCTGGAAAACAAGGACAAGTACACCAAGATGATGAAAGGACCGCGCATGGATACCTATGCGGACCTGATTTTTTTTGTGGGCTGGCCGGATACCGGCGCAATCATGCGCCGGCTCGACGACGGCGAGAACCGCAAGGGCGGCAAGCCGGGCAACATGTATCAGTACCTCGGCACGACGGACGCCGAGCGGCAGAAGAATTTTAAGACTTTCAAGGCGTGGGTTGGCGAAGACGCCTGGACCCACAAGCGCTGGGACAAGAAGGGCGACATGCCGGCCGTGACCAAGGAAGAGTTGTCGAAGATGAAGGTGATGTACTGATCCGGTACAGGCGGGACGGACGTCCCAGCCTCGGGCAATCAAATAAATGGAGGCCTATAAATGGGCCAAGCTGAGCTGCCCCCGAGGCCTCGCTCCCAGCCCCTTGGCTCAGCGACCAGAACCGATGCCGTTTTCGGGGCTGCCACAATTTGATTGCGGCCGCTGCGTTTGGCTTCATAGAGCGCGATGTCCGATGTGCGGATCAGCTCGGAAGGCGTGGAGACGGAAGCAAGCTCGGACGAAGATACGCCGAAACTCAGGGTGACATGGCTGGCCACGGGCGATGCGTCGTGGGGAAGATTCAAGGCCAGGATACGCTCGCGTATCTGCTCGGCTACGGCGATTGCGCCAATCAGATCCGTCTGCGGCAACAGGAACGCAAACTCTTCGCCACCGATTCGGGCCACCACATCGCCCGGGCGCGACAGCGTGTGGTGCATGGCCTGCGCAACGTCCACCAGGCACAGGTCGCCGGCCGGGTGCCCATAGTGGTCGTTGTATTCCTTGAAGTGATCGATATCGGCCATGATGATTGAAAACGGCGCATGGTCGCGTTTCGCCCTTGCCCACTCCTTGTCGAGTTCTTCCTCGAACAGCCGCCTGTTCGGGATGCCGGTGAGACTGTCCAGGCGGACCAGGTATTCCAGCGCCTGCTCCACCTCGATGGATGAGAACAGATCGCGACGCAGTTTTTCCGAGTCGCGATACAGGCGGTGGACCAGGATGGCCGTGGCGAGCATGGCAAGACCGAAGATGATGATCATCAGGCCCATGACGAGATGGATCTGATCGCCCACCCACATCATTCGGATGCTGATGGGTACCATGACCGGAATGGCGAAGCACCCATAGGCGTGGCGCACGGACGACAGTAGCGGAACGGCTCCGGCCACCATTCCCCCCAGTACAAAAGCGAGAACGACCTGGTGCGGGAAGGAACTGGGATGAAACAGGAGAATTCCGGACAGCCCCCACACCACCCCGGCCGCGCATGCGCCTGCCAAAAAATACTTCATCCAGACAGCATGATCGGACTCGCTTTTGGGGGCGGCGTTTCTAAACGCCCGCAAGGTGAGGAATCGAGCCCCCGTGACGGCGATGAGCAAGCCTGACCAGCTTAGCAGGAGGGGCGTGGGCACGGCGTTCCACAGAACCGCTGCAAGAATGAGTCCGATTGCCAGATTGACGATCAGCGATATGGGCAGCAGATGAAAGCTTTGCGCAATCTGCGGCACAAGGATGCCCGAATCCTGGGAATCTGAAGCGGGTCGGACAGGGTTATCCAAGGGCGAGCTCCGTTGACGAGGTTTCCGGACGCATTTCGGCCGCGCACAAGCGTTTTTCAGTATAGGCCAAGCTGCGCGGATCATGGTTCGGGCCTAAAGCTAAAGGGGTCAGCCGAATTGTCGCCGGATGGCTTGGGTGGGATGGCTGATCAAGCCGAGGCCGTTGGATCGCTGAACCCTATGGAAAACGGAATTTGCCTTTTGCTGTCAAACGCAAGACCAGCCCCTGTGAGGTGCTTACCTTGTACCTCCGGCAGCCGCATCGGTGGGGCGCATCGGCGTACCGTGCGATTGCCGCTACCTCAGGCAGTGCCTAGGATGGTCAAATAGGTCGTATGGTTTTCACAACCCAACCGATTGGAGGCTCTCATGTACGCTCGTTCCAATTCAGCACTGCTTCGCGCCTGTCTCGGCATGCTTCTTATGCTGGGCACGCTGGCCGCCCTGCTGCCGCAACCGGCGCATGCCGCCGGGGTCAAGGTCGTCTACCACGCTGACTTCGCCGACCCGCGCCGCTTCAGTTCCATGCTCACCAGCATCAACAACATGGTGATGTACTACAGCAACGCGTTCATCGATTACGACATCCGCATCGTCTTCCTCTCGCACGGCATACGCTTCGTCACCGACGACCCCCTGCGCGATACGCCGTTTGCCGAGAACGATGCGCTGAAGGAGCAGCGTGACAACCTGCGCGGACGCTTGATGACGCTGGCGACACTTCACAATGTGAAGCTGGAGTTGTGCGACATCACACGTAGCCAGATCGGCCTCGACCCAGGCAAAGTTTACGCGCCGGTTACTCTCGTTCCCTCCGGCGTCGTGCGCATCGCCCAGCTGCAGAACGAGGAAGGGTTCGCTTATATCAAGGTGGAGTAAGTCGGGGAAACCACGGGACGCGCAGACATCCGCAGACCGGGTTTGATCTTGCAAACCCACGTTTTCCCCGCTCGGCGCGGAACAAATAGCGCAGCGCCGCAATCCGGAGTTAAAAACGCCGGGGTTAAAAACAATAGTGTTTAGTGTCGGGACGGGTGCGCCGGGTTAAACTTTCCGCTCTGTGGCCTTCTGGCCACTCCGGGGGAATAACCGACCATGTCCCAGCAGCATCCTATCATTGCTGTCACCGGCTCGTCCGGTTCTGGCCTGTCCACGATACGCCACGCGTTCAAGTTCATTTTCGAGCGCCTGAACATCAAGCCCGCGATCGTTCATGGCGACGGTTTCCGGCGCTATACCGACCGGCAGTTTGCCGCCTTGCTCGAGGAAGCGCGGGCCAGCGGCCGCAACATTTCCTGGTTCGGGCCGGAGTGCAATCATTTCCAGGAGCTGGAATCGTTTTTCAGGACCTATGGCGAATGCGGCAGCGGGGTGGTTCGCCAGTATGCGCACACGGCTGAACACGGCGAGGAACTGGGGGTGCCACCTGGTGAGTTCACGCCCTGGGCGCCGTTGCCGCCGGGTAGCGATCTGTTGTTCTACGAGGGGCAGCATGGCGGCCTGGTGGCCAATACCTGGACGCGCCGCAAGGTCGACTCGCGCCATTTCCCGCCGGAAATCGATCGTCGCGCGGGACGCCAGGGCATCGATGTGGCGCAGCATGTGGATCTGCTGATCGGCGTGGCGCCTGCCATCAACCTGGAATGGATACAGAAGATCCACCGCGACTGCAAAAAAGGCACGTGCACGCCCGAAGAATCGGTGGAAACCATCCTGCGCCGCATGGACGACTATATCCATTACCTCGTTCCGCAGTTCGGCCTGACCGATATCAACATCCAGCGCATGCCGCTGGTGGATACCTCCGACCCGTTCATCGCGCGCGACGTGCCGCTGGCCGACGAATCGCTGTGCATCATCCACTTCCGTGACCGCGAGCGCCATGACTTTCCCGACTTGCTCGAGCGCATTCCCGGCGCTTTCATGTCGCGCCCGACCACGATGGTGGTTCCCAACAATGACCTGCGCCTGGCCCTCGGCATGATTTGCGGTCCGATCCTGGCCCGGTTCATGGAGGTGCGCGGCGACGCAGCGGCGCGCGACGTCACCCAAGCGTCCGCGCTCGGCTAGGGGTCTAACGTACTGATGCGACTGGAACGCCCGTTCGAATAAGCGTCGAAGGGGTCAGTGCGAAGGGGGCAGTGCGAAGGGGGCAGGGTCAGGTCCAGCGTCGTAGCATTGTGCATCTCTGGACCGACCCTGTTGCAAACACAAGCTGCGTATTGGCGTAGCGCGCTGCGCAACTGTGCGCAGGCTTATTTGCTGCAGGTGCCCTGTTTGGCCAACGCCAATTTCATGATGTCCTCTTTTCCTTCTTTTTCGTCAACCCGTTCCAGCCCCGCCCCGCCGACAAACACGCCCAGTTTGATGTATTGGTTGATGAAGTAATTGGTCCCGGCCAGGGTTTGGATCGTCAGGTCGTTCGGGGAAAATTCCGACTCGGTGGAGATCGTGTGTGGCTGGCCGCCTTTGACTTCTTCGTAAAAGAACACGTCCGGTGCAGACTCGCCGATACACTTGCCGTCTATCCAGATATCCTTTTTCAACGCCTTGCCGACGAAACTGTCGCGATAGACGTATAGCCCCGAATGCCCTTCCGACGGGGGATTGAATTGTTTGGCCCTGGCCGAGGCTTCCTTGCTTTCCATGGGTACCGATGCGCACCCCGAAATCAGCGCCGTTGCGATTGCGATCGCTGCGAATTTTTTTTGCATCCCTGTTTTCCTTTTTTTGGCTGTTGATTAAACATGTTTTGATGTTTGGCATGCGATAACACGCGCCCAAACGCTGGCTATCCTGAGCAAACGGAGTTTGTGTGTCAAACAGAATGATTTGGAACCCAACAGGTCAGTATTCCCCTTGCCCTCACCGTGAGTTGGCGTTCTGGTCGATTGCAGGCGCCCCTTCATGGCGCTGCAGGATGGGTACTGGTCGTCCTCAACCAGTCTTTTTGAACCCGGTTGGCCCTGGGTGCTATACCTGAACATAGGTGCTGTGTCGGACAAAAGACGCAGGCGCATTTTCGGGTGTGGGCTGTGCACGATTGAGGTTCACAGCACCTCTCAACTCGCAACCAGACAGGAGGCATCACATGACAGACCAATCCAAAATCCAGGGCGGGGGCGATAAGGAAACCAAAATCCAGGGCGAGGGCGACAAGGAAGCCGCTGAACGATACAACCGTGACACGCAGGAGTTTGTCGAGTCGGGAAAAGTCGAGGAAGCAGCGGAACGCGCCAAGGAGGGCGACAAGAAGGAAATGGAGGAGGCCGAGGAGAAGGGCAAGGAACGCGCAAAGGAGCTCGATCCCAGCGTCAGCCGCGACTATTCGAAGGGTACCAAGTAGTCGCAGATCGGACCTTCTTACGCTCTGGATCGCGTCACGTCTTTTCTCGCGATGACGGAATTCATCAGCACCTCGTTGGGCTTCGGCCAACTAACCGGCCTTGATGGCCGTCCGCGGTTCGCCGCAGACCGCCGCCATCCCGGTTCTGCCTTTGTCATCCTGCGGAGTGAGCCATAGAGACTTCCATCTGGGTCGTCGTTGGGGCGGCGCTTATCACGGCGATCATGACCGGCGTCGGCGCGCTGCCGTTCCTGTTCACCAAGGAGCTTAGCCAGCGAAGCATTGGCTGGGCGAATGCCGCCGCCGCCGGCCTGATGCTGGCGGCGAGCCACAGCCTGATCGCCGAAGGCGCGTCTCTCGATGTCATGCTCATGCTGGGGGGCGTGCTGCTTGGTCTCGGCGCGATCGTCCTGGCCGACAAGCTGCTGTCGGGGACGGGCGACGTGAGGGTGGCTGACCTGCAGGGCGCGAGCGCGACCAAGGCACTCCTCATCCTCGGCATCATGACGGCGCATTCCTTCGCCGAAGGCGTAGGCGTGGGTGTCTCTTTCGCCGGGTCCGAGGGGCTCGGGGCCTACATTACAACTGCGATCGCCTTCCACAATGTGCCCGAGGGCCTGGCCATTGCAGTGGTGCTGGTGCCGAAAGGGTCGCCCGTCTGGAAGGCCGCGCTCTGGGCGATCTTCACCAGCCTGCCGCAGCCCATCATGGCGGCGCCCGCCTATCTCTTTGTCGAGACGTTTCGCCCGCTATTGCCGGTTGGCCTTGGCCTGGCTGCCGGCGCCATGATCTGGATGGTGTTCTCGGAGCTATTGCCCGGGGCTCTGGAGAAGATTGAGAGCAGCTCGGCCGCGACGGCGGCGACGCTGGCATTCGCTGCCATGATGGCGTTCCAGCTGCTTGTCCTCGCCGGTTGAGGCCGAAACCCTTCGCCAACCGTTCTGATATCGATCCCGCATGAACAGGGTCAGTTCAGACGTGGTTTTTGAGCAAGAATGGGTTAGACAGGCTTAAATGCAGGTACGGTCAGTTCAGACTGTCCCGTTTGTGATCCAACCGAGAAAATGACATGCATGCCGATGTGAATGAACGCGTGGTGGTGGAGACGTCGACGGTGCCCTGGCTCGCCACGGCGGACGGCGAGGGGGCCTGCAAGCCGCTCGACAGCCTGGAGGCGGGTGCGGGCACGACCAGCCTGGTGCAGGCGCCGGCGGGTGCGGTGTTCGCATCGCCGGATGGTGCACTGGGTGAGGAAATTCTGGTGCTCGATGGCACGCTGACGGATGCGCGCGGCGTGTGGACGGCGGGTGCCTACCTGCGCAATCCGCCGGGTTCGGACAGGGCGCTGCACAGTGAGGCGGGGTGTGTGCTGTTCGTCAAGCGTTACGCTTTCGACGCTGAAGATACGGCGGTGGTGCGGCGGGATACTGCGTCCATGCAATGGCTGCCCGGTCTGGTACCGGGACTGGCGGTGATGCCGTTGCACCAGCACGCAGGCGAGCATGCGGCGCTGGTGCGCTGGCAGCCGGAGACGTTTTTCCAGAGCCATGCGCATTTCGGCGGCGAGGAAATCCTGGTGCTCGAGGGCGTGTTCGAGGATGAGTTCGGGCGCTATCCGGCCGGTAGCTGGCTGCGCAGTCCGCATATGAGCCGACACCAGCCGTTCAGCCGCGAGGGGTGCACGATCTTCGTCAAGGTCGGGCATCTGGGCGGAAAATAAACGGGGGCAGGTTGAACTGCCCCCATTGGCTATTGCTTCCATGCAAACCAACGGCCGATGCCGCATCAGGCTGTGGCATTGTGGACGCGGCCGGCCGGTCCCTCTCCCCTGTCGGCCTTCGGTTTGCCGGGTACGCGTTCCGGTGGTCGACTACCTGGCGCTGCGCCATTTTCGTTAGCCGGCATGCTCTGCCCGCCTTCAGACGGCAAGGCCTTCATCCCGCGTTTCAGCGCGGTAGCGTGCGGATTCGTGACCCGGCCATCGATCACGCTCCCGGGGTCTGCAATCTGCTGGCCGTAATAAGCGCTGGTCTCATCTTCGTCGAAGTTGATGTTGGTGACGCTGACGGAGACATCGCCGAACAGGCCCGCGGTATCCGACCACATGATGACGTCACCTTTGCCTACGGACGCTTGCCCCTTGCCGGACCAGGTAATCACGGTCAGACCGGCATCGGCATTGAGCGAGAAATTGTTGTTCTGCTTGAAGCTGTTCAGCGCCTTTTGGTTGTTGAGGATCATGGCGATCGAGCCGCCTTCCGCGCCGGCCTGCAAGCCCACGCTGAGGCCACCTAGCGTGTAGAAGGCGGGGTTGGACCAGGCGCCGCCGCGCTTGACGAACAACACGCCGGCGCCGCCGCGTGCGCCGACCCCCAGCGCCGCACGGCCGTAATCTGGCAGGACGAACACGCCCGGCGCTCGCTGCAGCGCGTTGCGCAGACCGGCATCGGCTTCCATGGTGCGCAGCACCCGGATCGCCTCGTTGATGTGGCTGAAGGCATCCTTCGCCTCCTCGCTGATGGCGGCCGGTGCGCCAGCCTCGACCGGTTGGCGGGAGCTGCGGTCCGACGAGGTGCCCGCCGCCGGAGCAGTGCCGCTCCATGCAGCGGCTCCGAGCAGGCAGGCGGCCGCGATCGCTCGTTTCCCATAGATTGTCGTGTTGTCCATTTAAATCTCCTTTCAACAGTGGATGACGTTACCCAAGGGCCGATATGGCACCTGTCAACAAGTGTAGGATGGTTGCGCCTGCGTGCCAGAGAGCGGCCGATTTGCCGGAGAAGCCCGCTGGCCGGGGGTTTCGGGCAGGCCGCAGAGCCGAAATGTCCACGACGGGTGGCGTGAGCGTCGGCGGGCGCTGATACGTCGTGTAGGAAAACAGGAACCCGCGAGGTCGGTATCGCCGGATATTCCGCGCTGCCGGCCCAGTGACCAGGCGCGATCCCATATCGGCGCTGAATAACGGGGGCAATCCACGATTTTTTTGGTGACCGCGCAAAGCCGGAGGCATCCCCCGATTCGCCGTCGGTTCTGGCTGGGGAACCCCGGGTTAGCTCAGACCATGATTTTTACGTGATGGGATCTTTCGGTGCTGTCAAAACCGATGGTCTGTCCCCTGGTTCGCAGGCGAAAAACGAATTTCCTGAAACGTCATGAACCAGGCTTGGTTTCTTTTCGGAGCGCTCCTTTTTCTTCTTCCAGCAATTTCTGGGCATATTCAACGGCCCACTTGTCCGTCTCATACGTGCTCCAGTCAACATTGTGGTCCTCTCTCTTCCAGGCTTCAGCCACTTCCTGGAGTGATGTTTCACCACCGTTTTTTCGCGTCAAAAGCTGCATGATTTCACCTCCTTGCAATCAGGGAAAAATCCATTCTTCCGGTGTCCCGAAAAATGGGTCGGACTAAATGACCTCATTACGATTTACTGCACCGCTTCTTGAATCTCGCGCTCCATTTCAGGTGTGATCTCGGTGGAGCGGGGAGCAAGTTTCTCTGTTCCCCGTTCGCCGTTCCGGGCAATGTCGTCGATGAGCAACTTCATTTCAGCTATTTCGCGGACCTGAGCTGCAATGATCTGGTCTGCCAGCTCGCGTACGCGCGGATCGCTGATGTCCGCCTTCCGGCCACTGTTGATGGCAATCGAGTGGTGGGGGATCATTGATTTCATGAAGCTGACATCCCCGATCAGCACCTGGTTTCTGTTCGTGAACAGCAAGAGCGCGCCGAGCAGCGCGGCTAAAACGAGAACCGTGATCTTGGTTCCCATTCCCTTGTACATCGGCCACATGAACGACAGCATCACGATGGTCATGACGCAGCCCATGAGCAATGAGGCAATCAGACGGTTAACGCTGAAGGTTGCGTGATCAGTCGAGTAAATGAGCTGATACATCAAGAAAAACATGATGAAAATCGATGTCGCGATCATCCCTGCGAATCGGCCCCAACTCATTCCTGCCATCTTCTCCTGTTGCTCCATTTTTGCGTCTCCGATAAACCGATATAACTATTTATAGTACAGATGCTCAAGGAAGCTCGAGGTGCAAATGGGCGCCACGGAGCACCTTCGCCTGTTGTTTGGGCCAGGCTGCTGGCTTCCGACCTGGAAATTGCGCGTTCATGGGTTAAACACCAAAGATGCATTGAATGAGGAACGTGTCATGCCGGCTTACCCCAGATCTCCCTTGGCGTCCCCCCCACCTGGCCGACAGACAGGCGCACTGGGTATATTCCAGTTGCTGGGTTTGGGCCTGCTGCTGCTGTTTGTGTTGATGGTGTTGATTCTCGTGATCAGGAGCCTGTTCACCTGATTCCGCAATTCTTCTTCGCCGCGCCATGAATCCGAAGACCCTTATCAGGAGCGAAACCGCGGCCGATGTGAGCGCGATAACCGAGCTGACCGTCGCCGCGTTCAAGCCTCTGGAAATCAGCAATCACACGGAGCACTCCATCATCGCGGCACTACGCGCCGCGGGAGCCCTCACGCTATCGCTCGTCGCAGAAGTGGAAGGCCGTGTGATCGGGCATATTGCGTTTTCCCCCGTGAACATTTCGGATGGCACCCGCAACTGGTACGGCCTTGGACCCGTTTCGGTGTTGCCGGCATACCAGCGTCAAGGCGTTGGCAAGGCCCTGATACGGGAAGGTCTGTTACGGCTGAAAGCGATGAATGCGCAAGGATGTTGTCTCGTGGGACATCCGGATTACTACAGGAAATTCGGATTCATCAACATGCCGGGGCTGGTGCTTGAGGGTGTGCCGCAGGAAGTCTTCTTCGCGCTGTCTTTCGACGGACGATCTCCGCAGGGCACCGTCGCTTTCCACGAAGGATTCAAGGCGGATGGCCAGCAAGCGGGTGCGTTAACGGCACAGGACTCGAATTGATTCCAGGCCGGCAAACCGGCGGCCGGTTTGCCCTGACCGGGCTGTGCGGCGGCCGACGAAGGTGTTGGAGAGGGCGTCTGCCGCGAAGAGCAGCGTTGGGGGCGGCCTGAGCTGTCCCTTTTTCGTGTTTGCTACAGTGAAAAGCGGGGGGCGGGCGCCCTGAACAGTCCAAGTCAAAGGGAAGTCTGCATATGCGTGCGAGTCAGGCATTCAAGGCAGGGCGGATGCACTGGATGTCGATTCTGGTGCTTGTCTGCGGAGTCGGCTTCGCAAGCGGGAATATTTCGGCTGCCGAGTCAGACATTTCCGCCGGACTGCTGCGGGCGAAGTACGTGGAACTGGGCGAGCAACTGCGCAATAACCCGTTCCAACGTGCGCTCTATCTTGAGTCCTCGCAATCCCCGACCCATTTGAAGGGCGAAATCTACGCCGTGGTCGATTACCCGTTTGCCATCGTCAACGGGGCGCTCGACAACCCTGCGCACTGGTGCGATGTGCTGATCCTGCACATCAACGTCAAATACTGTCATGCGTCCAGACGCGCGGACGGCACGGTCCTTACCGTCAATATCGGACGGAAATACTTTCAGCCACTGGAGGACGCCTATCGTCTCGATTTCAACTATCGAGCGGTCGTCACCACGCCGGCGTATTTCGCACTGGAACTCAATGCCGATGACGGACCCTTGGGCACCCATGACTATCGCATCTGGATTGAAGCCGCATCGCTTGAGGATGGACGCACCTTTCTGCATGTCACCTATGCCTATGAGTTCGGCTTGATCGGCCGCCTTGCCATGCAGGTCTACCTGGCAACAATCGGCAGGAACAAAGTCGGGTTTACCGTCACCGAAACACTGCCCGATGGTCAACCTGTTTATATCAAAGGGGTTCGCGGCGTGGTGGAGCGCAATACCATGCGCTACTACCTGGCTATCGATGCTTATCTTGACGCATTGACGGCATCGCCCGAGGATCAGTTGGAGCAACGATTGCAGAGGTGGTATCGCAGTGCTGAACAATACGCCCGCCAACTGCACGAGGTGGAACGGGAGGATTACCTCGACATGAAACGAAGGGAGTACCAGCGCCAGCAGCTTGCGCAATAGTTTCGGTGACGGCCTTGCTGGCCGGGTAGCGGGCCGGGAAGGCGAGCGGCGCTTGAGCCGCGCCGTCCGGCAGGAATAGTCGGACGTCGCTTCAGCGCTTCAGCTTGGAAAACGCCGCCGCCATGGCGCCGCCCATCGGCGCTGCAGCAGGCGCACGGTTCGGTTTGGCGCCCGCCGGTTTGCCCTGGCTGCGATTGTCGCGCGGCGGCCGCTGGGCCGCTTGCGGCTTCTCACTGGTCTTGTCTGCTGCATCGGCCAGCCGCATCGTCAGCGCGATGCGTTTGCGCTTTTCGTCCACTTCCAGCACTTTGACCTTCACGATCTGCCCGGCCTTGACCACGCTGTGCGGGTCCTTGACGAAGGTGCTGGACAGCGCGGAGATGTGGACCAGGCCATCCTGATGCACGCCGATGTCGACGAAGGCGCCGAACGCGGCGACGTTGGTGACGACGCCTTCCAGGATCATGTCGGGCTTCAGGTCGGACAGTTTTTCCACACCTTCCCTGAAGGTGGCGGTGGTGAATTCGGGGCGCGGGTCGCGGCCGGGTTTTTCGAGTTCCCTGAGGATGTCGCTGATGGTGGGGATGCCGAATTTCTCGTTCTGGTATTTCGCCGGGTCGAGCGACTTCAACAGGCTGCCGTTGCCGATCACGGCTTTGAGGTCCTGCTGGATGTCGGCGAGGATCGCCTGCACCAGCGGGTAGGACTCGGGGTGGACGGCGGAGGCGTCGAGCGGATCGCTGCCATCCATGATGCGCAAAAAACCCGCCGCCTGCTCGAAGGTCTTGGCGCCCAGGCGCGGCACGTCGAGCAGTTGCGCGCGGCTGGCGAACCGGCCCTCGGTCTCGCGGTGGGTGACGATGGCTTGCGCGACGCTGCTGGAGAGACCGGAGACACGCGCGAGCAAGGGCACCGACGCCGTGTTGACGTCGACGCCGACGGCATTGACGCAGTCTTCCACCACCGCATCGAGCGAGCGCGCAAGCTGGAACTGGCTGACGTCGTGCTGGTACTGGCCGACGCCGATCGACTTGGGATCGATCTTCACCAGCTCGGCCAGCGGGTCCTGCAGGCGGCGCGCGATGGAAACCGCGCCGCGCAGCGAGACGTCCAGCCCGGGCAATTCGCGCGAGGCGAACTCGGACGCGGAGTACACCGACGCGCCCGCCTCGGACACCACCACGCTGGTGAGCTTCAGTTCGGGGCGCAGCTTGATGAGGTCGCGCGCCAATTTGTCGGTCTCACGCGAGGCGGTGCCGTTGCCGATCGAGATCACCGTAACTTTGTGCTGTTCGGCCAGTCTGGCCAGCGTGTGCAGCGAACCGTCCCAGTCGTTGCGCGGCGGGTGCGGGTAGATGGTGGCGGTATCCAGCACCTTGCCGGTCTCGTCGGTCACCGCCATCTTCACGCCGGTGCGGATGCCGGGGTCGAGGCCCATGGTGACGCGCGGCCCGGCCGGCGCGGCCAGCAACAGGGCCTTGAGGTTGCGCGCAAACACGTTGATGGCTTCGGTCTCGGCGTTGCTGCGCAGCGTGCCCATCAATTCGAGCTCCAGGTGCATGAAGCTCTTCACGCGCCAGGTGAAGCGCACCGTGTCCATCAGCCAGCGGTCGGCGGGGCGGCTCTGGTCCTGGATGCCGAAGCGGCCGGCGATGCGTGCCTCGCAGGGATTGTGCGGCGCGCTCCAGGCCGGCCGCTCTTCCTCGCTATCGAGGCGCAGCCGCACGTCGAGCAGGTCCTCGCGCCGGCCGCGAAAGAGCGCCAGCGCGCGGTGCGACGGAATGGTGTGGATGGATTCGGAATAGTCGAAATAGTCGGCGTACTTTTCCGCTGCGGTTTCCTTGCCTTCGCGCACTTTCGATTCGACGATGCCGTGTTCCTGCATGTAGTCGCGCAGCCATTGCAGCAGGGTCGCGTCTTCTGAAAAGCGTTCCATCAGGATCTGGCGCGCGCCGTCGAGCGCGGCCTTCGCATTCGCCACGCCGGGGTTGTCGCCCTGCTCGGTGGTGAAAGGCTCGCGCAGGTACGCCGCCGCTTCCGCGTCGGGATTGAGCATCGGGTTGGACAGCAGGGCGTCGGCCAGCGGCTCCAGCCCGGCCTCCTGCGCGATCTGCACCTTGGTGCGCCGCTTCTGCTTGTAGGGCAGGTAGAGGTCTTCCAGATGCGTCTTGTCCGCTGCCAGCGAGATCGCCGTGAGGAGCTCGGGCGTCATCTTGTTCTGCTCGGTGATCGACGCGATGATGGATGCGCGGCGGTCTTCCAGTTCGCGCAGATAGCGCAGCCGGTCTTCCAGCAGGCGCAGCTGCGTGTCATCCAGGCCGCCGGTCGCCTCCTTGCGGTAGCGCGAGATGAACGGCACCGTCGCCCCTTCGTCCAGCAGGGCAATGGCCGCGGCAACCTGCGCAGGTTTGGCCGCGATCTCGGCGGCGAGTCGGTGTTCGATGGATGGCAGCATGGTCGTCGAGGGCGGCCGCCTGGAACGCGGCCGACATAGCAATACGGAGGCCCGGATTATGCCAAGTCGCGCGGCAAAGTGAGAAAGGAAATACGTTCAGCGGCAAATCAATCGCCTGGCCAAATGAGGGAAGTGGGCGAAGAATCGGGTCGCGCCCGGATCGATTCCCTTGTCCCTAATCCCGGGATGGCTGGCACCTGAACGAGTGCAGAAACCATACGACAGGCCGCACCAGCCTGCGCAACGCGCCAACCCGCGTGCCTCCGCGGGCGTTCGCCGCCCGCGGAGGCGTTCATGCGGGACGAACTGCAGTCCCGCATCAGGAACCCTCAGATATCATGTGGCGTTGAGCCAGGCGTGACCGCGTGGCGAATCAACACACGGGGGTGGACAGCGAGGCCCCATTTTTTTGGCATGAATGGAGATCGCGATGAATGTCCGGATGGTTTTGGCAATGGGCCTGCTGCTGCTGGTGCTTGGCTGCAGCAATCTGACGATTGAAAACTACAACCAGATCGCTACCGGGATGAGTTATGAGGAAGTGACCGAATTGCTCGGCAAGCCTGACCAATGCGACGATGTGATGGGCGTTCGCAGCTGCCGCTGGGGTGATGACACGCGCTCGGTCAATGTGAACTTCGTGGGGGGCAAGGTGCTGTTGTTTTCGTCCAGCAATCTGCAATAGGTCGAACAAGGACGAGGGCGTGAACGCAGCGGCAGGCTCGCCGCGCCATTTGGCCGCGCAAGCCGGACCCGGTGCCTTTGCCGTCGGGACACCGCGGGCGCGCGCGAGCCTCCGCCCGGCCGTATCCCCGACCTGACTTAACCGGCACGCTTCTTATCGGTCGCTATGCGCAGCAACACCATCCGCGCCCGGCTGGCTTTTTCGTTCAAGGGCGAGACTTGCGAACTCGATCTGGCATTGCAGGCTTCTGGCTGGATGGGTCGACGGCCAGCAGGCCGGGCGGGCAAGGGGTCTCGCCTGGAAAAACTGCCCGCGCTGGTTTGCGCGGGCATCGCAGGAAAAAATTAATGGGGCTGCTCAGCCTCCATCCGGAAATCAACCTACCATCGCTTCCTCGTTCAATTCCTTACCGCGTTCGCACGCCATGCCAAGAATCATATCGGTGCTACTGCTTTCATTTTGTCTGGTCATGCCGGCGATGGCCATGCAGATTTTCGTCAAGACCCTGACGGGAAAGACCATCACGCTCGACGTCGAGGCCAGCGACACCATCGAAAACGTCAAGACCAAGATCCAGGACAAGGAGGGCATTCCGCCCGACCAGCAGCGGCTTGTCTTCGCCGGCAAAATGCTTGAAGACGGACGCACGCTTGCCGATTACAACATCCAGAAGGAGAGCACGCTTCACCTCGTCCTCAAAACAAGCGCGTCCAGCGTGCCCAGACGCTCGATGAAAGCCGCATCGGGCGTGATGGCCAGTTCGACCAGCCGCACCCTGCTGCGCGGCCTCGATCTTCTCGGTTCGGGCCAGCCCCTGGCTGTATCCGGATTTGCCGAGCGGCCGCTGGGGAACCCCCTTCCCGAAGTCGCGCTTGGCGCCGATTGGGAAACCGCCCGCGGGGGCCGGGATGCAGACCGGTACGACGCGACCATGCTCAATTTTGTCGTTGGCGCTGAACTCGGCCGTCACGACGCCTGGCGCTGGGGGGCTCAGGCGCTCTATGGCTCAGGCGATCTGGATTGGAGCGACGGGCTGTCCCAACGCATTTCCCAATTGGGGGCTTACGGCTACGCCCAATATCGTGCCGCTCCACGCTGGCGGTTCGCCGGTTCCCTCGGCCTGGCGCGCACGGTATACCAGGAGACCCTGTCATCCGTCACCCCGGCCAGCGATACCGCCCGCGGATGGCGCAGCGACGTCATGGTCCTGGCCGACTACCGCCCGGAACCCTGGGCCACCGTGCGTTCCGTCCTGTCGGCTTCGCTCGAGCACGTCGGCCATTCCTCGATCTACGGCGACAAGCGCTCGATCCATCTGGCCGAGTGGCGCAACGCCCTGCGCCTTGCCGCGGCATCTCCCCGGCCGGTTCGTCCCTACCTCGAACTGGGCTTTTCCCTGATCAACCGCCCGGACTTGCTCTCCCCGGGTGCGACCGGGCATCTCATGGGTGAGGCTGCAATCGGCCTGGAGGGCGAGTTCCTGCATGAGGCAAGGCAATTTTTTATTGGCCTGCGCCACGCCCAGGGTCTCGACGACTATCGCGCTACCGGATTAAGTGCCGGCCTGGCTTTCAGTTTCTAGCGAAAAGTGGCGGCTCGACACCATCAGGGTGCGCCATCCTTGTCCGGGATGGTGTCGATCCGGGGAAGGCAAAAAAGCGGATGGCGGGGCGTTGAATCGGATGTGCCCCGACGGCGCTGACAAAGCGCAGGGGGGCGCTCTTGACAGGGCGTGGGCGGGTTGGGAGCAACGCCCGCCGCGACGGCACCCGGCTTAGTGTGTTGCGGACCCCGCCGGGGTAGCCTCGCTGGTCAGCTCTTCGGCCCAGGCCAGCGATCGCAGCTGAGCGACATTGACTTCTTTCGAGCTGGAGGAAATATCGGCGGCGTAGCGGGCGATTTTCTCGAAATCATTGCGCTCCGAGGCTTCGGCGAGTTTCAGGAAGGGCGCATAGGGACCGCTGCGGTGGAGCAGCGCCTGAACCACAGGGTCGGGCATCGGCAGCTTTTCGAGCAGAAGGCCGAGGGGGATTCCCATCAGCGGCTCTGTCAGGGAAAACAGCCCGGTGATGAACAGCTCGTCCTGCGCCTGGCGGTCAAGCCGGGATTGGGCGAGCAGCTCGCACAGCCGCCCGCGCGTCACCGCGGTTCGCGCCGCCAGGGCGTTGGTCGGCGTCGGGTTGGCGGTGACCAGCAGCAGCGCCAGCCAGCGATAAAGCGTCGTCAGTCCGACCTGGGTCAGGGCCTGACGCACGGTGTGGACCGGTTGCCGCAGGCCCGAGGCGGCGGAGTTGGCGTAACGCAACAGGCGCAGGGTCAAGGCGGCATTGCGGCGCAATGGCTCTTCGATCTCGGCGAGGTCTTCGCAGCTGCGAACCTTGTCCATCAGCTTGAGCACCGCCAACTGGCCCGGCTGGATGGTCTTGCTGGAGAGGTTCTCCGGATGGGCGAAATAATAGCCCTGGAAATACTGGATGCCGCAGTTCCGGCAGAGGTCGAACATCTCGCGGGTTTCGACCTTTTCGGCGATGAACTGGCCGGTGAAGTTGAGCTGGATGTGCGCGATGATCTCCTTGGTCTTTTCGGGAGGCTGCTCGAGCACGTCGAGCTTGACGAAGTCGACCATCGGCAGCAGCGGACGGTACTCGTCGAGGCAGACGAAGTCATCCAGGGCGAAGCGGTAGCCGAGCTGCCTGAGTTCGCGGAGGCGGGCGATCAGCACCGGCGTGACCGGTACGGTCTCGAGAATCTCGTAGACAACGTGATGGGGCGGGAGCAGGCAGACGAAGTCGCTCATCAAGGTGGCTTCGTCCAGATTGATAAAGGCGAGTTTGCCGTGCAGCAGCCACTCGGGACCAAGACAAAGGGTATTGCTGATAACCTCGACGCCGGCCTGCAACTGGCTGGTGACGTTAGCCGATACGGAAGCCATCGATTGCCTGAACAGAAGCTCGTAGGCGAACAGGCGATGGTCGGCATCGACAATGGGTTGCCGTGCGAGAAAGGTTTCCTTGCCCATTCAGCGCTCCTCCAAGGATTATTTGTTGTGTAATTGTGGCTGCAGCATATCAGTTCGTTCCTTCCTGCGGTTGCTGGCTTCCCCCTGATCAAGACCGGGAATTACCTGAGATTTCGGGGCGGGGGATGCGGTACCGGAGGGGGCTTGAACGAGGCGTTCGGGAGGCTTTCGTTGTAATCTGCACGCGGCGCGGCGCAGCCGTTGCGCTGAGCGGGGCTCAAAAGGGCAGCATGTGCGCTGTTTTTCGTTTCCGCGCCGCCTTGTTGCCGGGGCAGCGAGGAATGACTTTTACCTGGAATACATGCCCATGCATTGCTTGAAAGCTGACGCGCCAGCGTCGCCGACCCGATGAAGCCGCTCCTGCTGATCGCCGCGCTCGCCGCTGCTGCTTATTTCGCCCTCAGCCTGGGTCCCGACACCTCGGAGGATCGAAAGGCCCTACCTACCGGCATGTCGCTTGCGGCGCGTGACAGCAGCGATGCCGCCATCGAACACGCCTTCGACAATCGCCTCGGCAACCATCAGATTGAAGGGCAGGGGACGGTAGTGAAAATCCTGGCAGACGATAACAATGGCAGCCGGCATCAACGCTTCATCGTACGGCTGGCTTCCGGGCGTACGCTGTTGATATCGCACAATATCGATCTGGCGCCGCGCATCGGCGGTCTGCGCGCGGGAGACACGGTGGCGTTTTACGGCGAGTATGAATGGAACCCGAAAGGCGGCGTGATTCACTGGACGCATCACGACCCGCAGGGCCGCCACCCCGCAGGCTGGATCCGGCACGATGGGCGGATCTATCAGTGATCGGGAAAAGGCAACAGGCGGATCGCAGCTTCATCAAGCGCTGAGCGCTGGGCGAAAGCCCGGGTGGATATTTGCCCGGGCCTTTGTTGCGATTTACGTCTCTCCGACCCAAATGACGCACCATCCCTCGGGACGGACGACGCCCTCGACCACTGCGCAGGCGTTCGGCGCAACGAAGTGTATGCAATTGGCACACGACTGATCGCCCTTCGGTTGATCCTGGTATTGCACGCTTGCCTGCGACACTTTCCCTGCTCCCGATGTGGTGGTTGACCCGGTGCCGGGCGCCGGGCTGGTCGACTCGGCTGTTCCGGGGGCGGGGGTCATCGGGGCGGTGCCGGTTGTATCGTCCGGGGTGAACGGGGCGGTGTCGGTCTGGGTTTCGCGGTCGCAGCCGAGCAAGGCGGCCGGGACCAGCAGGCTGCACCCGGCGGCCAGCGCGCCGCGCAGCACGGTCCTGCGGGATGGGTTATCCGCTTCGGTGAGGCATGCATCGAGGGGGGACATCATGCTTCCGGACGGGTTCCGGCTGCGTGTGTGGATTTTCATGTCGATCGCTCCTTTCTGGTGTGTGAGGTGTGCCTGGCGGGCACCTGTTTGTGCAATCCGGCTTTACCTGTCGGGACTCAATGCCCGTCAACACGCGGCAAGACCTGTGCCTCTTCGCAATGTAGACCAATTTCAAGTCGGCGTTGCCGGGGGGTGAAGTGCCGGACCAAAGCCCGGGTGCCGATTCCGCTCGAACAGACCAGGGCGAAACCAGCTTGCCTATACTTGAGCATCACCCCCCAAGGAGGAATGCCATGGTGACCATCCGGAATTACCGCTTTGCGGCCTACTTCATCATCCTGCTCGGATGCGCAGCCGCGGCCATCGCCGCATTGGTGCCTTTCTACTCCGTGGGCTACACGGTCGATGCCATCGCACTGTCAGCGGTACTGACGCCCTTCGTGGTCTACGGCATGCTCAGCACAAGCCTGCGCGGCCCGTGGCTGCTTGCGTCCGGACTGATCCTGCTGGGCGTTACCCTGGCGGTGGTGGTCGACGAGCGTTTCCTGAACTACGATGGCTACCGCGACGCCACCGTTTACTGGGTGCCGCTGCTGACGATGACGCTCGTGCTGCCGATCGCGTATGGCTTCGGCAAGCGTCCACCATATGAACCGGTGCCGCCTGACAGGACCAGCGCTGCATGATTATGCGGGCCAGCCCGGACACCTTCCCACTTCCCCCATGCCGAACCCGATCATGAAACCTGTTTCTTACCTCGGCGCCATTCTTGTTGCGGCTGCACTGGCAGCCTGCGCAACCCCCTCTTCGCAGCCGCTTCCGACTGTCGAGGCCGTTGACCTGAGCCGTTATTACGGCACCTGGTACGAAATCGCCCGATTGCCCAACCGCTTTCAGGCGATGTGCGTTTCGGATAGCCGGGCGACGTATCGTCCGGATGGAAAGGATGTGTCGGTGGTGAATCAGTGCCGCACGGCGGATGGCACGCTGGAACAGGTCGAAGGGGTCGCCAAGGTGGTTGAGGGCAGCAATGGTGCAAAGCTGCGGGTGAGCTTTTTCTGGCCGTTCTATGGCGACTACTGGATCCTGCAACTCGATCCGGATTACCGCTGGGTGCTGGTTGGCGAGCCGGAGCGCAAATACGCCTGGATTCTGGCACGGGAGCCGGATCTCGATGAGGCGACGCTGGAAAAGTTGCTGGCGCGGGCCGATGCGCTTGGGTTCGACAGACAGGCGTTCCTGAGAACGCAGCACACCCGGCCCGTGCGTTGATGCGGCCATCGTTTGGGTCAGCCCCGGCCGGATAGATGCCCCCTTGAAAGAACGCTTAAACAGGCACTCAGCGTTCCATCCGCTCGATCATTTTTTCAAGTTGCTGGGCCAGCGTATCCCAAATAACCATGGGCCCTGTTTTTTCGAATTCTTCTTTTGACCACTGACCGGGGGGCTTGAGTTTGAATTCCTCGACGCGCCTGGAAAGCGTGTCGCGCTCCTGCATCAGGCCGGCCAATGGTTCATCCGTCTCGCGCCCTCCCGCTTGGGTAATGCCGTTCCGGGCGCGTTCGAGCAATTCATCCACATGTTTCAGGCGGGTTTCGTGCTCGAGTATATGTTGCTGCACCAGTTGATCCAATTTGGTCATCGCCCATTCTCCTGCCACGAAAAGAAACGTGCCGTATCCAGACTATTCAAGTTAGTCATCAATTCTCACGCTGACCATGAACGTGAAACAGGCTTGCCAAATTCCGTGTCCCGGTTGGTTCAGAACCAGAAAGACGTGTCCTTGGTCAGAAACTCGTCGTGCGGCATGTAGTGCGAGCCATCGCAGGAAAAGGTCACGCTTACCATGCCGTTGAAAATGTTGATCGACGCGACGCGCAGGTAGATCGTCGGGTCGCTCAGGCGCAAGGCCTGCAGGGTCTTCAGGATGCGGCCGATTTCGCCTGGCGCGATCGCAGCATCGGGCGGATAGGTGCGTGGCGGATAGATCAGGCAGATGTCCGGATCGCTCAGGGTTTCGTGATCCAGGATGCGGTAACGGAAGGGATCGTCCAATGTCCAGATGGTGGCCAGGCTGCTGGAGAAATGGATCTGGCATTGAAACACGCCGCGCTCCATCAGCAGTTCCTCCAGGATGGACAGCGCCGGCTCCAGATCGCCGTCCATCGGGCTTTCCACCCGGCTTTGCTGAAACACCGTGCCGCGGATCGCCGGATCGCCCTTCACCTGGCGCCAGTTGTCCGGCTCTTCGTAGAGTTCGGACGTCACCGGCAGATTGCGCAAGTCGAAGTTGGCGCCGAGATAGCCCACTACCATCGAATCCCGGTGCACCACCTGGAGCGCGGTGAGCGAAGGCCGGTGTTCGCTCTGCCCGATGTAGGCATCGGAGAGCAGAAAGCCCCAGGCCGGCACCGCTTCCTGCATGTACGGGCGCTGCGAGCGATCATGTCCGAAATGGTCGGGCTCGATTCCTGAAGGGCCGACGTTGTTGCAGACCTGTATCCCGTCCACATCCACGCAGTACAGGACCGAGCAATGCGGAATGCCGGGGAAGTTCTCCGCGAGGATCGCATCCAGCGCATCACAATCGCCCCATGCCGGTGCGCATCGCTCGGCCAGGTGCCCCAGCGGTTCCCGCAGCATGCGCGCCAGTTCCTCGCGCTGCTGGTGGATGCTGTCTTTCCATGAACGCTTCATTACGCCTGCATCATGCCGGTATAAATCCACGGGCGTCTTTTCGGTGTGTGCAGCGATGTTCGCCAACATGTGTTTTTCCTTATATAAAACAGTCAGTTGTTGATCAAGTGCGTTCCCGGTTGTCCAAGGTGCCCACCCGGAACCAGCCCTGCACACCTCGCGGCGAGCGGGCGCCCGCAAGGACGTCTGCGCGCCGGGCGGTTGGCGCTTGCCGCCGCCCGGCCGGCGGCGCCGGGATTCACTTTCGATATATCGCTCCTGCTGCAGCACATCCCATGCCAGAACTCTTTTTCTTTGTTTTTCATGGCCTTGAGCGTCATGGGCGTTGGCGGGCGGCTTCAGCTTCGTCGTCCGAAGGCGACACAAAACAGGGCTGTACCAGCAACTCTTTGTAAAGAATGGATATTTCCTGTCCTCTAAGAGAGACAGGATAGGCTTGCAGGCACCGATTTGGCCGGATTACGTGTGTCCATGGTGACCACATGATTCCGGAGCCAGGCCTCAAGCCGCGTCGATGCTTTTTGCCGGTGCACGGGTTACATTCGGTTACAACACCTTACATTTTCGCGGCTGCCCGACATCCCCGGGATACGTCACCGCCCCAGAATACGTTTCATGCCGAACCCGTTCTGGGCCGGCAGTTCCGACAACCTCTCTGAAGGAGATATCAATGAAATTGCTCCAAGCTTCTGTTGCCAAACGTGCACTGATGGCGGGCTTGATCGCGGGCAGTGGCATTCTGGCAGCATCGTCTTTTGCGATGCCGGCCGGTGGTGCCGCAAGCAAGGCAGGCTGCGAAGCCGGCCACGGTCAGAAAGCCCACGGCAATCGGGCGGAAAGTCGCGTCGCGCATCTGGCTGGACTGAAGGAGAAGCTCAAGCTCACGCCTGCGCAAATGGCTGCATGGGACAGCTTTGCCAGCCCCCGTCAGCCGGGGATGCCTCAGGGTATGGACAGGCATGCCATGCGAGGCGAGTTCGAAAAGCTGACTACGCCGCAACGCCTGGACAAGATGCTTGCCATGTCGGAGGTGCGCCGCGCCAGGATGCTTGAGCATGCCCAGGCGACCAAGGCCTTCTATGCCCAGTTGACCCCCGAACAGCAGGCTGTGTTCGACGCCGAGGCGGCGCCTCGCCACCATGGGGGTCACGGTGGCAAGCATGACGGCAAGCATGACCATCAATCCTGAGTGATCGGGCAGTAGTCAATCAAGCGTGGGCGGGTGACCGCCCACGCTTTTTTGTGGCGGGAAATTTGCCAGACACCTGATTGCAGAGCTTCTGCGGCCGCTCGCCGGGGTGACGGGTGAAGCCGGCCGGCTAGGCCATGCGGCCTGGACGCGCGCGTTCTTATTTTGCGGTGCGTTGAGGGGGCTGGCGCGGTGACTGCCGCATCAGCCCAGACGCGCGTGCTGCGCCTCCAGCTTCTGCAGCATGGCGGCAAAGTCGGCCAGCCGCGCCTGCTCCTGCTGCACCACGGCAGCGGGTGCTCGGTCGATAAAGCTGGAATTGGCCAGCTTGCCTTGTGCCTTGACGATTTCGTTCTGGATGCGGGCGATTTCCTTGGCGAGCCGGGCGCGCTCCGCGTCCTTGTCGATTTCCACCACCAGCATCATCCGCATGTCGCCGACCAGGGCGACCGGGGCGTCCGCTTCCGGCAGCACGGACACGGCACTGACATCGGAAAGCTTGCCGAGCGCGACGATGTAGGGCGCCAGCGCGTTGATCACGCCGGCGTTGCCCTCAATCACCAGCGGTACGCGCTGGGCGGGCGACAGGCTCATTTCGCCGCGCAGGGTACGGCAGGCGTTGACCAGTTCTTTCAGCAACTGGATGCGCGCGACGCTGTCTGGGTGGCGCTGCGCTTCGTCGACCTGCGGGTAGGGGGCGAGCATGATGCTGTCGCCGGCGACGCCGGCCAGCGGGGCGACCTTTTGCCACAACTCCTCGGTGATAAAGGGAATGATGGGGTGGGCGAGGCGCAGCGTGGCTTCCAGCATCGTTGCCAGCGTGCGGCGGGTGGCGCGCTGCTGCTCCGGGGTGCCGTTGTTCAGTTGCACCTTGGCGAGTTCCAGATACCAGTCGCAGTATTCGTCCCACACGAATTCGTAGATTCCGCGGGCGGCCTGGTCGAAGCGGTAGGCGGCAAACGCCGCGTGCACTTCGCCGACGGCCTGCTGCAGGCGCGCGGCGATCCAGCGGTCGGCGTCGGAGAATTCCATCGGCAGGCTGGCGTCCTGGCCGCAGTCGTGGCCTTCCAGGTTCATCAGCGCAAAGCGGGTGGCGTTCCACAGCTTGTTGCAGAAGTTGCGGTAGCCCTCGGCGCGCTGCAGGTCGAACTTGATGTCGCGGCCGTGCGTGGCCAGGCTGGCGAAAGTGAAGCGCAGGGCATCGGTGCCGAATGCGGCGATGCCGTCCGGAAATTCGCGGCGGGTACGCTTCTCGATGCCCGGCGCTTTCCTCGGGTCCATCAGTCCGGTGGTGCGCTTGGCGACCAGGTCGTCGACCGCGATGCCGTCGATGAGATCGATCGGGTCGAGCACGTTGCCTTTCGACTTGCTCATCTTCTGGCCTTCGGAGTCGCGCACCAGGCCGGTCACGTACACCTCGCGGAACGGAACCTTGCCGGTGAGGTGCAGCGACATCATCACCATGCGCGCGACCCAGAAGAAGATGATGTCGAAGCCGGTGACCAGCACCGAGGTCGGCAGGAAGCGTTCGAGTTCGGGCGTTTTCTCCGGCCAGCCCAGCGTCGAGAAGGGCCACAGCGCGGAAGAGAACCAGGTGTCGAGGACGTCGTTGTCCTGCGTCAGCTCGCGGCCGCCGGCCTGCTTCTTCGCCTCTTCTTCGGTGTAGGCGACGTAGAAATTGCCATCGGCGTCGTACCACGCCGGGATGCGGTGGCCCCACCAAAGCTGGCGCGAGATGCACCAGTCCTGGATGTTTTCCAGCCACTGGCGGTAGGTGGTGGTCCAGTTCTCCGGCACGAATTTCAGTTCGCCCGAGTCGACCGCGGCCAGCCCCTGCCGGGCCAGGCCTTCCATGCTCATGAACCACTGGTCGGTGAGCATCGGCTCGATCGCCGCGTGGGTGCGGTCGCCGCGCGGGATCATCAGCTTGTGCGGCTTGGCCGACACCAAGAGGCTCTTCTCATGCAGCGCGTCGAGCAGCTTCTGCCGCGCGTCGTAGCGGTCGAGTCCCTGGTATTCGGTGGGGCACAACTCGTTCATTTTGGCGTCGAGCGTCAGCACGCTGATGGCCACCAGCTTGTGGCGCTGCCCCACCAGCCAGTCGTTGAAGTCGTGCGCCGGGGTGATTTTGACCACGCCGGTGCCGAATTCACGGTCGACGTAGTCGTCGGCAATGATGGGGATGCTGCGCTCGGCGATCGGCAGACGGACCTGTTTGCCGATGAGATGCGCGTAGCGCTCGTCCTCCGGATGCACCGCAACGGCGCTGTCGCCGAGCAGGGTTTCCGGGCGGGTGGTGGCGACGGTGAGAAAGCCCGAGCCGTCTTCAAGCGGATAGTTGATCTCCCACATGAAGCCGTCTTCCTCGGTGCTCACCACTTCGAGGTCGGACACTGCGGTGCCAAGCACCGGGTCCCAGTTCACCAGCCGCTTGCCGCGGTAGATGAGGCCTTCGCGGTAGAGCCGCACGAAGACTTCGGTGACGGACTTCGACAGGCCCTCGTCCATGGTGAAGCGCTCGCGGCTCCAGTCCGGGCTGGTGCCGAGGCGGCGCATCTGCTGGGTGATGGTGGAGCCGGAGTGCTCCTTCCACTCCCACACCTTTCCGAGAAATTTCTCGCGGCCGAGGTCGTGGCGCGACACGCCCTGCATGTCGAGCTGGCGCTCGACCACGATCTGGGTGGCGATGCCGGCGTGGTCGGTGCCCGGTTGCCACAGCGTGTTGTCGCCCGCCATGCGGTGATAGCGGGTGAGCGCGTCCATCAGGGTGTGCTGGAAGGCGTGCCCCATGTGCAGGGTGCCGGTGACGTTGGGTGGCGGCAGCATGATGCAGTAGGCATCGGCGTCGGGCGCATCCCCCGCCTTGAAGTAGCCGGCGCTTTCCCACTGGGCGTACCAGCGTTTTTCGATATCAGCCGGTTCGAAGGATTTGGCGAGTTCCATGGCGTGCGGGCAAAGGCGGCATTATCCCAAAGAACCCGGGACACGTCGCGAAGAAACCTGTGATGCGTCCCAAAAAAGCGCGTTAAACCTGCGCTGCCGTGTCAGGCGGATGGATCGCGCGACTGTTTGAGTTTTTCGGCGATGGCGTCGCGCACAATTTCGCGCACATTCACGTCGAGCTGGGAGAGCAGGGTGGCCACCGTCTGGTCGAGGTTCTTGCGCAGCTCGGCCGTGACCTGCTTTTCCATCACTTCGGACAGACGAGGCGCGAGTTCGCTCATCAGCTGCTCGGTCAGGGTGTCATTCAAGGTGGCGTCGTTCACCATGGCTGCAGTCGCAGGTTCGGGCAGCACCTTCCCGGCGGCGGCTGCCGGCGGGGGCGCGGGTTCGACGGCAGGCAATGACGAAGCGGGTGCCGGGGGCGGCGTGCCGCGCTCGATCACGCTGGTCAGCACCGGTAGCCAGGCGTCGGGAGGGGGCGCTTGCACGTGTGCGGGCGGAGCGTCGCGCTCGCCCTCGCTGCCGCCGCGATGCTTTTTCAGCAGCGCGTCCATTTTGCTTAGCAGCGGGCTGTCGCTCATCGCTTTCTCATCCGGCGGGTTGGCGCAGATCGTGCGCGTGCAGCGCATAGCCGCGCGTCTTGTAAAAACGGTAGCGCTCGCGTCCCTGGGCGATCCCCGTTTCGTCCTGGCTGATGATTTCGACCAGTCGTTCGAAGCGGGCAAAGGCGGGCGGCTGCTCATGATGCAGGTTGATCATCACGTCGGCACTGCGCAGGGCGTCGGCGCGGGTGCCGATCAGTACAGGCGTTTCGCCGGCTAGCGCGTCGCTGTCGCGGCAGTGCGGCACGAAGCCCGTCGCCGGGGTGGTCCACAACAGACGGTCGATGGCGTCCGCGGTGGCGTCATCCGGCGTGTAGATCATCACCTGCTTGCCCTGGCCATGCGCCTTGACGGCAACACGACGGACGACGTCGAGCGGGTCGGCGGCATGGGTGTAGAAGGTGATTTCGGTCATGTCTGCGCGCTTACTTCTGGGTGCGGTTCAGCAGGAAGTGCACCAACAGTGAAACCGGACGCCCGGTCGAACCCTTTTTCTCGCGGCCGCCCTTCCAGGCGGTGCCGGCGATGTCCAGATGCGCCCAGTGGTATTTCCTGGCAAAGCGCGACAGGAAACAGGCCGCAGTGATCGAGCCGCCCGGGCGACCGCCGATGTTGGCCATATCAGCGAGGCTGCTCTTTAGCTGATCCTGGTAGTCGTCCCACAGCGGCATGCGCCAGACGCGGTCCCAGGCGTGGTCGGCGGCATGTTCGATCTCGCGCGCCAGCGGGTCATGGTTGCTGAAGAGTGCGCTGGGGTGGGCGCCGAGCGCGATGACACAAGCGCCGGTCAGCGTTGCAAGGTCGACCACGGCGTCGGGCTCAAAGCGCTCGGCGTAGGTCAGCGCATCGCACAGGATGAGGCGGCCTTCGGCATCGGTGTTGAGGATCTCGATGGTCTGACCGGACATCGAGGTGACGATGTCGCCCGGCTTGTTGGCATTTGCATCCGGCATGTTCTCGCAAGCCGGGATGAGGCCGATGACGTTGAGCGCCAGCCCCAGCTCGCCGATCGCGCGGAAGGCGCCGATGACCGCGCCGCCGCCGCTCATGTCGTAGTTCATTTCATCCATCTCGCCTGCCGGCTTCAACGAAATGCCGCCAGCGTCGAAAGTAACTGCCTTGCCGACCAGCACCACCGGCTTGTCGCCTTTCTTGCCGCCTGCGTGCTTTAGCACGATGAAGCGCGGCGGCTTGTCGCTGCCCTTGCCAACCGACAGGAAGGAGCCCATGCCGAGTTTGTCGCAGGCGGCATAATCGAGAATCTCGCAGCCGAAGCCGTAGGCCTTCGCCACTTTTTTTGCCTCGCCGGCCAGGTATTCGGGGGTGCAAATATTGGACGGGGTGTTGCCCAGGTCCTTGGCGAGATTGATGCCACGGGAAATGGCCAGCCCGCGCGTGAGGCCGATGTCGCCAAATTTCAGTTCGCCGCGCCGTGACACAGCGAAGATGATGCGCTTGAGCGGACGGCGCGCGCCCTCCGGCTTGCTCTTCATGCGATCGAACCGGTACAACGCATCGTGGGCGCTGATGACAGCCTGTTCGATATTCCAGGTGACATCGCGCTTTCTCACCGGAATCTCGCTGAGGGTGATGGCCGCTTCCATCGAGCCGGTGTCGCGCAGGCTCCTGACGGCGCAGGCAATGGCGTCGCGGTAGGCCTTTTCGTGGAAGTCGCGTTCCTTGCCGAGGCCGACCAGCAGCACGCGGTCAGCCAGGATGTTGGGTACCTTGTGCAGCAGCAGCACGCTGCCGGCCTTGCCTTCCATGTCGCCGCCGCGCAGGATCTCGGACAGGTAGCCGTCGCTGGCGCGATCGATGTCGATGGCCGGGCCCGACAGCTTGCGGCTCTCGAATATGCCGACCGCGACGCAGGCGCTGCGCTGCTTTTCGGGCGCGCCGCTTTTTATGCTAAATTCGAGTTCGATTTCCTTGTTTTCCATGTCTGTGCTCAAAAAAACGCAATTTGCCGATGTGAGGATGGTTGGCATTGCCGATGCGGTGATTATTGGCGCAGGCGTGGTTGATTGTCAAAACGCCTGCGTATCCTGCGCTGGCCGCCGTAGCTGACTCCATGCTATACCGCCGCACGCTGACCCGCGAGATGGGTCTCACCACCGGCGCCGTGTTGACGGTGCTGGCTGCAATTTCGCTGGTGGTGCTGTTCATACGCCTGCTCGGCGACGTGGCCCGCGGCGAGCTCGCCAACGAGGCGGTATTCGTCTTTCTCGGCTTTTCACTGCTGTATTTCCTGCCGGTATTGATGACGATCGCCTTGTTTGCCGGCGTGCTGCTACCGCTGTCGCGCATGTGGCGCGACAGCGAGATGGTGATCTGGTTTAACGCCGGCCTCTCGCTCACGCAATGGATGCGACCGGTGCTGACCTTCGCCGTGCCGTTTTCGCTGGTGATCCTGTTTTTGACGCTGCTGCTTAATCCGTGGGTGCAATCCAAGAAAAGCGAATACAGCCAGGAACTGAAGCGCCAAACCGAAAGTGCCCTGATCGCCCCCGGCCTGTTTGCCGAATCCAGCGCCGGCCAGCGCGTCTATTACGTTGAATCGCTCAATCCTCTGACCGGCATCGTGCGCAACGTGTTCATGCAGTCGCTCATCGACGGCCAACTCGGACTGGTAGTCGCGCGCGAAGCCGATCATACCCAGCTGGCCGACGGCACGCGTTATCTTGTGTTCAAGGACGGGCGCCGTTATGAAGGCACCCCCGGCCAGCTTGATTACCGCATCGTGCAGTTCGAACGGTACTGGATGCGGCTCGATCCGGTTGCGGCGGAGCGACAAACCCACATTCGTCAGATGCCGCTGAGGGAGTTGCTGGCTGATGACACGCCACAGGTGCGCGCGGAACTGTTGTGGCGGGTGGGGGTGCCGATCTCGGCGCTGATCCTCGCTGTGATGGCGATCCCGCTCAGCTTCGTCAACACGCGGGCGCGCCGCTCCTACGGACTGGTGATCGCGCTGCTGCTGTATTTCGTCTACAACAACCTGCTGTCGCTGTCGCAGGCCTGGGTGGCGCAGGACAAGCTGAATCCCTGGGTCGGGATGGGAGCGTCGCATCTGCTGATGCTGTCTGCCGTGTTCCTTCTGTTTTACCGGCGCTCACGCCAGCATTCCCCGCGCCGGAGGCGGCCATGAGCCTTCTGGCACGCTATCTGGCGGGGCAGGTATTGGCCGCGTCGGGATTCGTCCTGCTCGCGCTGCTGGTGCTGTTTGCATTTTTCGATGTGATGAAGGAGCTCGGCAGTCTGGGCCGCAACGACTATGCGCTCGGACAGGCGGCCGTGGTGGTACTGCTCGGCATACCCGGACATCTGTACGAAATCCTGCCGGTGGCGGCGCTGATCGGCACGCTGTTCGCGCTGTCGCGTCTGGTGGGCAACTCGGAATACGCGGTGATGCGCGTATCGGGCCTGTCCAACTGGCGGGTGGGCGGATATTTCGCGATCATCGGGACGTTCCTGTCGCTGCTGGTGCTGGTGTTCGGCGAATACGTGGCGCCGTGGTCGGAACAGGCGGCGCAGCGCTACAAACTGTCGGCCACCCAGTCCGTGGTCGCGCAGCAATTCCGTTCCGGACTGTGGGTCAAGGACGGCAGCACCTTCATCAACGTGCGCGAAGTGATGCCCGACAACACGCTGCGCGGCATCAAGATTTACGGTTTCGATACCGAGGGCGAGCTGGGCTGGATCCGCGCCGCCGAGCAGGCCAGCTGGCGCAGCAGCCAACAGACCTGGGATCTGCAGCAGGTGGTGGAAACGCAATTCGACGCGGACGGCATTCGCGCCGAGCGCAGCGCAAGCCAGGACTGGCAGTCGGTGCTTACGCCCGACATCCTCGGCGTGCTGCTGGTCGCACCGGAGAAAATGTCGGCGCGCACGCTCTGGCGCTACATCGCGCACCTCAAGGAAAACAACCAGAACGCGACTCGCTATGAGCTCGCGCTGTGGTCGAAATTCATCAGCCCATTCGTCATCCCAATCATGATGCTGATTGCAATGCCGTTCGCTATCCGGGGGCCGCGCACGGGTGGCACCAGCGGCATGATTTTCCTCGGCATTCTGGCCGGCCTCGGCTTCCATCTGCTGAGCCGCCTGCTCGGCCACCTGGGCCTGCTGAACAATTGGCCGGCGCCGCTGGTGTCGACGCTGCCGCTGCTGGTTTTTCTGGGCATTGCGCTGGCGGGTATCCGCTGGGTGGACCGCCGCTGACCCCGCTGCCGCAACGGCTGGCCGGCTGTTTATGCGCCAGCGAGCCGGCGGCCAAGGTGGCCTGCGTGCACACGCTGCAGGCGGACTGGCTGGCCGGCATGGTCGACCCCGCCCGCGAGGCAGCGCGCAAGCCGATCGACCAGCCGGGCCGGCCGCCAAAACCCGAGCCCGTCCCGCCGCAAAAGGTCCCGCGCCGCCGTGCCGACACGCTGCCCGGTCGCGCTGCGCTGGTTCATGCGCTGGCGCATATCGAGTTCAACGCGATCAATCTGGCGCTCGACGCCGCCCACCGCTTTGCCGGCATGCCGGTCGCGTACTACGCCGACTGGCTCAAGGTGGCCGACGAGGAAGCGTTGCACTTCGATTTGTTGAATACGCACCTGGCAACGCTGGGTTACGTCTACGGCGACTTTCCCGCGCATAACGGCCTGTGGGACATGGCGCTGAAAACCGCACACGATCCGCTGGTGCGCATGGCGCTGGTGCCGCGCGTGCTGGAAGCGCGGGGGCTCGACGCCACGCCGCTGATCGTCGACAAGCTTCGTGCGGCGAACGACCTCGCCATGGTCGAGATTCTCGCCGTCATCGAGCGCGACGAGATCGGCCACGTTGCCATCGGCAGCCACTGGTTCGGCTGGCTATGCGCGGCACGCGGGCTCGAACCCGAGACGACGTTCCGGCAGTTACTGGTCGATTACGATGCGCCGCCGCTGAAGCCGCCGTTCAATCTGGCGGCGCGCCGGGCTGCGGGATTCAGCGAATCCGAACTGGACTGGCTGAACGAACTTTAAGCTTAGAGGCCCAGCGTCGTCGCCGACACCCCTGCCGGCGAACGCTGCCACATGCCCTCGAAGTTCTGGTTCAGCAACACGGCGTCGCGTATGTCGTCCAGGTGAAGCGTGCCGGGCACCGCGGCCTTGTCGGCGCGCAGCAGTACGCCGTGGCGGTCGGCCAGCGCAAACGCCTGATCGGGGCGTGGCGCGTCGGCGTCGGCCTGTCGGATTTCGAGGACATGGCCGAAGTCGCGCACCAGCTGCATCAGGCGCGGGTATGTGCGCGCCACGCGGCTGATGTCGTCGAGCAGCAACTCTATGCGGCGGCCGCCGCCCGCCACGCACAGCGCGCGCAGGGCCGCGTGCCGTGGCGCGTGGTCGATTTCCAGCAGACCCAGATCGTGGTCGTATACGCGCAGCAGGCGTTGCGTGGCGGCCAGCAGCGCGTCGAAGGCGGCGCGAAACTCGGACGGGGTTTCAAAGGCAGTCATTGATCGTCGATCTCCAGCCAGCCCGCTTCGTACCAGTTGTACAGGCGCTCGCGCAGCGCGGCGGGCAAGGGCGCGGCAAGACGATGCCGGTCGGCAAGCTGTTTGAGGACAGGAATTTCGTCCGCCGCCGGCGTGAACGCCTCGCCGTTGATGAAAAAGCGCCCGCCCGCAAACAGCAGGCGCGATTTCGGGTCGATCGCGACGCCGTGCTTGCTGGTTTGCTTGTTGAAGGCGGCACGCGTGAGCGGCGCGTCCGGCGCGTTGAAAAACACATTGGGCTTGGGCTCGGACAAATAGCGCCCGGCAAACTCGGCGATGTCACGGCGACTCCATTTGATGCTGGCGATCATGCCTTCGATCTGCGTCAGCATTGCCCGGCTGATTTCACCCGGATGGGTCTGCAGGCGCAAATCGGGATCGGCGTAGCGGCCCTCCGGTTTGAGCGTGTCCTGCAGGTGCATCAGGAAGCCATGCGCCAGTTCTTCAGTGGTAGGTGCGCGGAAACCGATCGAATAGGTCGTGCAGGGGTCTTCGGCGACGCCGTAATGCGCGACATGCGGCGGCAGATAGAGCATGTCGCCGGGGCCGAGCAGCCATTCCTCTTCCGCCTCGAAGCGGCGCAGGATCTTCAGCGGCTCGTCGTCCAGGATCGCCAGGTCGGTTTGCGTGCTGATCTGCCAGCGCCGGTGCCCCTGGCCCTGCAGCAGAAAGACGTCATAGGAATCGAAGTGCGGGCCCACACTGCCGCCCGGCACGGCGTAGCTCACCATCAGGTCGTCGAGGCGGGCGTGCGGGATGAAGTCAAAGCGCGCCAGCAGCGCATCGGCTTCGGGCAGGATGTGGTTGAGCGATTGCACCAGCAGCGTCCATTCGGTTTTCGGCAGGCGCTTGAAGTCGCTGCGCTTGAACGGGCCGTGGTCGAGCTGCCAGTGCGTGCCGCTGCCCTGGATCAGCCGCGACTCGACATCCTCGCGGCAGGCCAGCTGCTGCATCTCGCCGGGCGAGAGCAGACCGGTGAAGCCCGGAAGCGCATTGCGGATCAGCAGCGGACGCTTGTGCCAGACATCGCGCAGGAAACGGGTGGGGCTCAAGCCGCCAAGCAGGGTGGTTGTCATGAAATAATTATAACGATGTGGGCGGGCGGGCCCTGTTAAAATGCTGCCGGAAAATAGAGGGTAGCGTTCATCATGTTGAAAGCGGGAGATCGCGCGCCGGGTTTTTCCAACCCCGATGCAGACATGGCACTCGTCGAGTTGTCCCAGTTTCGGGGAAAATCCCTGGTGCTGTTTTTTTACGTGCGCGACGACACGCCGGGCTGCACTGCCGAAGCGATCGATTTTTCCGAACTGGAAAACGATTTCGCCAGGCTGGGCGCCACGGTGCTCGGGGTGTCGCGCGACGACTGCATCAAGCATGGCGAATTTCGCGACAAGCACGGCATCAGCGTACGCCTGCTGGCCGACAAGGAACATACGACCAGCGAGGCTTATGGTGTGCTGCAGGACAAGGAAGTGGATGGCGTCATGCGCAGAAGTGCGGTACGCGCCACTTTCGTCATCGACAAACAGGGCATCATCCGTCATGTCCTGTACGGCGTTTCAAGCCGCGGCCACGCAGCGGAAGTGCTTCAACTCGTTGCTTTAATGAATAAAGGGGAACTGAATTGAATATCAGCAAAGACACCGTCGTCACCATTACCTACATCGTCCGTGACCTGGAGGGCAAGCTGCTGGAAGAAAGCGAGGAGCCGGTCAGCTATCTGCACGGCGGATACGACAACATCTTTCCGATGGTGGAAGAAGCGCTGGAAGGCAAGGCCGTGGGCGAGACGGTCGACCTCAAACTGCAGCCGGCTGATGCGTTTGGCGAATACGAGGATGAGCTGGTGCGGCTGGAGCCGCGCGAGGGCTTTCCCGATGACATCGAGGTCGGCATGCAGTTCGTCGGCTCGCCGGTCGACGGCAGCGGGGAAATGCTCTACACCGTGACCGATATCGCCGAAGACAAGGTAGTGGTTGACGGCAATCATCCTTATGCCGGGCAGGCAGTGCATTTCCAGTGCGTGGTTGCCGACGTGCGTGCGGCGACGGCGGACGAAGTCGAGCATCGCCATGCGCATGGCGCGCATGGCCATCACCATCATTAAGCACCCCTTGACCCGCATGGCAAATGGCAGCGGGCTGTTAAAATGCCCGACCAACCTGTTTTCCTGTTTTCTGTGATTGCCTGATGAAGACCACCGATGAAAACCACCTTCCTCGACTTTGAGCAGCCGATCGCCGAGCTTGAAGCCAAGATTGAAGAGCTGCGTTTCGTGCAGGACGACTCCGCCCTCGATATTTCGGAGGAAATTCGTCGTCTGCAGAAAAAGAGCCGGACCCTGACCAAGGACATCTACGCCAAACTCAACGCCTGGCAGGTGTCGCAGGTGGCGCGCCACCCGCAGCGGCCGTATACGCTCGATTACGTGCAGGGGCTGTTCACCGATTTTTCCGAACTGCACGGCGACCGCGCCTACGCCGACGATCAGGCGATTGTCGGCGGCATGGCGCGCTTCAACGGCGAGCCGGTGATGGTGATCGGCCACCAGAAGGGTCGCGACACCAAGGAAAAAATTGCCCGCAATTTCGGCATGCCGCGTCCCGAGGGCTATCGCAAGGCCTTGCGCCTGATGCGCCTGGCGGAGAAATTCAGGCTGCCGATTTTCACCTTCATCGACACGCCGGGCGCCTATCCCGGCATCGGCGCCGAGGAGCGCGGGCAGTCCGAGGCGATCGCACGCAATCTGTATGTGATGGCCGAACTGCAGACGCCGATCATCTGCTCCATCGTCGGCGAAGGCGGCTCGGGCGGCGCGCTGGCGATCGGCGTCGGCGATCGCACGATGATCCTGCAATATTCCACTTATTCGGTGATCTCGCCCGAAGGCTGCGCCTCGATTCTGTGGAAGAGCGCCGACAAGGCCTCGGTCGCCGCCGAAACCCTGGGCATCACCGCCGACCGCCTGAAGGCTAATGGCCTGGTCGACCGCATCGTCGAAGAGCCGCTGGGCGGCGCGCAACGCGACTGGGACACCATGTTCCAGTCGATGCGGCGTGCGCTCACCGACACGCTGGCCGACTTGCGCAAACCGTCGCTCGAGGCCCTGCTGGCTGCGCGTTACAAGCGCCTGCGGGCGTATGGCAGTTTCAAGGAAACCCCTGCCAAATAGGCCGGTCGCCGCCGCCGTGGCGGACGCGCTTGCCCGCCACGTTCCGCCGCACGCGCGGCTGGTGCTAGGGCTCTCGGGCGGACTCGATTCGACGGTTCTGCTGCACATCCTGTTGGCGCTGCGCAATCAACATCCATTCGAACTGCGGGCCGTGCATGTCCATCACGGCCTGTCGCCCCACGCCGACGACTGGGCCGCTTTCTGCATGCAGCTTTGCGCCGCGCATGCGATTGAGTCAAGCGTTCATCGTGTAGGGATTGCGCGCGACGATTCAGCCGGTATCGAAGCGGCTGCGCGGCGCGAGCGCCAGCGCATCTTTGCCGCGCTGGATGCCGATTTTCTGCTCACCGCGCATCAGCGGGACGACCAGGGCGAAACGTTTTTGCTGCAGGTGCTACGTGGCGCCGGACCCAAAGGCCTGGCGGCAATGGCCGAGCTGCAGCCCCGCCCGGGTTGGCGGCCGGCGCAACTGCGGCCGCTGCTGGGGATAGCGCGCGCCGAGCTGCAGGATTATGCGCAGTCTCACGGTCTGACCTGGGTGGACGACGAGAGTAATCGGGACATGCGCTACCGCCGCAATGCGTTGCGCCAGCAGGTGATGCCGCTGCTTGCCGATCATTTCCCCGGCAGCGGCGCCACGCTCGCACGCGCGGCCGCGCTGCAGGCCGATGCCGCCGGCTTGTTGGACGACCTGGCGCGACTCGATGCCGCGGCAGCCATTGCCGGCGATCGCCTCGACTGCGTTGCGCTGGCGCAGCTATCGACGCCGCGCGCGCGCAATCTGTTGCGTTATTTCATTGAGCAGCACGGCCAGCCGATGCCCAGCGCGCGACGCCTCGACGAGGCGCTGCATCAGCTGCGGGAAGCGCAAGCCGATGCACGGGTGCGCGTCAGGCTGGGAGCGGTGGAAGTGTGGCGCTTTCGCGAGGGCGCGTACCTCGCGCCGCTGGCGCCAGCCCCGGCCGAGCCGGTTGTCTGGCAGGGCGAGGCCTCGCTGTGGGTGCCGGCCGCCGGGGTCAGCGTGCAGATGGAGGCGGTGACCGGCGCCGGCCTGAAACGCGACGTGCTGGCCGCGGGCGAGGTCACGCTGGGGGTGCGGCAGGGCGGCGAACGCCTGCGCCTGCATTCCGGCGGTCCCCATCGCAGCCTGAAGAATCTGCTGCAGGAACACGCGATTCCGCCCTGGCAGCGCGACCGTCTGCCCCTGCTCTGGTGCGACGGGCAGCTGGCGTGGGCGGCGGGGATCGGCCTCGATGCCGATCTGCTCGTTTCGCCCGGCGAGCCCGGGCTGTTGCCGCGCGTCGCGGACTCGCTGTGCCACAAGACAGCCCGGGGTGGGCATGTTATGCTAGCGGGCTGATTTTCATGGTTTTTTAAACGTTTTTTCTAATTTTTGTCCGGAGCATATACATGGCTGTTCAGCGTACCTTTTCCATCATCAAACCCGATGCCGTCGCCAAGAATGTGGTCGGCAAGATCGTCAGCCGCTTCGAGACCAACGGCCTCAAGGTGGTGGCGTCCAGGATGAAGCACCTGTCGCGCCAGGAAGCCGAAGGTTTCTACGGTGTGCACCGCGAGCGTCCCTTCTTCAAGGATCTGGTCGAGTTCATGATTTCCGGCCCGGTTGTGCTGCAGGTGCTGGAAGGCGAAGACGCGATTGCCAAGAACCGCGCGCTGATGGGGGCAACCGACCCGAAGAAGGCCGAAGCCGGCACCATCCGCGCCGATTTCGCCGAGAGCATCGACGCCAATGCTGTGCATGGCTCCGACGCGCCGGAAACCGCGGCGATAGAAATTGCCTATTTCTTCCCCGCCTGCGAAGTCTACGCCGGCCGCTAAACGCCCCCGCATGCCGCAAAACCTGCTTGATTTCGACCTCGAAGGGCTGACTGCCTGGTTCGCTGAACTTGGCGAGAAGCCGTTTCGCGCCAGGCAGGTGTTCCACTGGGTGCATCAGGCCGGGGTGGCGGATTTCGCGCAGATGACCGACATCGCCAAAAGCCTGCGCGAAAAGCTGCAGCAGCTGGCGGTGGTGGCGCCACCGGCGGTCAGTTACGCGCACACCTCGACCGACGGCACGCGCAAGTGGCTGTTCGATGTCGGCGTCGCCAACGGCATCGAAACCGTTTTCATCCCGGAAGCGGACCGCGGCACACTGTGCGTATCGTCGCAGGTGGGCTGCGCGCTGGAGTGCACCTTCTGTTCGACCGGACGGCAAGGTTTCAACCGCAACCTGACGGTGGCCGAGATCATCGGTCAGCTATGGGTGGCGCATCACAGCCTGCGCGGCGAGGTCAATCGCACCACAGGTGAAATTGCCGACCGCCCGGTGACCAACGTGGTGATGATGGGTATGGGCGAGCCGCTGGCGAACCTGGAGAATGTGGTGACCGCGCTCGGCATCATGCTCGACGACCATGCCTATGGTCTGTCGCGACGGCGGGTGACGGTGTCAACCTCCGGCCTGGTGCCGGCGATGGACCGTCTGGCCGAACGCTGTCCGGTGGCGCTGGCAGTGAGCCTGCATGCACCGAACGATGCGCTGCGCGACCAGATCGTTCCGATCAACAAGAAGTATCCGCTGCGCGAGCTGATGGCGGCGTGCCGCCGGTATCTGGTGCATGCGCCGCGCGATTTCATCACCTTCGAATACGTGATGCTGGCCGGGGTGAATGATGCGCCCGAGCATGCGCGCCAGCTGATCGAGCTGGCGCGCGAGGTGCCGTGCAAATTCAACCTCATTCCGTTCAATCCATTCCCGGATTCCGGCTATGAAAAACCGCGCGCCGAGGCAATGCGCGTATTCCGCGAAATCCTGCAGGACGCCGGACTGGTCGTCACCACACGCAAGACGCGTGGCGACGACATCGATGCCGCCTGTGGCCAGTTGGCGGGCAAGGTGGCCGACAAGAGCGGACGCGTGATGAAACGAATGCACAAGGAGACGGCGTGAAAAAATGGATGGGCATACTGGCCGCAGCGTTACTGACAGGCTGCGCGCTGCAGCCGACGGACAGCGGCAGCGGCGTCGCCAATACGCAAGTCGACAGTGAAAGCCGCCAGCGCGCGCGCGCCTTCACCGACCTGGCCGGGGCCTATTTTGCCCGCGCCCAGTACAAGGTCGCACTCGACGAGCTGCGCAAGGCGATCATTGCCGACAACCGTTTTGGCCCGGCCTACAACATCTATGGCCTGATCTACATGGAGCTGGCCGAGGACAAGCTGGCCGAGGAGAACTTCCGCCGCGCCATCGAGCTGGATCGCAATGATTCGGAAGCACGCACCAATTTCGGCTGGTTTCTCTGCACGGTGGGTCGTTACGACGAAGGGCTCGAACAGTTCAGTACGGCCCTGCGCAATCCGCTGTATGCCCATCCCGAACAGGCCATGGCTTACGCCGGCCTGTGCGCGGAGAAGAAAGGCGACCTTGCGCTGGCCGAAGCCAACCTGCTGAAGTCGCTCAAGCTGCAACCTGACAACGCCAACACCGTGTTGAAGCTGGCGGGGCTGCATTTCCGCCAGGGCCGGTTGATGGAGGCGCAACGCCTGCTCGGGCGCCACGCCGAACTGGCACCGCCGACTGCGGAAAGCCTGTGGCTGGGCGTGCGGCTGGAACGCAAGCTGGGCGACCGCGCGCAGGAAGCGGCCTATGGCCTGCAGCTGCGCAAGCGCTTCCCCGATTCAAATGAGGCGCGACTGTTGCTGACGGGGCAATACGAATGAGCGAGAGCGCCCAATCCTCGGTCGGACAGGTTTTGCGGGATGCGCGTGAGGCGCAGCGTATGACGCTGGAAGATGCCGCTGCACGCCTGCGCCTGATGCTGCGCCAGGTCGAAGCCATGGAAACGGATGATTTCGGGAGCCTCGGTCCGCTCGTGTTCGCGCGCGGGTTCGTGCGCAACTACGCGCGCTTGCTGGGGCTTGCGCCCGAAGCATTGCTGGCGCGCATGGAAGGCGCACCAGCCGAGCCCACGGCGGTCAGCCCAGCCGCCGCCGCCCAACCGCATTCCTGGTTGACCTCGCCCTGGCTGATTCTGCTGCTGCTTGGTTTGCTGCTGCTGGTAGGTTTGCCGGTCGCGCTTTACTGGTGGCTCAATAGCGAGGCGGGAGGCAAGCCGGAGGCGTTGGTCCCGCCCCAAACACAAAGCCGGCCTCCGCCCATCGCTGTTCCTGCGCCCGTCGCGGAACCGACGGATGCGATTCCCCCTGTCGTTGAGGGCGCCGCCGCTCCTGTGCCGGTTGCGCCATCCACCCCGGCGCCGGAGTCTCCCGTAACTCCCGCGCAAGATGAGGCCGGCGCCCCCGAAGCCCCGGCGATCAGTGGCGTGCTGCATCTCGAATTCAGTGACGAGGCCTGGGTCGAAATCAAGGACGCCACTGATCGCACGCTGTATCGCCAGCTCAATCGGCCCGGCAGCAGCGTCGATGTCGCAGGCCAGCCCCCGTTCGATGTGGTGATTGGCAATGCAGCGCACGCACGCGTGACATACAACGGTCGGCCCATCGACTTGAAACCCTTTATTGCCGTGACGGTCGCCCGTTTTACGCTTGAAGAATAGCCACGCCCGAAGAATAGCCCTCCTGGAAGAATGATGTCCCAAATAGTCCGCCGCCCTACCCGCCAGGTGCAGATCGGTCATGTGCTGGTTGGCAGCGACGCGCCCGTGGTGGTGCAGTCGATGACCAATACCGATACCGTCGATATCACCGGCACCGTGCACCAGGTGCAGGCACTCGCTGAAGCCGGATCGGAGGTGGTGCGCCTCACGGTCAATACGCTGGAAGCCGCTGCCGCGGTGCCGCGCATCCGCGAACGCCTCGACGTGCTGGGCTGCCGGGTACCGCTGGTCGGCGACTTCCACTTCAACGGCCACAAACTGCTGACCCAGGTGCCGGAATGCGCCCAGGCGCTCGCCAAACTGCGCATCAATCCGGGCAACATCGGCCGCGGCAACAAGCGCGACGAGCAGTTCGCCACCCTGATCGAAGTGGCGTGCCGCTATGACAAGCCGGTGCGCATCGGCGTCAACTGGGGCAGCCTCGACCAGGCGCTGGTGATTCGAATGATGGACGACAACGCGCGCCTTGCGCGGCCGGAAGACGCAGGGGTGGTAATGCGCCGCGCGATGGTGGCCTCCGCCCTGGAATCGGCAAAAAAAGCCGAAGAGCTGGGTCTGGGCGGCGACAAAATCATCCTGTCGTGCAAGATGAGCCGGGTACAGGACCTGATTTCCGTATATCGGGATCTGGCGTCGCAATGCGACTATCCACTGCATTTGGGACTCACCGAAGCCGGCATGGGCTCAAAGGGCATCGTCGCCTCGACCGCCGCCCTGGCGGTGCTGCTGCAGGAAGGCATCGGCGACACGATCCGCATTTCGCTGACGCCCGAGCCGGGCGGTGACCGCACCCAGGAAGTCCGCGTCGGCCAGGAAATCCTGCAGGCGCTCGGCCTGCGGGCCTTTACCCCCCAAGTCACCGCCTGCCCCGGCTGCGGCCGCACCACCTCGACCGTGTTCCAGGAGCTGGCACAGGACATCGAGTCCTACCTGCGCAGGCAGATGCCGCTGTGGCGCAGCCAGTATCCTGGTGTCGAATCCATGCAGGTGGCGGTGATGGGCTGCGTGGTCAACGGACCCGGCGAATCCAAGCACGCCAACATCGGCATCTCGCTGCCCGGCACCGGCGAAGTGCCGGTCGCGCCGGTGTATGTCGATGGCGAAAAGACCGTGACGCTGAAGGGTGATCGTATTGCCGCCGATTTTCAGGCGATTGTCGAAGATTATGTGTCCAGGCGTTATGGCGCCGCATGACCTGCATTTGATTGATTAATATATGAGCAACAACATCCAATCCGTGCGCGGCATGAACGACTGCCTGCCCGATGCCACCGACACCTGGCAGGCATTCGAGGCGATCGCGCGCGATTGGCTGCGACGCTATGGCTATCGCGAAATCCGCACGCCGATCCTCGAACACACCGGACTGTTCAAGCGCGCCATCGGCGAGGTGACCGATATCGTCGAAAAAGAGATGTACACCTTCGTCGACGAACTGAACGGCGAATCGCTGGCGTTGCGCCCGGAAGGCACGGCGTCCTCGGTACGTGCGGTGATTCAGCACAACCTCCTGTACGACGGCGGCAAGCGCCTCTGGTATAGCGGCCCGATGTTCCGCCATGAGCGCCCGCAGAAGGGCCGCTATCGGCAGTTTCACCAGATCGGCGTCGAGGCGCTCGGCTTTGCCGGGCCCGACGTCGACGCAGAGCTGATCGTGATGTGCGCTGATCTCTGGCGCGAGTTGGGGATTGCGCCGACGCTACAGCTCAATACCTTGGGCGATTATGAGTCGCGGCATCGTCACCGCGCCAAACTGATCGCCTATTTCGAGGCGCATCAGGATGCGCTCGACGAGGACTCGAGGCGGCGACTGCACAGCAACCCGCTGCGCATCCTTGACAGCAAGAACCCTGCGATGCAGCCGCTGAATGACGCGGCGCCCAGCCTGATGGACGAACTCGACGACGCGGCGTTGACGCATTTCGAGGCATTGCAGGGTCTGTTGCGCGCCAGCGGTATTGCATTCGAGATCAACCCGCGGCTGGTACGTGGGCTCGACTACTACAACCGCACTGTATTTGAGTGGGTGACCGACCAACTCGGCGCGCAGGGCACGGTGTGCGCAGGCGGACGCTACGACGGCCTGATCGAGCAGCTGGGCGGCAAGCCGGCTCCCGCGGCCGGTTTCGCCATGGGCATCGAGCGCCTGTTGTCGCTGATGGAGGTGGCCAGCACGCCGCTGGCGACAGCGGTGCCGGATGCGTATATCGTTCACGCCGGAGACGCAGCGCAGGCGTACGCCTGGCAAGTCGCGTTAGCACTGCGCAGTGCCGGGCTCGCTGCCGTGCTGCATTGCGGCGGAGGCAGCTTCAAGTCGCAGATGAAAAAAGCCGACGCCAGCCGTGCGCGCTATGCGGTAATCATCGGCGACGACGAAGTCAATGCCCAGCAGGTGACATTGAAGCCGCTGCGCGGCATCGGCGAGCAGACCCGCGTCGAGGTGACGCTGGCAATCGAATATCTGAAACAGGCATCAATCTAAAAGGCATACATGCAATGGCAACCTACGATCTCGACGAACAGGAACGGCTGGACGAACTGAAGGCCTGGTGGAAACGCTGGGGTAGCCTCGTGATGGTCGGCCTGGCCGTGGTGATTGCGGTGGCGGCAGGGTGGCGCTACTGGCAGAACCGCGAGGTGACGCAAAGCCTGGAAGCTGCAACCGTGTATGAACAGCTCACCCAGTCGCTGGCAGCCAACGACGTCAAGGCGGCGCGCGACGCGGGCACAATGCTGATCGACCAATACAAAGGCACCGCCTATGCGCCGCGTGCGGCGCTCTTGCTGGCCAAACTGAACGTCGGTGCCAAGGACCTGAAAAGTGCGCAGACCCAGCTGGAGTGGGCGGCAGCCAACAGCAAGGAGCCGGCGGTTCGCGATCTGGCGCGCCTGCGCCTGGCCGGGGTGCAACTCGATCAGAAGCAGTACGACGCCGCGCTGAAAACCCTGTCCGCCACGCACAGCGATGCATTTTCTTTCCGCTTCCACGATTTGAAAGGCGACGTGCTGCTGGCGCAGGACAAGCCGGCCGAAGCGCGTGCCGCCTATCAGACCGCCTTCGGCAAGATGGCGGAAGATAATCCCTATCGCAATATCGTCGAACTGAAGCTCGATGCGCTGGGAGGGGAATCCAAATGAAGATGCGTTTGATTGTCATCGGTCTGGCATTGGCCCTGTCGGGGTGCTCCACGATTGGAGGCTGGTTTGGTTCCGGCCCGGCCAAGGCCAAGCCCGCCGAACTGGTCGAGTTCAAGCCTTCCATCAGTCTTGCAGAGGCCTGGAAAGTTGAAACCGGCGACACCGCCGGTCATGTGTTTCACCCGCAGGCCGAAGGCGACGACGTCTTCGCCGCCGGCGGCAGTCAGGTAGTGCGTATTGCCGTGGCTACCGGGAAGCCAGTGTGGAAAGCCGATGCCGATGTGAAGCTGTCCGCCGGGGTCGGGGTCGGCCTGGGCCTGGTGCTGGCGGGCAGCAGCAAGGGTGATTTGCTTGCACTGGACCAAGCCAATGGTCAGATGCGCTGGAAGGTGGCGCTGTCGAGCGAAGTGACGGGCCAATTGCTGGCAGTCGCCGACATTGTGATCGCGCGCACCGGTGACGGCCGCGTGCATGGCCTGTCTGTAGCGGACGGCAGTCGCAAGTGGCTGTACACCCGCAACCTGCCGGCCTTGAGCCTGCGCGGTTCGGGCGGGATGGTGGTGCGAGACGACGTGCTCTACGCCGGATTTCCCGGCGGCAAGCTGGTCGCGCTCAATCCCGCCAACGGCGCGCAGTTGTGGGAGGCCACGGTGGCACTGCCGCGCGGAGCGACCGAACTCGAACGGGTGGCCGATGTGATGGGCAATCCGGTGGTGGACGAGCGGCAGGTGTGCGCCGTCGCCTACCAGGGGCGGGTGGCCTGCTTCAACCGCGGCAACGGCGCGCTGTTGTGGGCGCGCGACACTTCCAGCAACACCGGGCTGGCGATGGACGAGCGCAATGTCTACGTCACCGACGACAAGGACGCCGTCACCGCCTACGACAAGGTCAGCGGTCGCGCCGGCTGGCGCCAGGACAAGCTGGCGCGCCGCCAGGTCACCGCGCCGCTGGCGCTCGGCGACTGGGTGGTAGTGGCCGATGGCGAAGGTGTCGTGCATGTGCTGTCGGCCGCTGACGGCAGCTTCGTTGCGCGCGCCAAGGTCGACAGCGGCGTGCGCGCGGCGGCGGTCGATATCGGGCCGGGATTTGCGGTGCAGACCGACAAGGGCGGCATCGTCGCTTTCAGACTCAGGTGAGTCTTGAGCGACTTGATGATTGATCGATAAGGCGGGCGCAACGGGCATCGAGGAAAAGGCCAATCAAGCCTTTCGATCTCGGCGACCGCCTTTATAAATGTTTATGGATTCGAATTTTAGCTAATGCTCCCCACCCTGGTTCTGGTCGGTCGGCCCAACGTCGGCAAGTCCACTCTCTTTAATCGCCTTACCGGCACGCGCGATGCGCTGGTGCACGATCTGCCCGGGATGACGCGCGATCGCCATTACGGGCGTGGACGCCTCGGCGAAAAGCCCTATCTGGTCGTCGACACTGGCGGCCTGGAGCCGGTCGTTACCGACGGTATCCTCGCCGAAATGGCGCGCCAGACGCTGCAGGCCATCGACGAGGCCGACGCCATCATTTTCCTGGTCGATGCCCGCGCGGGCCTGACACAACAGGACAAGCTGATCGCCGACCGTCTGCGTCGCGCGTCGTGCCCGGTACTGCTCGCGGTCAACAAGGCCGAAGGCATGAATGCTGCCGTGATCACCGCCGAGTTTCACGAGCTCGCGCTGGGCCAGCCGCTGGCCATTTCCAGCGCGCACGGCGACGGCGTTTCCGATCTGGTGGCCGAGGCGCTGGCGCCGTTTTCAGAAGAGGAAGAGAAGAGAGACGATTTCGGCATCCCCAAGATTGCGTTGGTGGGGCGCCCCAACGTCGGCAAATCGACGCTGGTCAACACGCTGGTAGGCGAGGAACGCGTCATCGCGTTCGACCAACCGGGCACCACGCGCGATTCAATTTATGTCGAGTTCGAGCGCGACGACAAGCCCTATATCCTGATTGACACCGCCGGCCTGCGCCGCCGCGGCAAGGTGTTCGAGACGGTGGAGAAATTCTCCGTCATCAAGACCCTGCAGGCGATCGAGGACGCCAATGTGGTAGTGCTGGTGCTCGACGCGCGCGAGAACATTTCCGAGCAGGACGCGCACCTGGCGGGCTTCGTGCTGGAAACCGGGCGCGCGCTGGTGGTCGCGGTCAACAAGTGGGATGGGCTTTCCGCAGAGCAGCGCGACGACGTCAAGCGCGACATCGGGCGCAAACTGGCGTTTCTCGATTTTGCCCGCTTCAACTACATCTCGGCGCTAAAGGGCAAGGGCCTGGAAAACCTGCTGAAAGACGTAGAGGCTGCGCACGCCGCCGCCTTTATCAAGCTGTCAACGCCCAAGCTCACGCGGGTGCTGGAGATGGCAGTGGAACAGCACGCCCCCCCGAAGAATGGCCTGTTCCGCCCGAAGCCGCGCTATGCCCACCAGGGCGGCAAGAATCCGCCGGTCATCATCCTGCACGGTAACGCGCTGGAGGGCCTGCGCGACGACTACAAGCGCTACCTGGAAAGCAGTTTCCGCAAGGCGTTCAAGCTGCAGGGCACGCCGCTGCGCATCCAGATCAAGGAAGGCGGCGCCAGTAATCCGTACGAAGGCAAGACGCGCGGCCCCATGACCGAGAGCGAGGCGACACGGATGCGGCGCAAAAAGCGGGTGCGGCGCAAGGTCTACGGCAAGGACTGAGTAAAGCTTAGTCCAGCCAGCGCACCAGGTAGAACAGCCTGAAGCCCTCGGATGAACGCGACGGGCCGCTGGCGATGGCCGCATGACGGCCCTTGTCCGGGTCGGCGTGCGCCAGCGCCTCGGTTTCACTCGTGTAAACCTCAACCACCCCTTCGGGAAAGCGCTGGCGTTTCTTGCCAGCAGGCGCATAGATCACCACCGCCGAGGTGCCGACGACTTTCGATTCGACATCGGTGAACAGGCTGGTGGCTTGCGGCATCGTCAGTGCGTTTTTTTCGGAATATTGCTGATCTTGACGACGTGGGCGCTGGGCTTTTCGTCAGAGTAGTGCGGGCGCTCTTCCAGGGTACGCCCGGTGAGCTTGGCGAGTTCGACTTCCCGGTTTGAAATCACCACCAGACAATCCTTGATGCCGAGCACAGTGGCTTCGGTCAAGGGGCTGGGATTGCCGTCACGCGGCGCGGTGTCGCGCACGATGGAGGTAAGCGTCTTGCGCATCATGCGCATGATGCGCTGTTCGTCATGCAGGGTTTTGTCGATATCCATGGGTCAAGCTCCGAAGCTGCGGGAAAAGGTTTCCATTGTCGGCGCCGGACGGGGCTTCGTCAACGCAAGCCCCTGGCGCGGGCGGGGATAAAAAGCCTCACAGGGGGTATAAGAATTATGAACCGACAGCCAGGCCCGGGCTGATTTAAGCTGGCCGGCAGAGGAGAAGCCGCATGTCAGATTTGAATACCACCACCCCTAGCAGTGATGTCCGTGAAATCCGCATCAATCCCATCGTGCCGAGTGAGTCCGTGCTGGTTGCCACGGCGCGCGGCATGCGCCCGAAAAAGGCCGAGGAACTGGCACCGCGCGATACGCGCAAGCATGTCGAAACCTGCCCGTTCTGCCGCGGCAACGAACACAAGACACCGCCACTGATTCTGAGCTGGCCGGAAACCGGCGACTGGCAGATCCGTATGGTGGAAAATCTCTACCCGGTGCTGGGCGACGACCGCGAACAGGCCGGCTTCAATTTCGGCCTGCAGCAAACCATCGACGGCTACGGCCGGCACGAGGTCATCATCGACCACCATGAACATGGCATCGCCGTGCACGAAATGGAGGAATCGCACCTGGCGGCACTGTTCGGCGTCTATCAGACGCGGATGCGCCAATTGTTCGCATCGGACGAGCGGCTGAAATACGTGCTGGTGTTCAAGAACTTCGGCCCCGCCGCCGGTGCCTCGATCCCCCATACCCACAGCCAGGTGATCGCGATGCCGGTGGTGCCGGAAAACGTCGACGCCGAAGTGCGCAACAGCGCCGCGCATTACGCCAAGCATCATCACTGCATTTTCTGCGCGCTGATCGATGAGGCGCTGACCTTCGAGGCGACGATCTACGACCGGCAGTCCGGTGCGGTGCGCCGCAAGATCAATGTCGGCCAGTACGTGGTCGAGCGTGGCGAAAAGTTCATTGCCATCAAACCGTTTGCCAGCCGCTACGAGTGGGAGGTACACATCCTGCCGCTGGTGCACCAAGCCGATTTTCTCGACGTGCGCGGCGATGACATGGCCGATCTGGCGCGGGTAATGAAGCGCACCATGGCGCGGCTGGATGCCGTCATCGGCGGCGCGCAGTACAACTTCTTCCTGCACTCCGTGCCGCACGACAGTCAGCCGCAGGCCCATGCGTCAAGCTACCACTGGCACCTGGAAATCTGTCCACGCACCTCGATTCCCACCGGTTTCGAGCTGGGCTCGGGATTGTTCGTCAACACCATCAATCCGGAACAGGCCGCCGAGCGCCTGCGTGCCGTTACGTTGTAATGTGGACTCGCGCGGGCGCTATCGGGTTGTAATGGCGTTTGGAAGGACTAGGCTGATTAGTGTTTAAGGCGAAATTTCTGGGGCTTTTCTTCAAAATGGGGTGTCAAAACCCCATCGCCCAAAGTTCCGGCATGTTGCAGGGAGCCTCGGATTTTTTACATTGTTAACTCAGTAAGGAGGGAATATCCATGAACGCTCAACTTTCAGCCGAAACAGACCAGTCCGACATGGCGAAACAGCAATTGATCAATGATTTCAAGACGGTAGTCACCGATGCGGAAGCATTGTTAAAGGCCACAGCAGGCCAGGGGGGCGAGGCAGTGGCCGCAGCGCGCGCCAAGGCGGAAGCCTCCCTCGCCGAGGCGAAGGCCAACATGGCCGATGCCCAGATAGCGTTGCTGGGCAAGACCAAGGCTGCTGCCCGGGCGACGGATGAATATGTCCACACCCATCCATGGCAGTCCATTGGCGCCGCCGCGGGGGTCGGTGTGGTGGTCGGTCTGCTGATTGGGCTGCGCTAGCCTGGCCAATGGCTGAGGAATCTCATGTTGCGGTGGGCCTGTTTGAATCCCTGAAAGCACTTTCGGCGAGTCTGGTCGGTATCGTCCAGACCCGTTTCGAACTGTTGTCCGCGGATGTGGCGGAAGAGCGGGAACACTTGATCTCACTCCTGGTCACCGGGTTGGCAGCGCTGTTCTGTCTCGGCGTCGGCATTGTGCTGCTGGCGATATTGATTGCCGTTGCCTTCTGGGACTCATACCGCCTCGAGGCGCTGGGTGGGTTGACCGGGATTTTCCTGGCGGCTGGCGCTTGGGCTGTATGGCTCGCCCGGCACAAGAGCCGAACGCGGCCGAGGCTGTTCGCGGCGAGCCTGACGGAATTGTCCAAAGACCGGCAGCACCTCAGCAGGAAGTCATGAATTAAGTGTCCAGCCTATCGGGTGTGCAGGTCTCGAGCCCCGGACTGCGCACGCTTGTGTTTGGCAGACGACAGATCGACGAAATTTGTCCGTCGGTCCAGGACTCAAGACGCTGAATTAGTGACTATTTCTTCTTGTCCAGCTTGGTGAATTTCGTACCTTCAAGCGTAAGGTTATACATCAGGCCCTTCTGGCCAAAGACGAAGCCGATCACTGGATCCTTGATGTTGGTGGTGTCCACGGCCTTGCCGACGCCGATGTCCAGCAGGGCCACGGAACCATCGACACCCACCTTCCAGCCTTCGCTTTCACGGAATTTCTTGAGGGCGGATTCCTCCGTGAATATCACCACAATGCTTTTGGCTTGCGCGCCCAGTTGGAACCCGATGGAAGCGGCGGCTGTGCTGTAGTAATCGACGGTTTCCCCACCGATCCGCAGAGCCCCTTCGCCGTATTCGCCGCCCACACCGATCCCGACTTTGTAGACCTTGGGAAACACCAGCACCCCCTTGGCAATCTCGAGGAAAGCTTTGCCGCCTTCGATTTTCTTGAATGCTGCCAAGGCCCGATCGACCTCCCGGTCAATTTCGGCGGCGCTGGCGGCGCGAGCCGGCGCCGCAGCCAGAAACAGGGCCATGAATAGCAGCGCAGGAATAGAAATGCGTAGCGCTGAAACAATGAACATCATGAATTCTCCTTGGAGGCTGTCATTGGTTTCAGTCTAGTGCAGAACGAAAACGGTCGAGCTTCATGTCTTATCCGAAAGTCCTGATCGTGCCTGGTTTTGGCCGTTGTTTGGTGAACTCAGCCGGCAGTCTTCAGTAATAACGGCAACACAGATGGGCGTGAGTGGCGTAGCTGGACCTGCTGTTCGATGCCTTGCTGAAAATTGCTATGGGCTTCACTATGGCGAATGTTCATGCTGGCCTACTTGTTTTGGGTTATCGGTGCCGGTGATCAATAACTTGTTTACCTGTCACCTTGCCGCCACGGCGCGCGTTGGATGCCGGCATGACGAAATGGATCCGTTTCAGCCGGGTCGCGATCCATCAATATTCCCCTGCCCAATCGGAATGGATTCAAGTTAAGACGGGAGACACCGATTCAGCACTTGGGTGTGCAATCACGGCCAATGTGTCACGCCGGCAGTCATGGAGAGAAGATGTCGCAGCAACCTAAAAGCATGGCAGGCTGGCTCGCCTTTTTGGGGCAGGCGGATATTCCTGTCTTAAAGCACACAGCGCGCGAACTCGAACGCCTGCGCGTCGATGAATCATCGCTCAATGCCCGCAGCATTGCCAATGTCGTGACCGACGACCCGCTGATGACGGTCAAGCTGCTGCGCTATATGCAGACGCACAAGCATCGCAACCAGAAATATGAACTTGTGGATGTGAAGGAAACGCTGCTCATGATGGGCCTCGATGCTTTCTTTCGCGAGGTGCCGGCGACGCCGATTTCGGAAGATATGCTGGATGGCCACATCGAGGCGCTGCTGCATCTGCTGCATACGGTACGGCGTGCGCAGCGTTCGGCGCATTACGCATACGACTGGGCGCTGCGCCTGCACGACCTGCATGCGGAAGAGGTCCACGTGTCGGCGCTGCTCTACCATGTAGCCGAAATGCTGATGTGGTGTTTCAACCCCGGACCGATGCTCGAAATCCAGAAGCGGCAGGCGGCCGACACCACACTGCGCAGTGCGGATGTGCAGAAAGAGGTGATGGGTTTTACCGGCATTGAATTTCAGCGCCAGCTGACGATCGAATGGAAGCTGCCAGAATTGCTGCTGAACCTGACGGATCCGGCGCAGGCGAATACGACCCGGGTGCGCAATGTGAAACTGGCGGCCAATTTGGCACGGCATTCTGCCCAAGGCTGGGACAACGATGCCTTGCCGGATGATTATCGCGAGATCGGGGTGTTATTGCGGATGGGACCGGACAAGGTGGAAGCGCTGGTCAAGTCGGTTCCCGCTGTCGTTCAACATTAGGGCGGAGTATCCGCCGCCCCGACTTGTCCGGATTACGCGGGCTTGGGGATGACGCTTTCTTCCAGTTTGCGGGCGAGTTGCGAAATGGCCACACCGGCAGGGCAGCCGGGCGTGGTTTGCATCAGCAACTGGCGTCGCATGATCGCCTGGCGGACTTCGGGGTCGACAGGAATGTCACCCATGTGGATCAGACGGATCGGGCGGTCGGGCTCGGTGACAACGAAGCGGTCGAGGACCTGTTGCAGCTGATTCGTGATGGTCAGGCCAGAACCGGGTCGGGAGGCCTGGTTGACAACTACGCGCACGATTTGCCGCTGTTGCTGCCCTACCAGTACTTTGATGGTGGCATAGGCGTCGGTGAGCGAGGTCGGCTCGGGGGTAGCGACCATCAGCACTTCGGACGCCAGCGAGACCGCGAACAGGACGACATCGGAAATCCCGGCGCCGGTATCCAGCAGAACAACATCGTAATGCGGCACCAGGCTGCTGATGATGCGCAGGAATTCGTCACGTACTTCGGGTGTCAGGCGTGAATACTCGACCATGCCGGACCCCGCCAGCAACACCGAAAAACCGCCCGGCGCCGGAAGAATGGCGTCTTCAAGCTTCGCCTTTCCGGTGAACACGTCGTGAAGCGTGGTCTTGGGGTACAGGTTGAGTACCACGTCGAGATTGGCGAGGCCGAGATCGGCGTCGAGCACCAGCACCTTGTGACCGCGTTTGGCCAGCGCAGCAGCGAGGTTGGCGGAGACGAAGGTTTTTCCGACCCCGCCTTTTCCACTGGTGACCGCGATGACTTTGCCCAGTGGTTTCAGGGGAAGCTTGGCCGTGCTCGGGTGGCCGGCGGTTGGGCTCATTACATCGTTCATGCGTTTACTCGCTTCGTGGCGTTGCCTTGGAGGTCAAGGGGGGCATCGCCCGAAAGATTTCTAATCATGGTCGCCTCTTCCGTGGCGATATGGGCAAACAACAGCCCTTTTTCCTCTGCGCTGACCGAAAGTTCTCTTGGTTGATCCAGGCATACCTGGTTGCGGCCACTGGATTTTGCGCGGTAGAGCTGCTGGTCGGCGCGCTCGATCCACAGATCGGCGGTAGAGCGCACCCATTCTGGCGCGTAGGCACCGCCGATGCTGATGGTGGCCTGGACGTTGATCAGGGGTGAGACGGGTATCGAGAGTGACGCAACGGTTTGGCGAATCCGCTCGGCCACCGCGCGCCCGAAAAGGGGGGGACAGTGGGGCAGGATCACCGCGAATTCTTCGCCGCCGTAGCGGACGACTGTATCCATCGGCCGCACGCAGTCCGCCAGGCAGTTGGCAATCGCCTGCAGTACCTGGTCGCCGGCCTGGTGCCCATAGGTGTCGTTGATGGACTTGAAGTGGTCGATGTCCAGCAGCAGCAGCAACACCGATTCACCGGAACGTGCGACGGTTTCGATCGAGCGTTCGAGTATCGAGCGGAGATGGCGGCGGTTGCCCAGCCCCGTCAATGGATCCTTGAGTGAGATCTCGCACAACCCGTCGATCACGCGCTGCAAATAGCCAGTGGGTGATTCCTCTGCTTCCTGCTGGATCTCCTTGGCGTCGTGCTTGAGCAAGGCGCGTGCGTCGTCGAGCTGCAGGTCTTGCAGGTCGATTTGGGGGGATAGGGTCAGCGGAGCCAAAGGAAGCTTGAATACCTGGCGTAAAAGTTAGGCAAAGGGCCTGGAGAAGAAAGGCAACCGTTTCAGTATGTGGGTATTTTCGCCGTTGATCAAGCACAGGCAGGCCGCCCGCGTCTCGGACTGCATCGTGGCTGGGGGGCAAGCGTGACTGCGGCTACAGCAAGTCGTGCGGATTGTATGGCCGACGATCCCCGTCTCAACTGGCGCGACAAAAACGCATGGATGGCCCGCTGATTCGGGCGCGCGCTGGTGCGACTGCTGGGGGCTTCCTGCTCACGGGGTGTGGGACTGCCTGCAGGCTCGTCACCCCCATCGCCATCGCTACATGCCGCAACTACCGGCTAAGCCACACTGCCAAAGCTGGGGTCGGTGGCGATGAACGGTGCCTTCAGCCCGGCCAGACGGCAACTCTGGGCAATGGGTCCGCCCGGAAACAAGGTGTATAGATATTTCAGGCCGCCTTTTTGGTGAAAGCGCTCATCCAGGGCGTCGTGCAATTCGCGCAGGTTGATGATGGTTTCGTCTTCATGGTGGGCGTAATAGTTTTGCAGGGCGCGAATGGTTTCCCAATGATCTTCTGTGAGCTCAAGGCCTTCCTCGTGCGCAATTTTTTCAGCATCGTCCCGGGTCCAGTTGAGCGGGGCATTGGGAAAGCCGGGGTCCGCCGCCGGTTCCCGGATGAGCTTGTTGATGTCGGCTGATACATGCTCCATGGCAATCTCCTTCAAAGGCATTTGCTAACACATTCAGGATAGATTCAGAATAGGCCAGCTGCCTCCGGATACAAGAGTCATTGCCTGGTGCGGCCCGCAATGCCTCGTTCGACACGCTGAGGTGGACCCGGGAATGCGTGATCAATATCCCGACGCTGGAACTGTCGAAGCAGGTGGTGGGCATTGGCAACTGCTCCGGCCGCACCGGCGAAAAGTTTGCCCGATACGGCCTCACGCCGGTTGCCGCCGCGGAGGTGAAACCGCCGCTGATTGCCGAATGCTCTGCCAGCCTCGAAATGCCGGGTGGCCGACACCCGGTCGGTCAATCGCTACAATTTCTTCATCCTCGAGGTGGTGAAGGCGTGGGTCGACACCGCGATCAGGCAACCGCAGACGTTGCACCATCGCGGCAATGGCGTCTTCGTCGTGGCCGGCGAAACGGTGAGGCGGCGCTCCGCGGCCAAATAGCCGGCCGAATCCATCGGCGCGTGCGGATTCGGCGCCAAGCTCAGGGATAATCCGGCCGAATGAATGCTGTTCCCTACTGGCGTCTGTCCGGTTTCTATTTTTTCTACTTCGCCTTCGTCGGCGCGATGTCGCCATTCTGGGGGCTGTATCTGCAATCGCTGGCGTTCAACGCATTTCAGATCGGCGTGCTGATGTCGCTGCTGCAGGTGATGCGGATTTTTGCGCCCAATATCTGGGGGCATATTGCCGACCGCACCGGTCGCCGTACGGCGATCGTGCAAATCGCGGCGATCGGCAGTGTGCTGGTATTTGCCGGGGTATTCATCGGCAGCAGTTTCTGGTGGCTGTTCGCGGTGATGGCGGCGCTGAGCTTCTTCTGGAGCGCGTCGCTGCCGCTGGTCGAGGCGATGACCCTGTCCCATCTGGGCGAGCGCACCCTCGACTACGGCCGCATCCGCCTGTGGGGGTCGGTCGGCTTCATCCTGATGGTGGTGGGGTTGGGCTATGCCTTCGACACCATTTCGATCCGCTGGCTGCCGTGGGCGGTACTGGCGGTGATGCTGGGCATCGTCGCGTTCGCGCGGGTGATCCCCGAGGCCGAGATCCTGCCGCACCCCACCGACCAGCATTCAGGGTGGGATATCCTGAAACGGCCTGAGGTGGCGTCACTGCTGGCCGCCTGCATGCTGATGGCGGTGACGCACGGGCCGTACTACACCTTCTATTCCATTTATCTGGTCGACCATGGTTACGACAAGTCCACCGTCGGCTGGCTGTGGGCACTCGGGGTGATCTGCGAAATCGGCATTTTCCTGATCATTCCACGCATCTTCGCCCGGGTGACGCCGCGCCAGCTGATCCTGACCAGCTTCGCGCTGGCGGTGCTGCGCTTCCTGCTGATCGCCTGGGGGGTGGAATCGGCCTGGCTTGTGTGGGGCGCGCAGACCCTGCACGCCTTCACCTTCGGCACTTATCACGCGGCGGCGGTGGCGCTGATCCACCAGCATTTTCGCGGGCGCCACCAGGCGCGTGGACAGGCACTCTACACCAGCCTGTCCTACGGCGTCGGCGGCACCATCGGCGGGTTGGCCAGCGGGTTGACCTGGGACACGCTGGGGTCGGCATGGACTTTCACCCTGGCTGCGGTCAGCGCGGCAATGGCATGGGCGGTGTACGCTGTGTGGGGAAAAACAAAACCCGTGCCAGCATCCCATTCATATTGATGGAAACAGCCCAAGCTATGAAATAATCAGCGTTTTACGCGCTGTTACGCCTTATTCCGCATGTCAGGACTCACCTTATTCCAGAAATTGTGGGACGCCCACGTGGTCCATGTCGAGGCCGACGGCACCACATTGCTCTATATCGATCGCCATTTGGTCCATGAAGTCACCAGCCCGCAGGCGTTTGAGGGGCTGAAGCTTGCCCACCGCACCCCCCGCCGGGTGGATGCGGCCATCGCCGTGCCCGACCACAACGTGCCGACCACCGACCGCAGCCAGGGCATCGCCGACCCGATCTCGCGCCTGCAGGTGGAAACGCTCGACGCCAATTGCGCCGAGTTCGGCATTACCGAGTTCAAGATGGACGACATCCGTCAGGGTATCGTTCATGTCATCGGCCCCGAAGAAGGCCTGACCCTGCCCGGCATGACCGTAGTGTGCGGCGACTCGCATACGTCGACGCATGGCGCTTTTGGGGCATTGGCCTTCGGCATCGGCACCTCCGAGGTCGAGCACGTGCTGGCCACGCAATGTCTGTGGCAGAAGCCGTCGAAGACCATGCTGGTCAAGGTCGGGGGCCAGCTCGGCCGCGGCGTGACCGCGAAGGACATCGCGCTCGCCATCATCGGCGAGATCGGTACCGCCGGCGGCACCGGCTATGCCATCGAGTTCGGTGGCCTGGCGATTCGAGCGCTGTCGATGGAAGGCCGCATGACGCTGTGCAACATGGCGATCGAGGCCGGCGCGCGCGCCGGCATGGTGGCAGTCGATCAGACCACGATCGACTACGTTAAGGGCCGTCCCTATTCGCCCAAGGGCGCAGCCTGGGATCAGGCGGTGGCGTGGTGGAACACGCTGCACTCGGATGCCGATGCCAGATTCGACCGCGTGGTCGAACTCGATGCCGCGAAGATCGAGCCGCAGGTCACCTGGGGCACCTCGCCCGAGATGGTGACGACCATCGGTGGCCGCGTGCCCGACCCGGCCAATGCGCCGAGCGAGGTCAAGCGACAGGACTGGACGCGTGCGCTGGAATACATGGGTTTGCAGGCAGGTACGCCGATCGCCGAGATTCCGGTCGACAAGGTGTTCATCGGTTCCTGTACCAATTCGCGGATCGAGGACCTCCGGGAAGCCGCCGCTGTGGCGAAGGGTCGCAAGGTCGCTTCCAACGTCAAGCTGGCGATGGTGGTGCCGGGTTCCGGCCTGGTCAAGCAGCAGGCCGAGGCCGAAGGCCTGGACAAGATCTTTATCGAGGCTGGATTCGAGTGGCGCGAACCGGGCTGCTCGATGTGCCTGGCAATGAACGCCGACCGATTGGAGCCGGGCGAGCGCTGCGCCTCAACGTCCAACCGCAATTTTGAGGGGCGGCAGGGGCAGGGCGGCAGAACCCATCTGCTCAGTCCGGCGATGGCCGCTGCCGCCGCGTGTGCCGGACATTTCGCCGATGTGCGACAGGAGTAAGCAATGAAGCAAGTTTTTGGATTGTTGCTGTTGCTGGCGACGGCGCAAGGTGCATGGGCTGAAAAGAAAAGCGTTGCCCAAAAGACGGGCGAAACCATCAAGAAGGGCGCGGAGGCCACGGAGCGAGGCATCGAAAAGGGTGTCGAGGCGACAAAGCGCGGTGTCAAAAAAGGCGCAGAAGCGACCGAACGTGGCATCAAGAAGGCAGGCGAATGGGTCGGCGAGAAGATGCAAAAAGGCGGCGAAAAACTAGAGGAAGCGAGCAAGTGATGCGCAAGTTCACATTGTTGGATGGATTGGTCGTGCCGTTGGATCGTGCCAACGTGGATACCGATGCAATCATTCCGAAGCAATTCCTGAAGTCGATCAAGCGCGCCGGTTTCGGCCCAAACCTGTTCGACGAATGGCGTTATCTCGACCACGGCGAGCCGGGCATGGATCCCGCCACGCGTAAGCCGAATCCGGAATTCGTGCTGAACTTCCCGCGCTACAAGGGCGCTTCGGTGCTGCTGGCGCGCGACAACTTCGGCTGCGGGTCGAGCCGCGAGCATGCGCCGTGGGCGCTGGAGGACTACGGCTTTCGCGCCATCATCGCGCCGTCCTACGCCGACATCTTCTACAACAACTGCTTCAAGAACGGCATCCTGCCGATCGTGCTCGATGCCGCCACGGTTGAACGCCTGTTCCGCGAATGCGAAGTCAGCAAGGGTTACCGTCTCAAGGTGAATCTGGACAAGCAGACCGTCACCACGCCGGGCGGCGAGGTGCTGGCGTTCGAGGTCGATGGCGGCCGCAAGCATCGCATGCTCAATGGTCTGGACGACATCGGCCTGACCCTGTTGCAGGGCGAGAAAATCATGGCGTATGAAGAACGGCGCCGTGTCGAGGCGCCATGGCTGTTTGCCTGATTGATAACTGATCTGCGTATCGCGGACAAAAGGTTTTAGAACATGAAAATTGCAGTGTTGCCGGGTGACGGCATTGGCCCCGAAATCGTTGCGCAGGCCGTCAAGGTGCTCGACGTGCTGCGCAATGATGGCGCGAAGATCGAATTGGAAACTGCGCCCATCGGCGGCGCCGGCTACGACGTGGCGGGCGATCCGTTGCCGGAAGCGACGCTGAAGCTCGCGCGCGACGCCGACGCGGTGCTGCTCGGCGCCGTCGGCGGCCCGCAGTACGATGCACTCGACCGTCCGCTGCGCCCCGAGCGCGGCCTCTTGCGCATCCGCAAGGAATTGAATCTCTTCGCCAACCTGCGCCCGGCGCTGCTGTATCCCGAGCTCGCGTCGGCGTCCTCGCTGAAACCCGAAGTGGTGTCCGGACTCGACCTCATGATCGTGCGCGAACTCACCGGCGACGTCTATTTCGGCCAGCCGCGCGGCATCGAAATGCGGCCAAGCCCAACCAGGGGGAGCGAGCGCGTCGGCTTCAACACCATGCTGTATGCCGAATCCGAAGTGCGCCGTGTCGCGCACGTCGCTTTCGGTATCGCCATGAAGCGGGGCAAAAAGCTGTGCTCGGTCGAGAAGGCCAACGTGCTGGAATGCTCCGAGCTGTGGAAGGAAGTGATGATCGAGGTGTCGAAGGACTACCCCGAGGTCGCACTCTCGCACATGTACGTCGACAACGCGGCAATGCAGCTGATCCGCGCGCCCAAGCAGTTCGACACCATCGTCACGGGCAACATCTTCGGCGATATTCTGTCCGATGCGGCCTCGATGCTGTCGGGATCGATCGGCATGCTGCCGTCGGCTTCCCTGGACGAACACAACAAGGGCATGTACGAGCCGATCCACGGCTCGGCACCCGATATCGCCGGCCAGAACCTGGCCAATCCGCTGGCGACGATCCTGTCGGTGGCGATGATGTACCGCTACACCTTCGCCGACCTGGCGACTGCCGATCGCATCGAGAACGCAGTGAAGAAGGTGATCGCGCAGGGCCTGCGCACCGGCGACATCTGGACCGCAGGCACGCAGAACGTGTCATGCAGCGAGATGGGCGACGCAGTGGTTAAAGGTTTGTGAGGAGTGAGGGGGCAGGCGTGAGGGCGGAATCCTCACGCCTGCCCCCTCACGCCCCCCCCGGTTAATTGGAGACAGAGATGATGAAGGTAGGACTGATCGGCTGGCGCGGCATGGTGGGTTCCGTGCTGATGGGGCGCATGAAGGAAGAGCGCGATTTCGACCACATCGATCCGGTGTTCTTCACCACCTCGAGCGTCGGCGGAAAGGCCCCCGACATCGGCCGTGAGGTGCCGCCGCTGAAGGATGCGGCCAGCATCGATGAGCTGAAACTATGCGACACCATCATCACCTGCCAGGGCGGCGACTACACCAAGGAAATCTATCCAAAGCTGCGCGCGGCGGGCTGGAACGGCTACTGGATCGACGCCGCCTCGACGCTGAGGATGAAGGACGAGGCCATCATCATCCTCGACCCGGTCAACGGCAATGTGATTCGCGACGGCATCGCCAACGGGGTCAAGACCTATGTCGGCGGCAACTGCACGGTGTCGCTGATGCTGATGGCGATGGGCGGGCTGTTCGACGCCGGACTGGTGGAATGGGTATCGCCGATGACCTATCAGGCCGCTTCCGGCGCCGGTGCACGCAACATGCGCGAGTTGATCGCCCAGATGGGCGCGGTGCATGCCGAAGTCGCGGACCTGCTCGGCGACCCGGCTTCGGCGATTCTCGAAATCGACCGCAAGGTGGCTGACTTCATCCGTTCCGACCGCTATCCGGTCGACGCCTGGCCGGTGCCGCTGGCCGGCAACCTGATTCCGTGGATCGACGTGGCGCTGGAGTCCGGCCAGTCGAAGGAAGAGTGGAAGGCACAGGCCGAGGCCAACAAGATCATGCGCCGCAGCGACAAGCCGATCCCGATCGACGGCCTGTGCGTGCGCGTCGGCGCGATGCGCTGCCACTCGCAGGCGCTCACCATCAAGCTGACGAAAGACGTGCCGCTGGCCGACATCCACAGCCTGATCGCCGCCCACAACCAGTGGGTGAAGGTGGTGCCGAACGACCGCGAGATCATCATGCGCGAACTCACCCCCGCTGCGGTGACCGGCACCCTCACCGTGCCGATCGGCCGCATGCGCAAGCTCACCATGGGCCCCGAGTATCTGACCGCGTTCACGGTTGGCGACCAGCTGTTGTGGGGCGCGGCTGAACCGCTACGCCGCATGCTGCGGATTCTTCTGGAAGCCTGAGTGGATAGGGCTTGAGGGTGGCCGGTTTTGGGCTGGTGCGATTCATGCATTAAAGATTGTGCCTGACGAGCCGTCAATAGTGGCGTCAAGGATTCAACAGCTCCGACATGCGGGGCGAACAAGGAGATACTGGATGAAATTGAAGCGCTTCACCACCCAACTGGTGGCTGCAGGCCTGATCGCCATGCCGCTGATGGCGCATGCCGCCGGGCTGGGCAAGCTGTCGGTCACCTCGGCGTTGGGTCAACCGCTCGCGGCGGAGATCGAACTGTTCGCGGCAGACAAGGCTGAACTCGACAGCCTGTCGGCCAGCCTCGCTTCCGATCAGGCCTTTCGCGATGCGCGCGTCGATTTCGCGCCGGTGCTGTCTTCCCTGCGCTTTGCGGTCGAGAAGCGGCCCAACGGCCGCGCGGTGCTGAAAGTCAGCTCCAGCCGTCCGGTGAACGATCCCTTCATCGACTTGCTGGTCGAGCTGAACTGGGCCTCGGGACGGCTGGTGCGCGAATACACCATGCTGCTCGATCCACCTGGCATGGGCGGCGTTCAGACAATTTCACCCGTGGCCGTTGCACCTGCTAAAACGCCGGTTTCTGCACCTGCATCTGCTGCACCTGCAGCGGCACCCCAAACCACGACAGCGCCAGCCGCTGCCAGCAAGCCGGCGCCCGCCCCGCGGCCCGCGGCGCCAAATCGTGTGACGGTCAAACGGGGCGACACGCTGACAGGTATTGCCAGCCGCGTGCGTCCGGAAGGCGTAAGCCTCGAGCAGACCCTGTTGGGACTCTATCGCGAGAACGACCAGGCTTTCGAGGGCAACATGAACCGCCTGAAGGCCGGCAAGACGCTCAACGTGCCATCGGCTGAAAAGGTGGCAGCCATCCCGCAACAAGAAGCCGTGCGCGAACTCAGGCTGCAGGCGAATGACTGGCGCGCCTATCGCCAGAATCTGGCCGGTAAGGTCAGTGCGGCCCCGGCAGCGCCGGTCGCTGAGAATCAGGCCAGTAGCGGCAAGATCACTCCCAAGGTGGAAGATCGCGCCAAGCCGGCGCCAGAGGCCCAGCAGGATGTGCTGAAGCTGTCCAAAGCCACACCACCGGCAGCTGCCGTTGCTAGCGGCAAGGCGGACGAAACGCGTGCCCTGCAGGAAAAGCTGCGCGCCCAGGAAGAGGATGCGACAGCGCGTGAAAATGCACTGCAGGAATCGGATCAGCGCGTGGCCACACTGGAAAAGCAGATCCAGGATATGCAGAAGCTGGTCGAGATGCAGGAGCGGGCGCAAGCTGAAGCACCGGTTGCCGCGCCCGCCCCTGTGGTCTCTGCGCCCACCCCGGTCGCGCTGGCCGTGGCGCCGTTCGCTGCTCCCGAACCCACTGAAAACTGGTACGCCCCCCTGCTCGCCAATCCGATGTATTGGGGCGGTGGTCTGGCAGCGCTCGGTCTGGGTGGGGTCCTGTGGTGGATGATGGCGGGCGGCGGTCGCCGCCGTAAATCCGGTAGCAACGCGCTTGACGATAGCCTGATCACCGGCGGCGACATTCAACCGAATTCCGTGATTGGTGCCGCATCGGGCGGCAGCGTCAATACCGGCGACACTTCCTTTCTGACCGACTTCAGCCAGGCAGGTCTGGGCACCATCGATACCCACGATGTCGACCCCATCGCCGAGGCCGAGGTGTACATGGCCTATGGCCGCGATGCGCAGGCCGAGGAAATCCTCAAGGAGGCCATCAGCAACAATCCGGACCGTCACGAAATCCGCGTCAAGCTGCTGGAGATCTACGCCGCACAGCACAACACGGTTGCATTCGAGGCGGTTGCCGGTGAGCTCTATGCCGCACTGGGCGGCCAATCGAATCCGTTGTGGGACAAGGCCTGCGAAATGGGTCGCAACATCGACCCGACCAACCCGTTGTATGGCGGTGTGCAGTCGAGTGCGGCCCCGGTTGCGACCGTGGCGGCCACTGCAGCGGTTGCTGGCGGCGCCGTGACGTTTGCGGACGAGTCCGCGTCCCAACCTGTTGCAGACATGCAGTCTGCGGTCCCGGTTGAAATCGGGTCTGCGCTCGAACGCGAGTCTGATCTTGCGGCAAGCAGCGGGCCGCTGGAGTTCGAATCGGCCGGCCTTGTGCTCAATTTCGATACGCCGTCCGAGGATGGGAAGGCGCCCGAGACGGGTTATGTGGAAATGGATACCCTGGGTCTCGACTTCGACCTGCCAGACCTGGATTTGCCCGCGACAGCGGATGACGCGCTAACGCTCGATCTGGGTCTGGATGAAGATAACGGCTCGGACAGCAAATTCGATTTCAGCGGGCTTGACCTCGACCTCGGCGAAGCCGGCGGCAACGAACTCGAACTCGACGAAGTCGGCACCAAGCTCGACCTTGCGCGCGCCTATGTGGAAATGGGCGACAAGGAAGGTGCGCGTGAAATCCTCAACGAAGTGCTGGCCGAAGGCAGCGAAAAGCAAAAGGCCGACGCGAAAGGGATGTTGGGTTCGCTTGGTTAAAACGCCGCATCCGGCTGCCTGTATTCTGTTGTGGTGCGGGTGGGCAGTGGCGGTGGAACGTGCCGCGCTGCCTCTGCTGGTTTTCCTGGCCGTCGCCACTGCGACGGCCTTTCTGTTTGCGCCGGTCCGCCATGAAAGTGGGCGCCTGCTACGCCGCACCCGCTGGCTGATGGCGGTGCTGCTGCTCACCTATGCCTATGTCCTGCCGGGAACCTTGCTGTGGCCGGCGCTGGGGTGGGCGAGCCCGGGCGTCGAAGGCCTGCAGCAGGGCATGCTTCGTGTCGGGCGACTGGTGCTGATGCTGGCCGGACTGGCGGTGCTGTTGGCGTATACGTCCCGTCCTCGCCTGATTTATGGCCTCTACGTCCTGGCCCGCCCGTTGACCTGGCTCGGCTTTGACCGCCGCGCCTTTGCGGTGCGCCTGGGGCTGACGCTGGATTACGTCGAGCATGGGCCCCAACCGGCACGCTGGCTGGATGCGCTGCGTGTGCCGCTGTCCGACGAGGCCACGCCCGCCACCTACACACTGCACACCGAACGCTGGCAAGGCCGCGACAGCGCCGTCATACTTGCAGGCTTGCTTGGGGTAATGTTTGTCGTGCTGACATGAGAATTGTATTGGGACTGGAATATTGCGGCGTCGGCTTTTGCGGCTGGCAGTCGCAACTGCAAGGCTGCGGCGTGCAGGATGCGCTGGAAGCCGCGGTCTCGGTCATCGCCGGCGAAAAAACAAGCATCATTGCCGCCGGACGCACCGACACTGGCGTCCATGCGGCGCTGCAGGTGGTGCATTTCGATACCCTGGCGGATCGTCCGCTCACCGCCTGGGTGCGCGGCGTCAACAGTCACCTGCCGGCGGGCGTGGCGGTGCTGTGGGCGCGCGAAGTCGGAGAGGATTTCCATGCGCGGTTTGCCGCCACGCATCGCGGCTATCGTTACGTGCTGCTGAATCACCCGGTGCGGCCTGCGATCAACCACGGCCTGATCGGTTGGTATCACCGTCCGCTCGATGCCACCGCGATGAACCTGGCCGCTGCGCCGCTGATCGGGCAGCACGATTTTTCCGCCTTCCGCGCCGCGGCATGCCAGGCCAAATCGCCGGTCAAGGTGCTGCGGCGGGCACACATCGAGCGGCGTGGCGAATATCTTTTATGCGACTTCCATGCCGATGGTTTCCTGCATCATATGGTGCGCAACCTCATGGGCTGCCTCATCCAGGTCGGCGCCGGCGCACAGCCGCCCGGGTGGCTGCACGAAATCCTGACCGGTCGCGACCGCAGGCTCGCAGCGCCCACCTTCGACGGCGCCGGACTGTACCTTACCCATATCCGGTATCCTGCGCACTTTGGCTTGCCTGAAACTTCCGACCGATGGCTGTACGCGTAAAAATATGCGGCATTACCCAACTGCAGGACCTGCACGCCGCCTGCGACGCCGGCGCGGACGCGTTGGGTTTCGTGTTCTACGAGAAAAGCCCGCGTCACCTGAGCATCGCGAGCGCCGCCGCATTGCTGCGCGAACTGCCGCCTTTCGTGCAGAGCGTGGGCCTGTTCGTCAACGCCGAACCGGCGTTCATCGAGTCGGTTCTCCAGGCCGTTCCGCTCGACCTGCTGCAGTTTCACGGCGACGAGACGCCGGCCGACTGCGCGCGCTTCGGCCGGCCCTATATCAAGGCGGTGCGTGTGAATCGGGAGACGGATTTGCTAAAATGTGCGGCTGATTTCGATGCCGCGTGCGGCCTGTTGCTCGACGCTTATGTTCCCGGTGTGCCCGGCGGCACAGGGGAAAGTTTCGACTGGAAGCTGATCCCTCCTGGTCTACCGAAACCGATCGTGTTGTCGGGGGGGCTTACCCCGGCCAATGTCGCCGCTGCCATCCAGCAAGTGCGTCCCTGGGCGGTAGATGTCAGCAGCGGTGTCGAGGCGGAAAAAGGCATCAAGGACGCGCACAAAATTGCGCAATTCATAGCGAAAGCGAAAGAAGCATCATGAAGCTGACAGACCTTCCCGATTCCCGCGGCCATTTCGGCCCCTACGGCGGTATTTTCGTCGCCGAAACCCTGATGGCAGCGCTGGAAGAACTGCGCGTCGAGTACGACCGCGCCCGCAACGACCCCGCCTTCATCGCCGAATTCGAATACGAACTGAAGCACTACGTCGGCCGTCCCAGCCCTGTCTATCACGCCAAACGCCTGTCCGAACAGTACGGCGGCGCGCAGATCTATCTCAAGCGCGAAGATCTTAATCACACTGGTGCGCACAAAATCAACAATACCATTGGGCAGGCGTTGCTGGCGCGGCGAATGGGCAAGAAGCGCGTCATCGCCGAGACCGGCGCCGGCCAGCACGGCGTCGCCTCGGCCACCGTCGCCGCGCGCTACGGTATGGAGTGCGTGGTCTACATGGGCGCCGAAGACGTCATCCGTCAGGCGCCCAATGTTTTCCGCATGAAGCTCTTGGGTGCCACCGTGGTGCCGGTGTCCTCCGGCTCAAGAACGCTGAAGGATGCGCTCAACGAGGCGATGCGTGATTGGGTCACCAACGTTGAATCCACCTTTTACATTCTCGGCACTGCTGCCGGCCCGCACCCATACCCCATGCTGGTGCGCGACTTCCAGTGCGTGATCGGCCGCGAATGCCTTACCCAGATGCCCGAGCTCACCGGCCGCCAGCCTGATGCCGTGATTGCCTGCGTCGGCGGCGGCTCCAATGCCATCGGCATTTTCCACCCCTACATCCCGCATGAAACGGTGCGGCTGATCGGCGTCGAGGCCGGCGGCTCCGGGATCGCTTCCGGCAAGCACGCAGCCCCGCTGTCCGCCGGCACCCCGGGCGTGCTGCATGGTTTCCGCAGCTATCTGATGCAGGACGAAAACGGCCAGATCATCGAAACCCACTCGGTCTCCGCCGGCCTCGACTACCCCGGCGTCGGTCCGGAGCACAGCTACCTGAAGGACGCCGGCCGCGCCGAATACGTCGCCATCAACGACGACGAAGCCATGGCCGCCTTCCACGATCTGTGCCGCTTTGAAGGCATCATTCCCGCGCTCGAATCGAGCCACGCGGTTGCCCAGGCCAAGAAGCTCGCACCGACGATGAAGACGGACCAGATCATCCTGGTCAACCTCTCCGGTCGCGGCGACAAGGACATCGACACCGTGGCGAAGCTGTCGGGAATTGCGCTGTAAGGCCGCACCATCCATTGAACCGAATATTTCAGAAGAACGAACCATGAGCCGCATCGGCCAGACCTTTACCGCGCTCAAAGCGCACAACAAGAAAGCCCTGATTCCCTTCATCACCGCCGGCGATCCCGGCAAGGGGCTGACGGTGCCGCTGATGCACGTGCTGGTGGAGGCGGGGGCCGACATCATCGAACTCGGGGTGCCGTTTTCCGATCCGATGGCCGATGGTCCGGTGATTCAGCGAGCGTCCGAGCGGGCGCTGGCGAACAAGGTCGGGCTCAAAGACGTACTGGCAATGACGGCGGAATTCCGCAAGACCAACACGACGACGCCGGTGGTGCTGATGGGCTATGCCAACCCGGTCGAGCATATGGGATATGAAACATTTGCCCTGGCGGCAAAGGCAGCCGGGGTGGACGGCGTGCTGACGGTGGACATTCCGCCTGAGGAATCGGCTGGCATGTCGGATGTGTTCAAGGCTCACGGCCTCGACCCGATTTTCCTGCTGTCGCCGACCACGCCCGAATCGCGGGTGGAACAGGTGGCGGCGGTCGCCGGCGGCTTCATTTACTACGTGTCGCTCAAGGGCGTGACGGGGTCGGCCAATCTCGATATGGACGAGGTGGCACAAAAGCTCGCCATGATCCGCAAGCATTGCGACCTGCCGGTCGGCGTGGGCTTCGGGATCCGCGACGCTACGACAGCCGAAGCGGTGGCGCGGATCGCCGACGCCGTGGTGGTGGGTAGCCGCATTGTGAGCGAAATCGAGACAGCGCCTGAAGGTGAGTGCGTCAACCGTGTCAAGCAGCTGGTGGCCGAGTTGCGCCGCGGCGTCGACGCGGCATCGAAATAAGGGGAAAGCATCATGAGCTGGTTCCAGAAAATACTGCCGCCCAAAATCAAGCGTCGGGTGGAGGCGCGCAAATCGATGCCGGAAGGGCTGTGGTCAAAGTGCCCGGCGTGCAATGAGGTGCTCTACCGCGCCGACCTCGAAAGCAACCTGGAGGTGTGCCCCAAGTGCGGCCACCATCACCGCATCGGTGCCCGCGCGCGACTGGCCATGCTGCTGGATGCCGAGGGCCAGCATGAGATCGGCGCGCAGATAACCCCGCTCGATCCGCTGAAATTCAAGGATGGCAAGAAATATCCGGACCGTTTGAAGGAAGCCCAGGCGGGCACCTCGGAAACCGACGCGCTGGTAGTGTTGGGCGGCAGCGTCAAGGCGGTGCCGGTGGTGGCGGCGGCATTCGAGTTCAAGTTCATGGGCGGGTCGATGGGCTCGGTGGTGGGCGAGCGTTTTGTTCTCGGCGTGGAAGCGGCGATCGAGTCGAACTCGGCCTTCGTCTGCTTTGCCGCCAGCGGCGGCGCGCGCATGCAGGAAGGCCTGTTTTCCTTGATGCAGATGGCCAAGACCTCGGCCGCGTTGACTCAGCTGTCGCGCAATCGCCTGCCCTTCATTTCGGTGCTGACCGATCCCACCATGGGCGGCGTGTCGGCCAGCTTCGCCATGCTGGGCGACCTGATCGTGGCTGAGCCGAATGCGCTGATCGGCTTCGCCGGCCCGCGCGTGATCGAGCAGACCGTGCGCGAGACATTGCCGGAAGGCTTCCAGCGCGCCGAGTTCCTGGTCGACAAGGGCGCTATCGACCGCATCATCGACCGCCGCCAGATGCGCGACGAACTCGCCACCGCGCTGGCGATGATGATGGGCCGCCCTGCGCTGGCTGCCTAGGGCGTGGCGGCACGCTTGGGCCTTTCGCTGGCCGAGTGGCTGGCGCGGCTGGAGCAGCTGCATCCCAGCACCATCGAACTGGGACTCGACCGGGTGCGCCGGGTCAGGGATGCGCTGGATCTGGCGCCGACTTTTCCGCTCGTCATCGTCGGCGGCACCAACGGCAAAGGCTCTACCTGCGCCTATCTCGAAGCCATTCTTGGCGCTGCCGGTTACAAGACCGGTCTCTACACTTCGCCGCACCTCTTGCGCTACAACGAGCGGGTGCGGATTGCCGGCCAGGAATCCACCGACGCCGGACTGGTTCAGGCATTCGAGCGGATCGACGCCGCGCGCGGCGACACCTCGCTGACCTATTTCGAATTCGGCACGCTGGGCGCGATGGTGCAGTTCATCGACGCCGGCGTCGACGTGGCCATCCTCGAGGTCGGTCTCGGCGGGCGTCTCGACGCGGTCAACGTGTTCGACGCCGCGGCCGCGATCGTCACCAGCGTCGATCTCGACCACATGGAATATCTGGGCGACACCCGCGAGCTGGTCGGTTTCGAGAAGGCGGGCATCTACCGCGCCGACCGCCCCTCCATCTGCGCCGACCCTGCGCCGCCCGCCAGTCTGCTCGCGCAGGCCCGGCAGATCGGCGCCGACCTGCGCTGCGTGGAACGCGATTTTTCCGCGCAGCGCGAGGGCGACCGCTGGACCTATCGCGGCCAGGCCATCGTCTGGCCGGCACTGCCGCTGCCCGCCATGGCGGGGGCCTTCCAGTTGCGCAACGCAGCCGCGGCGCTGGCGGCGCTGGAGGCCGTGCGCGACCGCCTGCCGGTGAGCGAGGCGGCGATCCGCCAGGGGCTGGTCCAGGCCTGCGTGGCGGGGCGGTTCCAGCGTATTGCCCGTGCACCCGACGTCATTCTCGATGTGGCGCACAACCCGGAAGCGGCGCGGGCGCTGGCCGCCACCCTGCGCGAACTGCCAGCGGCCGGGCGCACGCTGGCAGTGGTGGGCATGCTGGCCGACAAGGATGCGGCGGGGGTGTTTTCCGCGCTTCTGGGCGAGATCGATGCGTGGTGGACATGCACCCCCGACTCGCCGCGCGCGCAGGATGCCGCGGCGCTGGCCGCCACCCTGCGCGCGCATGCAGGCAGCGCACCGGTCAGCGTGCAGACGGATGCGAACACGGCGCTCGCGGAGGCGCAAAGCGCGGCGCGTGAAGGTGATAGAATTCTCGTCTTCGGTTCGTTCTATACCGTAGCTGCCGTCCTCGCCCATGCCGCCATCCAGTAGTGAAAATGACCTCAAACGCCTCGCTCGGCGCCGTCTGATTGGCGCGGTTGCGCTGACCCTGCTGGCGGTGATTGTGCTGCCGCTGCTGCTGGAAGACGAGCCGCCACCGGCGAGTTCGCTGGCCGTGCACATGGAGGTGGCACCGCAACCGGTCCCCGATCCCATGGTGCAGCCGGATCCGGCTGTCGAACCCGAGGTGGCGGCCGCGCCGGCGCCGCCACCCCCCGCCCCTCAGATCGAGCCCGCCAAGCCGGTGCCTCAGGCCGAGCCCGCGCCCAAGCCTGAACCAGTCAAAGCGGCACCGGTCAAACCGGTGTCCGCGCCGCCCAAGCCCGCTGTATCGCCTGCGCCCCAGGCCAAGCCTGCAGCAGCCAGCGAAGCATTTGTGGTGCAGCTGGCCGCCTTGTCCGATTCCGCCAAGGCTCAGGCACTCAAGGCGCGCGCCGCCGAGGCCGGGTTGCCGGCCTACACGGACAAGCTGGGCGACTTGACGCGCGTGCGGGTGGGGCCCTATCCGTCGCGCGAAGCGGCCGTGGCGGCCGCGGTGAAGCTGGCCGAAAACGGCATGACCGGGCAGATCCTCACCAAGTGAGCATGCTCGACCTCATCGTGTTGCTGGTGCTGATCCTCACCGTGGTGCGCGGCCTGATGCTCGGCATGGTCGACACGGTGTTCTCGCTGGCGGCCTGGGTGCTGGCGTTCCTGCTGGGCAAGTGGGGTGCATTGATGGTGGCACCGCTGCTGCCGTTCGGGACCGAAAACCCGGCGATACGCTACTTCGCCGGCTTTGCGGTGATTTTTCTGCTGGTGCTGATCGGCGTGCTGCTGCTGGGGCACGCGCTGGCCTCGCTGGTCAAGGCGGTCGGACTGGGCGGCGCCGACAAGGTGCTGGGCGGGGTGATCGGGCTGGCCAAGGGGCTGGCGATCCTGGTCGGCCTGACGCTGGCCGCCGGATTGACCTCGCTGCCGCGTACCGACTTCTGGAAACAGGCGATGCTGTCGGACAGCTTGCAGGTGATGGCGCAGCGCGCCTTGCCGCTACTGCCGGTCAACGTGGCGAAATACGTTCGTTTTGAGTGATTTATATGAATAGGTGCGCAGCATGTGCGGGGTAATCGGAGTTGTTGCCAATTCGGCAGCCAATCAGTTCCTGTACGACGGCCTGATGGTATTGCAGCATCGCGGGCAGGATGCGGCCGGGATCGTGACGGCGGAGGAAAGCCGCTTTCACCTGCACAAGGGGCCGGGGCTGGCGCGCGACGTGTTCCGCACGCGCGACATGCGCAGCCTGCTGGGCGACATGGGGGTGGCCCATGTGCGCTATCCCACCGCGGGCAGCGCGTCGTCTTCGGCCGAATCGCAGCCGTTCTACGTGAACTCGCCGTACGGCATCGTCCTCGGACACAACGGCAACCTCACCAACACCCACGAGCTGAAGGAATCGCTGTTCCGCAGCGACCTGCGCCACGTCAACACCAATTCGGATTCCGAGGTGTTGCTGAACGTGCTGGCGCATGAACTGCAGGTACGCGCGTCCGGGCGGCAACTCAGCCTGGACACGATTTTCGGCGCCGTCGCCGGCGTGCATGCGCGCTGCAAGGGCGCCTATGCGGTGACGGCCTTCATCGCCGGCTATGGCCTGCTCGCGTTCCGCGACCCGTACGGCATTCGCCCGCTGGTGATCGGCATCAATGATCAGGTCATGCCGCACGAGTACATCGTGGCGTCGGAAAGCGTGGCGATCGACACGCTGGGCTTCCGTCTGCTGCGCGACGTGGCGCCGGGCGAAGCGGTGTTCATCGACTACCAGCGCAAGCTGCACAGCCGCATGTGCAGCGCCAAGGCTGTGCTGAATCCCTGCATTTTCGAATACGTCTACCTGGCACGCCCGGATTCGGTGATGGACGGCGTCTCGGTCTACAGTACGCGTCTGGCCATGGGGGTTTCGCTGGCCGAAAAGATCAAGCGCGAATACGCCCACCTGAAGATCGACGTGGTGATCCCGATTCCCGATACCAGCCGGCCTTCCGCGCTGCAGCTGGCGAATCACCTCAACGTGCCGTACCGCGAAGGCTTCATCAAGAACCGCTACATCGGGCGCACCTTCATCATGCCGGGACAGGCGCTGCGCAAGAAGTCGGTGCGGCAGAAGCTCAATGCCATCGCCGAGGAATTCAAGGGCAAGAACGTGCTGCTGGTCGACGATTCCATCGTGCGCGGCACCACCAGCCGCGAGATCGTGCAGATGGCGCGCGACGCCGGCGCCGAGAAGGTGTATTTCGCTTCGGCCTCGCCGCCGGTGCGCTTCTCCAACGTCTACGGCATCGACATGCCGACGCGTAACGAGCTGATCGCCAACGGCCGCAACGACCAGGAGATTGCGCTCGAAATCGGCTGCGATGCGATGATCTATCAGGATCTCGACGCCATGGTCGAGGTGGTGCGCGCGGGCAACCCGGCGATTGCCGATTTCGATACCTCGTGCTTCGACGGCCGTTACATCACCGGCGACGTCACCCCGGAGTACCTCAATTACGTCGAGGCCGTGCGCAATGGTGAAACGCCGTCGCTGGCGGCGCTGTCGACCCAGCAACTCGACCTCAACCTGGCGACGAGCGATTCATGAACGACGAATACGACCTTGAAACCCTGGCGGTGCGCGCCGGCACGGTGCGCAGCCAGTTCAACGAGCACTCGGAGGCGATCTTCCTCACCTCCAGCTTCGTGTTCGGCAGCGCGGCCGAAGCCGCGGCGCGCTTCAAGGGCGAGCAGCCCGGCCCGATCTACGCGCGTTTCACCAACCCCACGGTCCAGATGATGGAAGCGCGGCTCGCCGCGCTCGAAGGCGCCGAGCGCTGCGTGGCGTTCGCGTCCGGCATGGCGTCGATCCTGGCGACCGTGATGGGGCTGATGAAGGCGGGCGAGCATGTCGTCGCGTCGCGCTCGATCTTCGGTTCCACCGTGCAGCTGTTCTCCAACATCCTCGGCCGCTTCGGCATCGAAACGACCTACGTGTCGCCGACCGACCCGGCGGAATGGCGCGCGGCGGTCAAGCCGAACACCAAACTGTTCTTCGTAGAGTCGCCGTCCAATCCGTTGACCGAAGTCAGCGACATCCGCGCGCTCGCCGACATCGCGCACGCGTCCGGCGCGTGGCTCGCGGTCGACAACTGCTTCTGCTCGCCAGCGCTGCAAAAGCCGCTCGAGCTCGGTGCCGACATCGTGATCCATTCCGCCACCAAGTATCTCGACGGCCAGGGCAGGGTGCTTGGCGGCGCGGTGCTCGGCAGCCAGGCGCTGATGGAGGGCGTCTACACCTTCCTGCGCACCGCCGGGCCGACGCTGTCGGCGTTCAACGCCTGGGTGATCCTGAAAGGCATGGAGACGCTCGCGCTGCGCATGGAAGCGCATTCGAAAAATGCGCTGGCGCTGGCGCAATGGCTGGAAGCGCAGCCGCAGGTGGCGCGCGTGTGGTATCCCGGCCTGCAGTCGCACCCGCAGCATCAACTGGCGATGGCGCAGCAGAAAACCGGCGGCGGCATCGTCGCGTTCGACCTCAAGGGCGGCCAGGCGGCCGCGTGGAAACTGATCGACGCGACCAGAATGCTGTCGATCACCGCCAACCTGGGTGACACCAAGACCACCATCACCCATCCGGCCACCACCACGCACAGCCGCATGACGGCGGAGCAGCGCGCGGCGGCCGGCATCGGCGACGGCCTGGTGCGCATCGCGGTGGGGCTGGAATCGCTGACCGATATCCAGAATGATCTGATACGGGGGTTTGCAGAATGAGAACGTGGCTGATGTTGTTCCTGCTGGGGGTTGGCACGGTCCACGCGGCCGACATGATCGCACCGCACCAGGAGATGATCGCGCTGCGCTATGTCGACCAGGATCCGGGCGATCCGTCCTACCTGACGCGCATCCTGGTCACCGCGGATTTCTTGCGACTGGATGACGGCAACGACGACAGCGACTTCCTGCTGCTCGACCGTCGCCAGCGCCAGGTCACCAATGTCACGCGCGACAACAAGCTGGCGATGGTGTTCACTGCCGGCATGGTGCCGCTCAAACCCGCCGGCTGGAATCCCCGGCTCGACACGCAGCCGGCCGCGGCGGGCACGCAGCGCTTCAGCCTGATGCTGAAGGACGTGGTGTGCAGCGAAGGCTTGGCCGCCCGGGCTGCCGCGCCGGATGCGGCACGCGCGATGGCCGAGCTGAAATTCGTTCTGGCCGCCATGCAGTACCGCGTATGGGAGGCGTCGCCGCGCGAACTGCAGCACGACTGCGATCTGGCGAACCTGGTGTGGGAATCCGGCGCCACGCTCGGACTCGGCCTGCCGCTCGAGGAACGCGGGTTCAACGGCCGCACGCGGCGGCTTGAAAGCGAATCGAAACAACCCCTGCAGCCCGAACTGTTCCGCGTGCCCGAGGGCATGACGGCGATCAACGCGCCGTCGTAGGAGTTCCGTCCCGGGCCGATTGCGTGCGGTCGCGCGGCGGCAGCAATCGCGGCGAGACGCCGCTCCTACAGGGCGTGCGATGCCTCCGGATGGGAAGCATTCAGCCTAAATCCTCAACCCTGAGCGTGCAGCCGGCGGCGTCACACGCCACATAGCCCCAGCGGGCATACCAGTCCGGCACCACCCAGCGCTCGCAGTCCCGGCCATCGACCGCTTGAACATGCCGCGCCGGACGATGGGTATGGCCGTGGATCAGGCGGCTGACCTGTCGCTCGCGCAGCACGCGCACCACCTCTTCGGTATTGACATCCATGATCTCGGCCGGCTTGCCGGCCTTGGCCGTTTCGCTGCCCGCCCGCGCCTGGCGCGCCAGGCGGTGGCGCAGCGCCAGCGGCAGGCGGCGCAGCAATGCCCGCGTCAGCGGGTGCCGCACCCGGCGGCGGAACGTCTGGTAGGCGGTGTCGTCGGTGCACAGCGTATCGCCGTGCATCAAAAGCGTCGGCACGCCGTACAGGTCGATGCGGGAGGGGTCGGCCAGCAGTGTCATGCCGGACTGCCCGGCATAGCGCGCGGCCAGCATGAAGTCGCGGTTGCCGTGCATGAAATACACCGGCGTGCCGGCATCGACCAGGGACTTGAGCTGGCGCGCGGTGTCGTGCGCCACCTGCGCGTCATGGTCGTCGCCGACCCAGGCATCGAACAGGTCGCCGAGGATGTAGAGCGCATCCGCACCGGCAGCCTCTTCCTGCAAAAAGCGAAAAAAACGCCCGGTAGCGACCGGGCGTTCGTCGGTCAGGTGCAGATCGGCAACGAAGAAGCTGCGACCTGTTGTTCCCGACGCGGGCGGGCTCGTCTTCAGACGATTTCCGCCTGGGTGATGACCACGTCTTCCAGCGGCACGTCCTGGTGCCCGGCGCGGTTGCCGGTTTTCACCTTCTTCATCTTGTCGATCACGTCCGTGCCTTCGACGACCTTGCCGAACACGGCATAGCCGTAGCCCTGCGGCGTGGGCGAGGTGAAGTTGAGGAAGCTGTTGTTGGCGATGTTGATGAAGAACTGCGCGGTGGCCGAAGCGGGATCGGAGGTGCGTGCCATGGCGACGGTGTAGGCCTCGTTCTTCAGGCCGTTGCCGGCTTCGTTCTCGATCGGGCCACGGGTGGACTTCTGCGTCATGCCGGGCTCGAAGCCGCCGCCCTGGATCATGAAGCCGTCGATCACGCGATGGAAAATCGTGCCGTCGAAAAACCCGTCCCGCACGTATTGCAGGAAGTTTTCCACCGTTTTCGGCGCTTTCTCGGCATCGAGTTCGAGGGTGATGATGCCGTGGTTGGTGTGCAGCTTGACCATGTGTGTCCTTAAGAAAAGTGACGTAAAAGAAATTCCGGTGGCCGTTGTTGCGGCACCGGGGCGGTGCATGGCCTTATCGGGCCGGTGCGGACTGCCTGGCGTCCGGCAGGGGCTTGGCCGTTGCCGGCTTGCCGGGTTGTTCTCCGAGCATGTTGCGGATCAGCGTGAGCTTGGTTTGCGCGGTCGTGTTGGTGCTGTCCAGTGCCTGTGCCTTTTCATACGCAATCGATGCCATTTTGGCATAGAGGTCGCCGAGATTTTCGTGCGCGGTGGCATAGCCGGGATGGGCGCGGATCGCCATGTCCAGCGCATGCCGGGCCGCTTCATACTTGTTTTGCGAGGCGTAGATCACCGCCAGGTTGTTGTAGGGCTCGGGCAGCTCGGGATAGTCCTCGGTCAGTCCGCTAAACAGGGCAATGGCATCATCGGCCTTGCCCTGGTCGGCGAGGATCAGGCCTTTCAGGAAACGTGCCTGTGCATCCTGCGGATGGGTGGCCAGAAAGCGGTTGGCGCGGTCGAGCGCAGCGGTCAACTCGCCCTCGCGGTACTGCTGGTTGATTTCCTGGATTTCATCGGCCAGAACAGGCGTGCCGGCGAGGAGGGCGCAGGCGACAACGGCGGCGAAAAAGCGCGGCAAAGCCATGTGATATGCTCGGATCATCTCGGATAAGCCGGCATTTTAGCCCGGATATTTCACCAATCGACACGCCGTCTCATTGCGTTCCCTGTCATTTCGCCTTTGGCCTGAATCCGCACCATGCTGCACATCACCAACTCCCTCACCCGCACCAAGGAAGAATTCGTTCCGCTCAGCCCCGGCCAGGTCCGCATGTACGTCTGCGGCATGACCGTGTACGACCTGTGTCATCTGGGGCACGCGCGGGTGTTCGTGGTGTTCGACATGGTGACGCGCTGGCTGCGCGCGAGCGGCTATCAGGTCGAGTACGTGCGGAACATTACCGACATCGACGACAAGATCATCAAGCGCGCTGCGGACAACGGCGAAACCCCGGCCGAACTGACCGGGCGCTTCATCGCCGCGATGCACGAGGACGAGCGCGCGCTCGGCGTGCTGCCGCCCGACCATGAACCGCGCGCCACCGAATATGTGGCGCAGATGCTGGCGCTGATCGAGCAGCTGATCAAGAACGGCCTGGCCTACCCGGCGCCCAACGGCGACGTCTATTACAGCGTGCGGGCCTTCCCCGCCTATGGCCGCCTGTCCGGCAAAAGCCTCGACGAGTTGCGCGCCGGCGAGCGGGTGGGGATCGATCCCAGCAAGCGCGACCCGATGGATTTCGTGCTGTGGAAAGCCGCCAAGCCGGGCGAGCCGGCGTGGGAGTCGCCCTGGGGGCCGGGGCGTCCGGGCTGGCACATCGAATGCTCGGCGATGAGCGCCGACCTGCTCGGCAAGCATTTCGACATCCACGGCGGCGGCCAGGACCTGCAGTTTCCGCACCACGAAAACGAGATCGCCCAGTCCGAAGGCGCGCATGACTGCACATTCGTCAATTACTGGATGCATAACGGCTTCGTGCGGGTGGACAACGAGAAGATGTCCAAGTCACTGGGCAACTTCTTCACCATCCGCGAGGTGCTGGAACAATACGACGCCGAAGTGGTGCGCTTCTTCATCCTGCGCGCGCACTACCGCAGCCCGCTGAACTATTCGGACGCGCATCTGGACGATGCCAAAGGCGCGCTGAGCCGCCTCTATACCGCGCTGAAGCACGCGCCGGTGACGGCGGCCGCGCCCGACTGGCGCAAGCCCGCGGCGGCGTCCTTCCGCGCGGCGATGGACGACGACTTCAATACCCCGGAGGCGATCGCGGTGCTGTTCGACCTGGCCAGCGAAGCCAACCGGGGCGATGCCGCCGCTGCGCAGACGCTGCGCAGCCTCGGCGGCGTGCTCGGCCTGCTGCAGCGCGATGCGGCGGACTTCCTGCAGGCAGGGACCGCTCCCGGCGGCCTGCCCGAAGCCGAAATCGAGGCCCTGATCGCCGCCCGCCAGGCGGCGCGCAAGGCGCGGGACTTCGCCGGTTCCGACCGCATCCGCGACGAGCTGACCGCGGCCGGCATCGTGCTGGAAGACGGGGCAGGCGGCACCACCTGGCGCCGCGCCTGATGCCTTTGCCATGACACCCAATCCCCTTGTTCTGGTCGGTGCCAGCGGCTGGCAGCATCCTGCGTGGCGCGGCGGGCTCTACCCCGACGACCTGCCGGACGACTGGCTGTTGTCTTACTACAACACGCAATTCCAGGCGGTCCATCTGGCGGCAACGGCCTGGCAGGCCGCATCCAGTGCGACCTGGGCGCAATGGCTGTACGACACCCGCGACGACTTCTATTTCGTGCTGGAGCCGGGTGAGGCGGCGCCGGCAAAACCCGCTTCGCCGCGGGCGCTGCTGGCTACGCCGGCGTGGCAAGCACAGCATGTCTGGTGGCTGGACGAGGCCCCCGATCTGCGTGCGCTGGCGCAGCGCATCATGCAGCAGGCGGCGACGGGTGAGCCCCTGTTCGTGTTCAGCCGCAGCGGCAATGCCGGTTTGCTGGAACAGGCCAACACCCTGAGGCAGGTGATGGGCTACTGATTGGCAGTTATAAACGCCTGCATGTTTGCGGTGGCGCGGGCGTGATTCGGTAAAATAGCGGCCCTTAACAAAAACACAGGCTGGATTTCTTGCACAACGACAATCTGGTCGAAATCGAAAATGTCGAATTTGGCTATGGGGACCGCCCGGTTTTGAAGGGCATCAACCTGACCGCCCGGCGCGGGCAGGTCATCGCCATCATGGGCAGCAGCGGTTGCGGCAAAACCACCCTTCTGCGCCTGATCGGCGGGCAGATCAAGCCCGGCCGGGGAACGGTGCGCGTGGCCGGCGAGTCGCTGGGCGAGCTCGATCAGGCCGGCCTCTACCGCCTGCGCCGCAAGATGGGCATGCTGTTCCAGTTCGGCGCGCTGTTCACCGACATTTCGGTGTTCGACAACGTGGCGTTCCAGCTGCGCGAGCACACCGACCTGCCGGAAGACGCCATCCGCGATCTGGTGTTGATGAAGCTGCACGCGGTGGGCCTGCGCGGCGCGTCGCAGCTGATGCCGGCCGAATTGTCCGGCGGCATGGCACGGCGGGTGGCGCTGGCGCGCGCAATTGCGCTCGAACCCATGCTGGTGATGTACGACGAGCCGTTTGCCGGCCTCGACCCCATTTCGCTGGGCATCACCGGCAATCTGATCCGCCGCCTGACCGACACGCTGGGGCTGACCTCGCTGGTGGTGACCCACGACGTGCAGGAGTCGCTTAAGATCGTCGATTACATTTATTTCGTCTCGGAAGGCGTGATCGTCGCCGAGGGAACTGCAGCGGAGATCCGGGCGTCCGATTTGCCGTACGTGCATCAGTTCGTGCATGGCGAGGCCGACGGCCCGGTACCGTTCCATTATCCGGCGCCGTCCTATGCCGATGACTTGCGACTGGGAAAACAGCGTGCTTAAGCAATCGATCGAAAACCTGGGAAACAGCGCCCTGCAGGGCGTCAGGCGCATCGGCTTTGCAGCCCGCTTCTTCGTGGCGGTGCTGCTGCACTCGGGCACCGCGTTCCGCCGCTTCGGGCTGACCATCCGCGAGATGTACTTTACCGGCGTGCTCTCGCTCATCATCATTCTGGTGTCGGGCCTGTTTGTCGGTATGGTGCTCGGCCTGCAGGGCTACGAGACGCTGCAGACCTACGGCGCGGAAGAGGCGCTGGGCGTCCTGGTGGCGCTGTCCCTGGTGCGCGAGCTGGGGCCGGTGGTGGCGGCGCTGTTGTTCGCCAGCCGTGCCGGATCGGCCATCACCGCGGAGATCGGCCTGATGAAGGCGACCGAGCAGCTGTCGGCGATGGAAATGATGGCGGTGGACCCGATCGCCCGCGTGGTGGCGCCGCGTTTCTGGGCGGGGGTGATTTCGATGCCGCTGCTGGCCGCGCTGTTCTCGGCGATGGGGATTTTCGGCGGCTATCTGGTCGGCGTGCAGCTGATCGGGGTGGACGAAGGCGCGTTTTGGTCGCAGATGAAGAGCGCGGTCGATCTGGAGCGGGACATTCTCAACGGCGTCATCAAGAGCGTCGTGTTCGGCGTCGCCATCACCACCATCGCGCTGTTCGAAGGCTACGACGCGCCGCCGACCGCCGAAGGCGTGTCGGGCGCCACCACGCGCACCGTGGTGGCCTCCAGCCTGGCCGTGCTGGCGCTGGATTTTGTTTTGACCGCATTCATGTTTCGGGGACTCAACTAAATGAACAAGACCGTACTCGATCTCTGGGTGGGATTATTCGTCATCGCCGGCATCGCCGCGCTGCTGTTCCTGGCGCTCAAGGTCGGCAGCACGAGCGTCGTCAGCGTGGCGAACAGCTACGAAGTGGTCGCCCGTTTCGACAACATCGGCGGACTCAAGCCGCGTGCGCCGATCAAAAGCGCCGGGGTGGTGGTCGGCCGGGTGGCGGATATCCGTTTCGACAACGAAACATTCGAGGCCGCCGTTACCCTGCGGCTGGATAACCGCTATGCTTTTCCCAAGGACACCGCCGCCGCCATCATGACCTCGGGTTTGCTGGGCGAACAATATATCGGCCTGGAAGCGGGCGGCGACAGCCGAATGTTGAAGGACCAGGACCAGCTTTTCATCACCCAGTCAGCCGTGGTGCTGGAAAATCTGATCGGACGGTTTATGTACGGCCAAGCTCAAGAAGGAGCACCCCAATGATACGCAACGCTCTCACCCGAACCCTCCTGGCAGCCGGCGTGCTGCTGGCCGCGCTGCCTGCGCAGGCAGAGACCATCAATCTGCAGCAGGCGGTGGAAATGAGCCTCGCCGCCGATCCCCGCATCAAGGAACGCGAGCAGGTGGTCGAAGCCGCGCGCGGCATGCTGCAGGAAGTGCAGGGCAACGCCGGCTGGCGCATGAGCGGCAATGCCTTTGTCGGGCTGGCGCCCAAGGCCGAGGGCGGTTTTTTTCAGAATCAGGGCGGGGACAACAATACCTGCAACACGCCACCCTGCACACTGAACTCTTCCGGAGACGACTGGAACGGCATTTCCGACTGGACCCATCTCGACTTCGCGCTGATCAAGCCGCTCTACACCTTCGGCAAGATCGAACGCTACGGCGAGGCCGCGCAGGGCAATATCGATCTCAAGCGCGGCGAACTCAAGCAGACGCGCGGCGACACGGTGTACGACACCAAGCGGGCCTACTTCGGCTATCTGACCGCGCGCGATATCCGGGTTTTCCTGGAAGACATGCAGGGTCGCCTGAATTGGGCCATCGAATCGGTCGAGCGCAACCTCGAGGAGGAAACCGGCGAATCCAGGCAATCCGACCTGTATGCGCTGCAAACCGCAAAAGGCATGCTCGCCAAGTACGTGCACCAGTCGCGCGCGGTCGAGAAAATCAGCCTCGATGGCCTGAAGGTGCTGACCGGCGCGGGGCTGGAGTCTGACCTCACGGTGGCCGATGCTCGGATCGAGCCGGTGGCTTTCCCGCAGGTCGAACTGGCCGAGTTCCAGTCGCGCGCCTTGCTGGAGCGTCCCGAAATGCAGCAGCTCGAAGCGGGACTGCGCGCCCGCCGTGCCCTGGTCGCCGCCAAGAAGGCGGACCGCATGCCGGACGTCTACGCCGGCGTGATCGGCCAGTACAACTACGCCTCGCAGCGCGAGCGGCTGGACAACCCCTACCTCAACGACCCCTTCAATGGCGGCGGCCTCACCCCGGTGGTGGGCGTGAAATGGGACAGCGTGTTTGGGGCGACGAGTGCCCGCGTCAACCAGGCCCAGGCTGAACTGGAAGCGCTCAACCACAAGAAGGCGTTTGCGGTGGCCGGCATTCCGTTCGAGGTGGGCGAGGCCTATGCCAACGCCCGCGCCAACCATGATTCGCAGCGCGATCTGGCCGAAGGCGCGGCAGCGGCGCGGCGCTGGATGGTGGCGTCGCTGGCCGATTTCTCGGCCGGGCTCGAAAGCGCCGACAAGGTGGCCGACGCGATCAAGAACTATGCCTTGGCGCAGACCGAATATTTGCGCACGGTCAACGACTACAACATGAACGTGGCGCAGCTGGCGCGCCTGACGGGTGAACTCCGCTAGGCAGCGGGCGTCTATACCTGGCTTTGCCGGTTTTCACCGCGCCGATTCGTCCCCCCGATTTTCTCGAACAGGAATACTTGATATGTTGCGCTCATTCTTACTGCCGCTGCTGGCGCTGCTGCTGGGGTTCAATGGCCCTGCGGCACTGGCCGCCGACATCCCGCCCGACGTGCTGGCGCGTACCACCACCCAGGAAGTCATCACGATCCTGAAACAGGACAAGGATCTTCAGCGCGGCGACCTGACCCGGGTGCATCAGCTGGTCGAAGCCAAAATCCTGCCCAACTTCGACTTCAACCGCATGACCCAGCTGGCCCTCGGCAGGCACTGGCCACGTGCCACCGCCAAGCAGAAACAGGAACTGGTGACCGAATTCCGCAACCTGCTGGTGCGCACCTATTCCAGTTCGCTCACCGCGTTCACCGACCAGACGATCGACTTCAAGCCGCTCGCGATGAAGCCGGGCGACACCGATGTTACTGTGCGCTCTGAAATTCGCCAGCCGGGCGGGCAGCCGATTCCCATCAACTACAGCATGTACCAAACGGCCTTCGGCTGGAAAGTCTACGATGTGACGATCGACGGCGTCAGCCTGATCACCAATTACCGCTCCTCCTTTGCCAGCACCATCCGTCAAAGCGGGATAGACGGCTTGATCAAGACCCTGGGGGCCCAGTCGGCCCGCGGTATGGCCACGCCGGCCACCGGCAACGGTTCGTGATTGCATGTGAGGGAACCTGCTGTCGCATCACCGGTGCGGTGACCGTCGACAGCGTCGGCACCCTGCTGCGCGAATTGCAGCCGCAGCTTGACAAGGATGTCGACACGCTGGACTTCAGCGGGGTTGACGCCGCCGATTCGGCTGCGCTCACCCTCGTCTTCAGCGCCATGCGACAGGCCCGGCAAGCCGGCCGCACGCTGGCCTGCACCGGCCTGCCGGCCAGCTTTTCCACCCTGGCCGAACTGTACGGGGTGTCCGAGCTATTGCCCGCATGAGCCAGGCAGGTCCTGCGATCCGCGTCAGCGAGCTGCGCAAGCGCTTTGGCGCCACCCAGGCGCTCGAC
>JAGXGM010000036.1 GCA_024636675.1 Hydrogenophilales bacterium | reverse complement strand
GATGTATTGCGACAGCGACCAGTAGGGGTAGCCCATGCGGGTGCGCAGGCCGTTGAACCAGCGGTTGAGCGCGAGGATCGCGGTGTAGCCGCTGTCGCCTAGATAGGCCAGCCAGCGCGCGTGCTGCATCACGCCGTCGAAGAGGTCGCCGTGGGTGACCAGAAAGCGCCTGCCGTCGGCGGTGACGTGGATCACCTCGTCGGCCACCTCGATGTCGCCGAAGTCCAGGCCCATGAACTGCCGCGCCATCGAATCGTGGTTGCCGGGCACGTAGATCACCCGTGTGCCCTTGCGCGCCTTGCGCAACAGCTTTTGCACCACATCGTTGTGGGACTGCGGCCAGTACCAGCCTTTGCGCAATTGCCAGCCGTCGATGATGTCGCCAACCAGATAGAGCGTGTCGGATTCGTTGTGCTTCAGGAAATCGATCAGATAACGGGCCTGGCAGCCGGCCGTGCCGAGGTGGATGTCGGAAATCCACAGTGTGCGGTAGTGGCGGGGCGCACGGGGATCCGTTGAAGACGAGACAGGGGGCGGAGCGGAAATCTGGCCGGAAGGCCAGGGGGCGGCGTCGGCGGGCTGCCAGGCCTGGGTATTCTGGCGCGCGCGGAGCAGATTCGTAACGCGATTAAACATGCCGCCATCAGGCCACCGTCATGTGACGGTAACGTGGCATTCAGGTGAAGCTTTGTTGACGGCTCACTCCGTGAGCCGGGGCGGCGTCGGGGTCAGCGCGAAATCAGCGCCAGCAGCACGTCCTGAGCGCTGTACGGTTTGGCGCGATGGGGCTTGCGGCGGCGGTAGCTGCCGTCGGCCTGCATCTCCCAGGCCTGCACGTTGTCGCGCAGGTAGGGCTTGAGGCCTTCGGCGATGACGCGTTTTTTCAGCTTGGGATTGAGCACCGGGAAGCCGGTTTCGATGCGGCGGAAGAAGTTGCGGTCCATCCAGTCGGCGGAGGACAGGTATACCTGTTCGTCGCCGCCGTGCTTGAAATAGAAAATCCGCGTGTGTTCGAGGAAGCGCCCGACCACCGAGCGCACCCGGATGTTGTCCGACAGGCCGGCGATGCCGGGGCGCAGCGCGCACACGCCGCGGATGATGAGATCGATCTTCACCCCGGCCTGCGACGCGGCGTAGAGCGCGGCGATGACCTGCGGCTCCAGCAGCGCGTTCATCTTGGCGACGATGGCGGCGGGTTGGCCGGCGGCGGCCTGTTCGGCCTCGCGGTTGATCGCGGCGACGACTTCGCTGTGCAGGGTGAACGGCGCCTGCCACAGGCGCTTGAGCTTGCCGGCCTTGCCGAGGCCGGTGATCTGGGTGAACAGGCTGCCGACGTCCGCGGTGATGGTCTCGTCGGCGGTCAGCAGGCCGAAGTCGGTGTACAGGCGCGCGGTGCGGGCGTGGTAGTTGCCGGTGCCCAGGTGCGCGTAGCGGCGCAGCACGCCTTCTTCGCGGCGGACGACCAGCGCGAGCTTGGCGTGGGTTTTGTGGCCGACCACGCCATAGATCACGTGCGCGCCGACTTCTTCCAGCTTGGCGGCCCAGTTGATGTTGGCTTCCTCATCGAAGCGCGCCATCAGCTCGACCACCACGGTGACTTCCTTGCCTGACAAGGCGGCGCGAATCAGCGCCTGCATCAGCTTGGAGTCGGTGCCGGTGCGGTAGACCGTCTGCCGCATGGCGACGACGTTGGGGTCGGCGGCGGCCTGCTCGATGAAGTCGGTCACCGGCTGGAACGATTCGAACGGATGGTGCAGCAGGATGTCGCCTTTCCTGATCTGCGCAAAGATGTCTTCATGCTTGGCCAGCCGGGCAGGCAGGGCCGGGACGAAAGGCGCGAATTTCAGTTCGGGACGGTCGACCCAGTCGGGCACCTGCATCAGGCGCACCAGGTTGACCGGGCCGTGTTCCTGGTAGAGCGCGTCGGCGTCGAGTTCGAACTGTTCCAGCAGGAAGGCGGCCATCGAGGCCGAGCAGTTGTCGGCCACTTCCAGCCGCACCGCCGCGCCGTAATGGCGCTGCGGCAGTTCGCCCTGCAGGGCCTGGCGCAGGTTCTTGGTTTCCTCGTCGTCGACGAACAGGTCGGAGTTGCGGGTGACGCGGAACTGGTAGCAGCCTTCCACCTTCATTCCGGCGAACAGCTCGCCGACGTGCGCATGCAGGATCGACGACAGGAAGACGAAACCGTATTCGCAACCGGCGATTTCTTCCGGCATATGGATCACCCGCGGCAGGGAGCGCGGCGCCTGCACGACGGCGGCGCCGGAATTGCGGCCGAAAGCGTCGCGCCCGGACAACTCGACCGCGAAGTTGAGGCTCTTGTTGAGCACGCGCGGGAAGGGGTGCGAAGGATCGAGCCCCACCGGCGTCAGCACCGGCATCAGCTCGCGGAAAAAATAATCGCGGATCCACTCGGCCTGGGTTTCGTTCCACTGCGTACGGCGGAAAAAGTGAATTCCGTGGCTGGCCAGCTCGGGAATGATTTCCTTGTTGAAAAGTTCGTATTGCCGGGCCACCAGCGCATGTGCGGTTTCCGATACCGCGCGATATTGCTGGCTTGGCGTCATGCCATCGGGCGAGCGCAGGGGGGTGTTGGCGCGAATCTGCTCCTTCAGTCCGGCCACCCGAACCTCGAAGAATTCGTCCAGGTTGCTGGAAAAGATGCAAATGAATTTCAGCCGCTCCAGCAGCGGCATGTCGGGATCGTCGGCCTGCGCCAGGACGCGTCGCTGAAACTCGAGGATGCCGAGCTCGCGGTTGATGAGGGTATCGGGGCTTGGCAGGTTCATGATTGGGTTTTTCGTAGTGTGCTTCAATGATAAACGCCCCGTCTTCATCCTGACATGACAGATATATGACAGTTTCCGACTCGGTCGAGATTGAACTCAAGCTGGCGCTGCCCCCGCAACAGGCTGCGGCCTTCCTGAAACGGATGGCCAGGCGGCGTGACGCGCCAGTGCGGCAGGAACTGGTCACCCGTTATTTCGACACCCCGGATTTTGCCTTGAGTGCGCAGGGCGTGGCGTTGAGGGTGCGGCGGGCCGGGCGGCGCTGGCTGCAGACGCTGAAAACCGAGGGCGAGCGGCGCGGCGGGCTGTCGCAGCGCGCCGAGTTCGAGGTGCCGGTTGCCCGCAGCATGCCGGACTGGAGCCGGTTTCCGGCCGAGGCGCGGGCGTTGGTGCCGGAGGCGCTGCGCGCGCAGTTGGTGCCGGTGTTCGAGACGCGCTTTGAGCGCACCACCTGGCTGCTCAAGGGCCGCGGCGGCGCGCAGATCGAGGTGGCGCTGGACGTGGGCGAAGTGCGTGCAGGGAAAAACAGCCAGCCGATCTGCGAGATCGAACTCGAACTCAAAGCCGGCCAGCCGGATGCGCTGTTCGCGCTGGCGCTGGAGTGGGCCGGCGCGTTCGATTGCCTGCCGTTCGACATCAGCAAAGCCGAACGCGGCGTGCGCCTGGCACGCGGGGTAGACGCGGCGCCGGTGAAATCCGTGCCGCAGGCACTGGACGACAGCATGCGCGTGGAAGACGGCTTTGCCGCGATTGTCCAGGCGTGTCTTGCGCAGTTCCAGTCCAATCTGCCGGGCGTGCTTGCATCCGATGACATCGAATACGTGCACCAGGCGCGGGTGGCGCTGCGGCGCCTGCGCGCGGCGCTGCGGCTGACTCGTCGGGTGTGCGTGCTGCCGGATGAATTGATAGACGGCCTGCGCACGCTGGCCGCCGCGCTCGGACCGGCGCGCGACTGGGACGTGCTGTGCGGCGAAACCCTGCCCGCGATTGCGCCGCATTACCCCGATGCCGACGCCTGGGCGCGCGGCATGCACGCGCTGCAGGCGCATCGCGCCGAGGTGCGCATGACCATGCAGGCGGCGCTGATCCAGGCACGCCCGGGCGCGTGGCTGCTGGCGCTGCAGCGCTGGCTGCTGCAGCGCGGCTGGCGAGACGTGCCGGAAGCGCAGCGCTCCGTCCAGCTATCGCCGCTGAAAAAGTGGGCGCGGCGGGCGCTGCAGAAAGGCCACCGCCCCATCGTTCGCGGCGCGCGCGATTTCGCGCAACTGCAGGCGGCGCAGCGCCACGCCCTGCGCATTGCCATCAAGCGTCAGCGCTATGCAGCCGAGTTTTTCCAGGCCCTGTTTGGCGGTCGCCGGCAGGATCGCTATCTGACTGTGCTGCGCAACGCGCAGGACAGCCTGGGGCGAAGCAACGATGCGCGGGTGGCGTGGAACCTGCTGGCTGCTGCTCATACGACTCCACACGTTCTTCAGGGCGTAGTGGACCGGAGTCCTTCAGGGCATGTCGCCGCGGGGGCGATGGGCGACTTCGTCCTCGGCTGGCTGGCGGCGAAACAGGCGGATGCGGCGAATGGCGAAAGCACCGGGGTGGTGCGGGATATCCTGAAGCTGAAGCCTTATTGGTGACCTCGACAGCGCCTGCAGTCGCGCTATGCTGGTTTGAACCGATACAGCAACGAATCTTTCGAGGAAACCGGATGGAACTCATTTTGTGGCGACACGCGGAAGCGGACGACTCGAGCCCCGATCTCGAGCGGGAACTGACTGGCCGTGGTCGCAAGCAGGCGGCGCGCATGGCCGACTGGCTGAACCCGCGACTGCCCCAGGATATCCGCGTCCTGGCGAGCCCCGCCGCACGCGCCCTGCAAACGGCCCAGGCGCTGGGACGCTATTACGACCAGATGCCGGCGCTGGCACCCGGGGCGCGTGCCGAGGACGTGCTGGCCGCAGTGGGCTGGCCGGATGCGCCTTATCCGGTGCTGGTCGTCGGCCATCAGCCCACGCTGGGGCAGGTGGCGATGCTGCTGCTGAGCGGGCAGGCGGGTGATCTGGCGGTGAAAAAAAGCGGCATATGGTGGTTCCAAAACCGCGAGCGTGCGGGCCAGCTACAGGTGGTGTTGCGCACGGTGGCTGCGCCCGACTGGTTGTGATTCCGGCAATCCGACAGTCGTCTCTTGGGCTTGTGCATGCCATTGAGGCGGCTTTTGTGGCCACTTTTTGCCGCTTGCCTGGCGTCGATAGCCGCAAGGGGCAGGGCATGGCTGTAAGCCGATCAATCGGCAACAACCACGCTCTGGAGCGATCATGGACCTCTCCCGACAACAAAACTGTCTCGCAAATCCACTCGCCACCATCTCGCACCCTGATGAATTATCCGGGATAATCGCCGGGTGAATATTCAGCTTACCAAGCAAGGCGCAATCCAGTTGGCCCCGGCCGCGCAGACGAGGTGCATGCAGTGCCGGGCTGGCTGAGCAGCCTGCGCGATCTGATTGCGGACGCCAGCCCGGTGCGCCGCTTCATGCTGGCCCTGCTGGTGATCCTGCCGCTGGCGGCGCTGGCCGCCGCTTATCTGTGGTTCAACCCGCCGGTCTATCGCGTGCTCTACACGCAACTGTCCGACCGCGCCGGCGGCGATGTCATCGCCGCGCTCGAACAGCTCGACATTCCCTATCGTTTGTCTGCCGCCGACGGCACTATCGAGGTGCCGGCCGGCCAACTGCACGCGGCGCGCTACCGCCTGGCGGCGCGCGGCCTGCCCAAATCCGACGACGACGCGCAGGATGAAGTCGACCGCGCCCCCCGCTTTGGCGCCTCGTCGCTGCAGGAACAGCAGCGCTTTCAGCGTGCGCTCGAAATCGATCTGGCGCGTTCGATCCAGAAGCTGGAAGCGGTCGAACTCGCGCGCGTCCATCTTGCCCTGCCCAAGGTGTCGCCCTTTCTGCGCGATGCGCCGCCCGCCACCGCTGCCGTGCTGGTGCGGCTGCGTCCCGGCGCGCAGCTGGACGCCGGGCAGGTGGCGACCATCCAGACCCTGGTGGCCGCCGGGGTGCCGCGCCTGAAGCGCGCCGAGGTGCAGGTGCTCGATCCGCGCGGTGTTCTGCTGGGCGGCGCGGTGCCCGAGGCCGCCCAGTCGCAGCGCCTGGCGCTGGAGCAGGACCTGGTGCGGCGGGCGCTGGCAGTGTTGACGCCGTGGCTGGGCGAGGACCGCGTCAGCGTGCAGGTGACCGCCACTCTGGAAGACAGCGAAACCCGGCAGACGGTCGAGCGCGTGCAGAATGTCGTGGTGGCCGGGCAGGCGCGCCCGCTGGAAAAGACCGTGCGCACCACGCGCGTGCCGGAAGGCCGTATCCAGCGCATCAATGCCATCGTGATTCTCGGATTCGACGCCAGCGCCAACGAACAGCGGCGCGCCACGCAGATGGCCAGCCAGGCGCTGGGACTGCAGCCGGCGCGCGGCGACACGCTGCGCGTGTATGCGTTGCCCGCGGCGGCGCCCAAACCGCAGGCCGAGCTGCCTGCCGAAACCCCCCAGACTCCGGCGCCTAAGCCGGTTCCCCCGGTGCAGCCCGTGCAGCCGGTTACCCCACAACCCGCTGCGGCCGATCCGTTCGCCTTGCCGCAATGGTCGCTGGCCGCTGCCCCGGCGGCGCTGATCCTGCTCGCGGTGTCGGTATGGCGGCGTGCCCGCCGGACGCCCGCTGCCGCGGCTGAAGAGGCAGATTTCGATACTGAGCTCGACGCTGTGCGCGGCCGGGTACTGGCCGATCCGCGCGTGACGGCGGACGTCATCAAGCTGTGGATGCGCGCATGAGCCGCCGCATGAATCTAACCGGGATGCGCGCATGAGCAGCCGCATGAATCTAACCAGGATGCGCGCATGAGCCAGGCCGGCATCGAAAAATCCGCGGCGCTGCTGCTCGCCCTGGGCGAGGAGGCCACGGCTGCCGTGTTCCGTTACTTGAGCCCGCTCGAAGTGAGCCGCCTGGGCAGTGCCATGCGTGAACTGGAGATGCTGCCGCGCGAACGCGTGCGCGTGATCCTGCACGACTATGCCGCCGAGGCTGCCGAACAGACCGGATTTGCCGCCGATACCGGGCGCTTTCTCGACGAGACGCTGAAGCGCGCACTCAGCCCGGAACGCGCGCAGGCGATGCTGCAGCGCCTGCGCGCGGCAGGCGCGCAGACCCTGGAGAAACTCGCCTGGCGCGAACCGGCGGAGATTGCCGGCCTGCTGGAGGCGCAGCCGCCGCAACTGATTGCCGTGGTGCTGGCGCAGCTGCCGCGCGACGTTGCGGCCGCGGTGCTCGACCTGCTTCCCGGCAAAACGCGCGCGGATACCTTGCAAAGCCTGGCGCACAGCGACGCACCCAGCGCCGACATGCTGCGCGAACTGGACGACTGGCTGGCCAGCCTCGAGGTCTCGGCGCCGGTGCAGGGCGAAGCCGCCGTCGCCAGCCTGCTGGGGCAGATGAGCGAGGGCAGCGCAGCGGCCGCCTTGAGCCAGCTCGACCAGAACGATGCGGCGCTGGCTGCGCGTCTGCGCGTGCGCCATCTCGAATTCGAAGACCTGGCGCGGCTGCCGGAGGCGAGCCGCAAGACTTTCTTGCGCAACGTTGGCGCGCGCACCCTGCTGCATGCGCTGAAGGGCAGCGACGGGCGGGTGCTTGATGCGCTCACCGCGGTGATGAGCCCGACCGCGGCGCAGCGCATGCGCGATGATCTGGACACCCTGGGCGCCTTGCCGGTGACCGCAATCCAGGCAGCGCAGGACGAGGCCGGCGTCACCTTGCGGCGGCTGGTGACAGAAGGAGCGATCCTGTTCCCGGAAGAGGCGGCGGCATGAGCACACCCGACGACGATACCCCGTCCAGTCAAGTCACACCCAATCAGGCAACGGCTTTTGAACAGTGGGAAGTGGTGGAACTGGCGGCGTCTGCCAGCGAGACACCTCCCGTCGAGGACGCCGGCGCCGAACTCGCCAGGCTGCGCACCGCCGCGCGCGCCGAGGGCTACGCCGAAGGACTGGCCGCCGGGCGGGTGGAAGGAGAACAGGCCTGCGGGCGCATGAAACAGCTGGCCGAAAGTTTCGGCAACACCCTCGACAACTTCGACTTTCGTCTCGCCGACATGGTGCTGGAACTGTCGCTCGACGTGGCGCGCCAGGTGGTGGCGGGCGAGCTCGCGGTCCGGCCGGAGCGGATCCTCGATGTGGTCAACCTGGCGCTGAAACAGATGGCGGAAAGCAGCCGCGAGGCGCGTCTGCTGCTGAACCCGGACGATGCCGTGCTGGTGCGGCCGCACCTCGATCAGGTGCTGGACAAGAACCGCCTGCGCGTCGTTGAAGACGTGCGCATCGTGCGGGGTGGCTGCATGATCGAAACCGCGCAGGGCGACCTCGATGCCACGCTGCCCGGGCGCTGGCGCCAGGTGGTGCAGGTGCTCGGCAGCAACAAGAACTGGCTGGAATAAACAGGCATGGAGCGCATTGTCCGCCTGCGCGAATACCTGGCCAACTGCCGGCGTGCGGTCAGCTGGGCAGCGCCGATCGCGGCCAGCGGGCGTCTCACCCGGGTGTCCGGCCTGGTGATGGAGGCAGTGGGGCTGCAGCTGCCGGTGGGCAGCCAGTGCCATGTGCAGGTGCCCGGTGGACAGAGCATCGAGGCCGAGGTGGCCGGATTTTCCGGCGACCGCCTGTTCATCATGCCGGCCACCGACATCTACGGCGTGATGCCGGGCGCGCGGGTGGTTCCGGACAACACGATGGCGGCGCAGCCGCCCCGCCTGGGGATGCGCTACGTGCCGCGCCGCCGCGCGCAGGACCGGGTGCGCCAGGTGCCGGTCGGCGATCACTTGCTGGGACGCGTGCTCGACGGCGCCGGCCGGCCGCTCGATGGCCTCGGTCCGCTGTCGCTGGAACGCCGGGTGCCGCTGTACAGCCGGCCGATCAATCCGCTGGAACGCGCGCCGATCCGGGAGACGCTGGACGTCGGCGTGCGTGCGATCAACGGCCTGCTGACGGTGGGGCGCGGACAGCGACTCGGCCTGTTCGCCGGCAGCGGCGTCGGCAAGAGCGTTCTGCTCGGCATGATGGCGCGCTACACCGAAGCCGATGTGGTGGTGGTGGGCCTGATCGGCGAACGCGGCCGCGAGGTCAAGGAATTCATCGATCGTATCCTCGGCGCCGAGGGCATGGCGCGCGCGGTGGTGGTGGCCGCGCCCGCCGATCATCCCCCGCTGATGCGGCTGAACGGCGCGGCCTACGCGATGTCGATCGCCGAATATTTCCGCGACCAGGGCAAGCACGTGCTGCTGATCATGGACTCGCTCACCCGTTATGCGATGGCACAGCGCGAAGTTGCGCTGGCGATCGGCGAGCCGCCCGCCACCAAGGGCTATCCGCCGTCGGTCTTCGCCAAGCTGCCGCAGCTGGCCGAACGCGCCGGCAACGGCCGCAGCGGCAGCGGCTCGATCACCGCGTTCTTTACCGTGCTGATGGAAGGCGACGACCAGCAGGATCCGATCGCCGATGCGGCGCGCGCGATTCTCGACGGCCACATCGTGCTCTCCCGCGATCTGGCCGACGCCGGGCATTACCCGGCGATCGACATCGAAGCCTCGATCAGCCGGGTCCAGCCCGACCTGCTTTCCGAGGACGCGCTGGAGCGCACCCGTCGCTTCAAGTATCTCTATTCGCGCTACATGCGCAGCCGCGACCTGCTGGCCGTCGGTGCCTACGTGCCGGGCGCCGATCTGGTGCTGGACGAGGGGGTGCGGCTGTATCCCAAAATGCAGGGCTATCTGATGCAGGGCATGCGCGAACGCGCGCCAATGGAGTCGGCTCATAGCGGACTGGATGAGGTGATCAGTTGAAGCCGTTTTCCCTGGCGCGGGTGCTGCAGCTGTCCGAACGCCGGGCCGAGGGCCTGGCGCGCGCGGTCAAGTTCGCGCATGGCATCTGGCTGCGCGCGCGCGGACGGCAGGTGCAGCTGGCCACGCTGCGCGATGCGCACGTTGCGCAGTTGGCCAGCCAGTTGCGCGATGGCGTGTCAGCGGCGCAGCTGCAGGAAATGAATCGTTTGCAGCACGCGCAGGCCGCCGAAATGCAGGCCGCGCAAGCCGCCATCGACGCCGCGCACCGTGACTGGCAGGCGCGGCTGACCGAGTGGATGCAGGTCGATCAGCGGGTCAAGGCATTGCGCCTGCTGGAGCAGCGCCATCTGGCGCAGGCTGCCATCCAGCAACGCCGCAGCGAACAGCGCGAGCACGACGAGCTGGTGGAGCTGACGCATCGCCAGGATGCGGGTCGGCAGGGGCGTTGATGCAGTTACAGGAACTAACGCCAGCGGAAACCGCTTTTCTGACGGCCCCCGCCGCTGCCGCTGACGATTTGCAGGCACGCCTGACCCGCAAGCTTGCCGCCACCTTGAGCGCGCGTTTGCGTCTGCCGGTCGAGGCACGGGCAATGCCGGCCGATGCGGGGGCGGACGCGGACGCGGCGGCATGCCCCACTTGGCAGCCCGATATTGCGCTGGCCAGCTTGTGGCTGACGCGCCGCCTCGGCGGCCAGCGCGTGATAGGCACGGCCCCGTTTGTGCCGCACACCCTGATCCACACGCTGGACACCGCGCTGGCGGAGTGCTGGCTGGATGCGGCGGCGCAGGCCACGCTATCCGCTGCACTGGCGTGGCACATCACAACCGGTTCCACGCAGGCAACGCTCGCCGTGCGGTTGCCGCACCCCACAACCGATATGACGCGCTGGGCGCGAGGAGTGATACGGCATGGTTAAGTTCGTCGCGGCAGGCGCGTTGCTGCTGGTTCCTTCCCTGGCGCTGGCCGCGCCCGACACCGCCTCCAGCATGTTCACCGTGCTGCTGAGTCTGGGGCTGATCCTCGGTGGGTTCGTCGCGGTGGCGTGGCTCGTCCGTCGCTATCTGCCGGGCATGGGCGCGCACGGCGCAGTCAAGGTGGTGGGAACGACGCCGGTCGGCACGCGCGAGCGCGTGGTGGTGGTCGAGGTCGACAACACCTGGCTGCTGCTGGGCGTGGGGAGCGGCAGCGTGCGGCTGCTGCATACCCTGCCGAAACCCGCCGATTCCGGCAAAGCCATGACGGAGCGCGCGTGATGAAAATGATCCTGACGCTGGCGGCGCTGGCGCTGAGTATGCCTGCCCTGGGCGCGGACAGCAGCGTGCCGCTGCTCGCCGTGACGCCCGGCGCGGGCGGGCAGGTGATCGGCGTGCCGGGCGCGAGCCTGCCCTGGCTGCTGCTGTTTCCGTTCTTGCCGGCCCTGCTGCTGGCGTTCACCGCGTTCACCCGCATCGCGGTGGTGCTGTTCCTGCTGCGGCAGGGGCTGGGCAGCCACACCGCGCCGCCGAATCTGGTGCTGACGGGGCTGGCGGTGCTGCTGACGATATTCGTGATGTCGCCCGCGCTCAAGGTCATCGATGCCGAGGCGTATCAGCCTTACCTCAACGGCGCGCTGAGCTTCAACGCCGCCGCCGAGCAGGCCGCGCAGCCGCTGAAAAGCTTCATGCTGCGGCAGACCCGCGCCGAAGACCTGAGCCTGTTCACCGGCGACGACAAGACGGTCGATCCCCAGCAGGTGGAGAGCGTGCCGCTGGCCGCGCTGGCCCCGGCCTTCCTCACCAGCGAGCTCAAGACCGCGTTCCAGATCGGCTTCATGGTGGTGCTGCCTTTCCTGGTGATCGACCTGGTCGTCGCCGCCGTCTTGACCGCGCTGGGCATGATCATGCTGCCGCCGCAGCTGGTGTCGCTGCCCTTGAAGCTGCTGCTGTTCGTCACGGTCGACGGCTGGCACCTGCTGGTCGGCTCACTGCTCGGGAGTTTTTGATGGAGGGCGTGGCACGCGACGCGCTATGGCTGTTGATGCTGATAGCCGCGCCGGTATTGCTGGCGGGGCTGCTCACCGCAATCGCCATCAGCCTGTTTCAGGCCGCCACCCAGATTCTCGAGCCCACACTGTCCTTTGTGCCCAAGCTCATCGTCATGCTGATCGTGCTGGCGGTGCTGGGCAGCTGGATGGGCGGGCAGCTGGTCGAGTTTGCGCGCATGCTGCTGACCGATTTCCCGGCGCTCGTCGAATGAGCTGTTCATGCCCCTGAGCGAAGCGAGTCTGGCGGTCTGGCTGTTTGCCTTCGCCCGCCTCGCCGGGTGGGCCGTGTTCGATCCGCTGACCGGCCGCCTGCCGCTGTCGCTGCGCGTGTTCATCGCCGCCGTGCTGGCGGCGGTGCTGGCGCCGGGGCTGACGATCGAGGCGTTCGATCCGTTCAGCGTGCAGGGCCTGCTGGCGCTGGGCCTGGAAGGCGTGTGGGGCGCGGCGCTGGCGCTTTGCGTGCGGCTTGTGTTTGCTGCGGTCGAGGCCATCCTGGTATGGACCGGCCACACCGCGACCGGCGGCTTGCTGACCCTGACCGCCGAGCAGGCGGCGCCCGCGGACGCCGCCTGGCGCGCGCTGGCGGGGTGGCTGGCGGCGATGGCGTTTCTGGGTGCCAGCGGTCATCTGCTGATCGTCGACGCGCTGCGCGACAGCTTTGCCGTCATGCCGGTGGCCGTCCTGCCCGCCGCAACCGATCTGCGCCAACTGGCCGAAGCCGGCAGCTGGCTGTTCGCCACCGGCGTGCAGCTGGCCTTGCCGCTGCTGGCGCTGGCGCTGCTGATCCAGCTGGCGCTGGGCATTGTGGCGCGCACCACGCCGGGGCTGGACATCTTCTCGGTCGGGCTGGGGGTGGCGACGCTGGGATTGATGGCCGCCTGGGTGTGGGCGGTGCCGCTGGTCGCCCACGGCGTCGGCCTGGGCATCGAGCAACTGGCCGGCTGGCTGGGCCGGCTCAGCTAGCATGGCCATCCGGAAACGCTGTTGCCTGGGAAACTTTTGGCGCGTCTGCGTCAGCCTGAAACGAACCTGGAGTTCAATGCCTTGACTGAAAAACCGATCTCAGACGCCCTGGTCCTGTTTGGCGCCACCGGCGACCTTGCCCGACGCAAGATATTTCCCGCGCTGCATGACATGTTGCGGCATGGCCGCACGCTGCCGCCGATTGTCTGCGTGGCGAATTCTCCGGGGTGGGATCTTGAGCGTTTGCGCACCCATGCTTACGAAGGCATCGTCGAATTCGGCAGTGGGGTGGACGAGGCGGTGTTCCGTAATCTCGCCAGCTTGCTGACCTATATCAATGGCGACTACGAAGACCCGGAGACTTACGAGTCGCTGCGCCGTGCCCTGGAGAACCGGCAGCGCCCGCTGCATTACTTTGCCATTCCGCCGGCCATGTTTCCCGTGGTGGTGCGCGGTCTGGCCGCAGTCGGATGCACCGAGGGCGCGCGCGTGGTGGTGGAAAAGCCCTTCGGGCGCGATCTGGAATCGGCACAATCGCTCAATTCAACGCTGTACGAGGCGCTGCCCGAGTCCGGAATCTTCCGTATCGATCATTACCTGGGCAAGGAAGCGGTGCAGAACATCCTGTATTTCCGTTTTGCCAACTCCTTCCTCGAGCCGATCTGGAACCGCAACCATATCCGGCAGATCCAGATCACCATGTCGGAGAGCTTCGGAGTGGCCGGGCGGGGACGTTTTTATGATTCGGTCGGAGCCATCCGCGACGTACTGCAGAACCACCTGTTGCAGATCCTCGCCCTGCTCGCCATGGAGCCGCCGCTCGGCACCAGTGCGGAGGCGGTTCGCGATGAGCAGGCCAAACTGCTCAAGGCCATCCGCCCGCTGGCGCCCGGCGATCTGATTCGCGGGCAGTACGAGGGCTACGGCAAGGAGGAGGGCGTCGCGCGCGGTTCGGACACCGAGACCTTTGCTGCGGTGCGTTTTTTCGTCGATACCTGGCGCTGGGCCGGCGTGCCCTTTATCGTGCGCACCGGCAAGAACCTGCCGCTCACCACCACCGAGATTCGCGCCGAGTTTCAGGTTCCGCCGCAGCGCGTATTCGCGCTGTCCGAGACCGGGCCGCTGGCGCCCAATTACCTGCGCATGCGCCTGTCGCCCACCGTGTCCATCGCGCTGGGCGCACGCACCAAGAACGCGGGCGATCGCATGGTCGGCCGTCCTGTGGAACTCTACGTCTGCAACAATCACCCGGACGAGATGAGCGCCTACGAGCGCCTGCTCGGTGACGCCATGGACGGCGAGGCCATGCTGTTCGCCCGCCAGGATGCGGTGGAAGCGGCATGGCGCGTGGTGGAACCTGTGCTTTCGCGTCGCGACCCCGCGTATGTCTATGAGCGCGGCACCTGGGGTCCGGCCGAGGCCGACCTGCTGCTTGCCGGCGGCCGCTGGCACAATCCACGTCCGCCTCAGAACTAGCAGGCGCCAGCGTCGCGAATCGGAAATTTAAGAAAAACCCGGCGCGACCAGATGGATTAGAATGCGGGGTTTATCGTTACATCGTCGGCACAACGGCGAATGTTTGAAACAAGAGCGGCGGAAATAGCATGGCAGACATAAATACGGTCAGAGGCAGCCTGGTTGCAATCGTCACACCGATGTCGGACGACGGCGCGCTCGACCTCGACGCGTTGCGCCGCCTGGTCGACTGGCACATCGCGGAGGGGACCGACGGCATCGTCATCGTCGGCACCACCGGCGAGTCGCCGACGGTGACTTACGACGAGCACTGCCTGCTGATCCGCACCACGGTCGAGCAGGCCGCCGGACGGGTGCCGGTAATCGCAGGCACCGGCGCGAATTCCACCACCGAGGCAATTGAACTTGCCGAGTGCGCCAAGGCAGCGGGCGCGCAGGCCGGGCTGTCGGTGGTGCCGTACTACAACAAGCCGACCCAGGAAGGCCTGTACCAGCACTACAGGAAAATCGCCGAGGCGGTCGACTTGCCGTTGATCCTGTACAACGTGCCGGGGCGCACCGTGGCCGACCTGTCCAACGACACCACGCTGCGCCTGGCCGACGTGCCCGGCATCATTGGGGTGAAAGACGCCACCGGCAGCATGGAGCGCGCGGCCGACCTGCTGCGGCGCATGCCGAAGGATTTCATGCTGTACAGCGGCGACGATGCTTCCGGCATGCCTTTCATGCTGCTGGGCGGACATGGGGTGATTTCGGTCACCGCCAACGTCGCGCCGAAGCTGATGCACGAGATGTGCGTCGCCGCGTTCGACGGGAACCTGGCGCGGGCGCGCGAACTCAACAACCTGCTGCTGCCTTTGCACAGCAAGCTGTTTGTCGAGGCCAACCCGATTCCGGTGAAGTGGGCGTGCGCCGAGATGGGATTGATCCCCTTCGGCCTGCGTTTGCCGCTGACCCCGCTGTCTGCCGGTCTGCACGACACCCTGCGTGATGCGATGCGCCACGCCAATATAATTTAATCCAGTCAAGTGTCACGAATCGAAAATAACGAAACATGAAACAGCGTCTTTTCCCGCCATGCGTCGTTGCAGACCCTTGCCGTATACCCCATACGGCTGCGGGTCTGCGCCTGGCCTGGCGAAAAAATCCATCTGTTTCATTTGTTCCGTTATTTCCGGTTCGCAACACTAGCGCGGCGATGTGCCCTGCCGGTTTAATGCAAATCTTCGTTTAGGAAACCTGATGCGTTTATTGCCCCTGTTTGTGATGCTTAGCCTGGCCACCTCGGGCTGCGGCATGATCGAATCCAAAAAGATCGACTATAAATCGGCCGACAAGCTGCCGACGCTGGAAATGCCGCCGGATCTCACTGCGCCCACCGGCGATAACCGTTACGCCGTACCCGATACCCCGGGCAGCGGCACCGCCATCCTGTCGACCTACAGTCAGGAGCGCAAGGCCGCGCCGAGCGGCGCGCAAACCCTGCTGCCCGCGCAGGAGAAGGTCCGCGTCGAACGCGCCGGGAGCCAGCGCTGGCTGGTAGTGCAGGCGACGCCGCAACAGGTGTGGCCGGTGATCAAGGATTTCTGGCAGGAGACCGGTTTCATCGTCAACCTGGAATCGCCCGAAACCGGTGTGATCGAAACCGACTGGGCGGAAAACCGCGCCAACATCCCGCAGGACGTGATTCGCCGCACCCTCGGCAAGGTGCTCGATGGCCTGTATTCCACCGCCGAGCGCGACAAGTTCCGCACCCGTATCGAAGCAGGCAAAAACGGCGGCACCGAAATCTACATCAGCCACCGCGGCATGATGGAAGTCTACGATTCCGCGAACAAGGACAGGACCGTGTGGCAGCCGCGCCCGGCCGACCCCGAACTCGAAGCAGAAATGCTGCGCCGCCTGATGCTGCGCTTCGGCGTCGAGGAAAGCCGTGCCGAGACGCTGCTGGCCAAACAGCAGATGCCGGAACAGGCGCGCATCCTCCGGGAAACCGGCGCGCCGGTGCTGGAAATGGACGAGAATTTCGACCGCGCCTGGCGCCGCGTCGGCCTCGCGCTGGATCGCGTCGGCTTCGCAGTGGAAGACCGTGACCGCTCCAAGGGCGTGTACTTCGTGCGCTACATCGATCCCGGTATCGACAACGCCAGCAAGCGCGACGAGGGTATCCTGGCCAAGTTCGCCTTCTGGCGCAGCAAGAAGGAGCAGACTTCGCCGCAGTTGCAGATCGTGGTGAACGAGGCGGGCGAGAAGAGCCGGGTCAGTGTCACCGGCGCGGACGGCAAGCCGGCCGACGCCACTACGCAGACCCGCATCCTCAACCTGCTGCAGCAAGAACTGAAGTGAAGTAATGGCCATGCGGTTTGCCAGCCTCGGCAGCGGCAGCGCCGGCAATGGCCTGGTGGTCGAGGCCGGCGGCACCCGGGTGCTGATGGATTGCGGCTTTGGTCTGGCCGACAGCCAGGCCCGACTCGCCCGGCTGGGCTTGCAGGCGTCGGACCTGGCCGGCATTGTGGTAACCCACGAACACAGTGACCATATCGGCGGGGTGGGGCGGCTGGCACGCAAGCACAGGCTGCCGGTGTGGTTGACGGCCGGCACCCTGGTGATGGCGCAGGACCTCGACGGCGTGGCGGTGCAGGTGATCGACAGCCATGCAGCGTTTGCGGTGGACGGCCTGGAAATCCAGCCGTTTCCGGTGCCGCACGATGCGCGCGAGCCGGTGCAGTATGTGTTCGGCGACGGCAACCGCCGCCTCGGCGTGTTGACCGATACCGGCAGCAATACCCTGCACATCGAGGCCATGCTGGCCGGCGTAGATGCGCTGGTGCTGGAATGCAACCACGACGCAGCAATGCTGGAAAACGGCCCGTATCCGCCCAGCCTCAAGCGGCGGGTGGGAGGGCGTTTCGGCCATCTGGAAAACGGCCAGTCGGCGGCCTTGCTGGACAAGCTGAAGCACGACAAACTGCAGTGCGTGATGGCGGCGCACGTTTCACACAAGAACAATACGGCCGCCCTCGCGCAACGCGCGCTGGCCCGCGTGCTGAACTGTGCGGACGACGACGTGCGCGTGGCCTGCCAGACGGCAGGATTTGACTGGATAACGCTTTGACGACTTTTGCTGAACTCGGGCTTGCGCCCGACATCCTGCGCGCCCTCGACGAGATGGGCTATGTTGCCCCGACCCCGATCCAGGAGCAGGTCATCCCGCTGGCGCTGCAGGGCGCCGACATCCTCGGCGCGGCGCAGACCGGCACCGGCAAGACGGCGGCGTTCGCACTGCCGCTGATCCAGCGCCTGCTGCCGTTCGCCAACACCGGGACTTCGCCGGCCAAGCACCCGATTCGCGCGCTGATCCTCACCCCTACGCGCGAGCTCGCGATCCAGGTCGAGGAGGCCGTGCAGGCCTATACCAAACACGTGCCGCTGCGCTCGCTGGTGGTGTATGGCGGGGTCAGCATCAACACGCAGATTCCCATCCTGAAAACCGGCGTCGAAATCCTGGTGGCAACGCCCGGCCGCCTGCTCGACCATGTGCAGAACAAGACGCTGATGCTGAACCAGGTCAACACGCTGGTGCTGGACGAAGCCGACCGCATGCTCGACATGGGCTTCATGCCCGACCTGAAGCGCATCGTTGCGCTGCTGCCGGCGCAACGGGTGAACATGATGTTCTCGGCCACGTTCCCGGAGGAAATCCGCAAGCTTGCCGACAGCATCCTCAACCAGCCGACCTTCATCGAGGTGGCGCGCAACGAGACTGCGGTGAACGTCACCCAGGTGGTGCACCCGGTGCACCACGAGCGCAAGCGGCAGCTGCTGGCGCACCTGATCATGAGCCGCGACCTGCGGCAGGTGCTGGTGTTCACCGGCACCAAGCTGGGCTGCAACCGGCTCGCCAACGAACTCAACAAGCTGGGGATCCACGCCGACGCCATCCACGGCGACAAGACCCAGCAGGAGCGCATCAAGGCGCTCGATGCCTTCAAGGCCGGGACCATGCGCGTGCTGGTCGCCACCGACGTTGCCGCGCGCGGCATCGACATCGAGGCGCTGCCCTTCGTTGTCAACTACGACCTGCCTCACAACGCCGAGGATTATGTGCACCGCATCGGCCGCACCGGTCGCGCCGGCGCCAGCGGCGAGGCGATCTCGCTCGTCAGCGAGTCGGAAACGCGCTATCTCAAAGACATTGAGAAGCTCATCGGTAGCGACATCGAGGTGGTGATCGTTCCCGGCTTCGAGCCGGGCCTGGCCGACGTGCCCGCGTACCAGTCGCCCCCGCCGCGGCCTGATCGCTCTGTTGAGCGTCCGGCTGAGCGCCCAGCCGAGCGTCCTTCGGCCGGGCAGCGCGCGCCGCACACCAAGCCGGCGGCGCGCGATGCGCTATTGGACGCGCCCTACGAGCCGGGCGCGGCTTCGCCTGCCGACAGCACGCCTGCCTTGGTGCGACCGGCGCCAAAAAAGCAGGTCGCCGCGCTGTTTCGCAGCCCGGTCAAACCCGATACTTCCGGTCAGTGAGCTGGGAAATCCTTCTGTTGGGACTGTTCGGTGCAGTCGGCTGGTATTGGTATGCCGGCATGCAGGTGCGTGAACAGGCCGTCGCGGTCGGTCGCCGTGCCTGCGCCGACGCCAGTCTGCAGTTCCTCGACGAGAGCGTGGCCCTGAGCCGAACCCGCTTTGCGCGCAACAGCAGCGGCCAGTTGCTGTTCCTGCGCGACTACCGCTTCGAGTTCTCCGACACCGGCAACAACCGCCGCCCCGGCGTCATCCGCATGCTGGGCAACCGGGTTGAATGGGTCAGCCTCGACGGCGAATGGCAGCCGGGCAGGGCGGCGAGCGTCACCCGCCTGGGCGATTGACGAGCGCCGCGTCTCGCGGCTGCCGGTTTATTCCTGTTCGATTTCCAGGATCGCCAGGCTGATCTGCGGGCCGAGGTTGGTCTCGAACTCGGCCCATTCACGATAGGCCTTGAGCTTGTCGAGCAGCACAGGCTTCATCTCGAAATCGCTTTTTCCCTCGTCGTACATGCGCCGCACTTCCGTCATCAGGATGTCGAAATAGGCTTTCTGTTCCGCGACGAAACTGCTGTCGCCAGTCTGGCCGTGGCCGGGTATGTAAAGCTTTGCATTGAGGTCGAGCGCACGCTGTGTGGCTTTGATCACGCCCTTGAAGGTGCCGTCGCGCAGGTTCATCGACTGATGGGCGAGCACGTTGTCGCCGGTGAAGAGGATCTTGTCTTCGATGACTTCGATCATCAGGTCGGTCTTGCTGTGCGCATCGGTCGACGAATGGATGCGGAAGGTCTTGCCGCCGATCCTGAATTCCTGGCCGTCGGCCGCTTCGACCGTGGGATGAACGGCGCGGGTGCCGTCGGTATAACCGCGGGTCATGTCCGACATCAGCTTGAGCCAGAACGCGTCGGCGCCTTCCTTCGCCTGCTTGATCATGTCGGGGTGGGCAATGATGGTCGCTTTCGGCCACACGTCCAGCACCGCCTGATTGCCCAGCCAGTGGTCGCCGTGGACGTGGGTATTGAATACGTGGGTGACCGGTTTATCCGTCGTCTTCTTGAGTTGCGCCATCACCATGCGCCCGGCCTGCACGCTGGAGCCCGGGTCGATCAGCACGACGCCGTCCGGGGTGACGATCCATGCCGGATTGTTCATGAAGCTCTGGTTTTCCACCGACGGCACGCCTTGCGGACCGTGGATGACATAGGTGTCGGCGTGGACTTTCTGCGCAGGATGGGTACGGACGACATCCTTGGGTCCAGCCAGCACTGGTGTGCAGAAGGCGAGGGCGGCGAGCAGGGGGACGATGCGCATGGGAATTCTCCGTTCAGATGAACTTGTAAACATACACAGGTTTGGGCAAGGGGTTCATGGTCAAATCGGCCTACCACCACTTCTCGAAAATGATGCGGTTCATCGGCACGCCAAGGCCATGCAGCAGGCTGCTCATGTCTTCGACCATCCCCTTGGGGCCGCACAGGTAATACAGCGTGTCGTCCGGCACGTCGAGCGCATGCAGCTTGACCGGGTCGATGCGGCCGGTGAGGCCGTGCCAGTCGGCGTCGGTCTGGGTAACCGTGATGCTCACGTGCAGGTTGTCACGGCTGCGCACGGCCGCGTCGAGTTCATCGCGGAACAGTATTTCGCGGCTGTCCGACACGCTGTAGACCAGGTGTGCCTGCGTCGGCAGTCCGGCGTCGCGCACATGGCGGAAGATGGACAGCAGCGGGGTGATGCCGACCCCGCCGCCGATCAGCACCACGTTGTCGCTCATTTCCGGCAGGTAGACAAACGGCCCCTGGCCCTGGCTCACGCGGACGCGGTCGCCGACGGCTGCGCGTTCGTGCACCCAGCGCGCCACCGGATGGTGCGCGCTGGCCTTGATCGCCAGTTCGATTTCACCCGGATGAACGGGTGAGGTGGTGATGGAATAACCGGAGGTATGCGTTACACCGTCGACCGTGATGCTGAGGTCGACCCATTGCCCCGGCAGAAACCGGAAGGCGGGATCGGGGATGGCAAGGCGCAGGACGTGAATGCTGGGCGTGGCTGGAATGATCGCAGCAATCTGCGCGTCAAAGATGTGCAAGGCTCAGTCCTGTTTTTTCTGGAAAGCGAGCGAGGCCGAATTGATGCAGTAGCGCATGCCGGTGGGGGCAGGGCCGTCAGGGAAGACGTGGCCCAGATGCGAACCGCAACTGCGGCATAGTGCCTCGACGCGCTGCATGCCGTGGGTACTGTCGGTTTTTTCCGCCACCGCATCGGCATTCAGTGCCTGATAAAAGCTCGGCCAGCCGGTGCCCGAATCGAACTTTTCGGCGGACGAAAACAGCCGCTCGCCGCAGGCCGCGCAACGGTACTCGCCGGCCTCGTGGTGGTCCCAGTATTCCCCGGTGAACGCCTGTTCGGTACCGTGCTCGCGCAGGATCCGGTATTGCTCGGGGGATAAATCGGCGCGCCATTCGGCGTCGGTTCGGGTTTTATCTGCAGTCATGATGTTCTCCTGATGGTCCGAAGTTTACTCGTTGCCGGACATGGCCGGCCTAATTGCCCTGATGGGACTGGGGTTGTCTGGAACACGGTTGACAGCGTCACCGAAGCGGGTTTATTCTTCGTTCAGGTATTAGACTAAGTCTAAAAACCGCATGTCATCTACTGGGACGCCTGCTATAAACAAATGGCTGGGCGAGTTGAACGGGGATGGATTGTCCGTGCTGCAAAGCATGTCTATGTAAATCAAGGAGATCAGTTATGCAACTGAAGGGCTCAAAAACCGAAGAACATCTGAAAGCCGCCTTTGCCGGCGAATCACAGGCCAATCGCCGCTACCTCTACTTCGCAGCGAAGGCTGACGTGGAAGGCTACAACGACGTTGCCTCCGTGTTCCGTTCCACCGCCGAAGGCGAAACCGGCCACGCGCACGGCCACCTGGAATACCTGGAAAAGTGCGGCGACCCCGCCACCGGCATGCCTTTCGGTCCCACCGCCGACAACCTGAAGACCGCAGTTGCAGGCGAAACCCACGAGTACACCGACATGTATCCTGGCATGGCCAAGGATGCACGTTCCGAAGGTTTCGACGAAATCGCCGACTGGTTTGAAACGCTGGCCAAGGCCGAGCGTTCGCACGCCAACAAGTTCCAGAAGACGCTGGACACCCTGGGCGCCTGATTCGGCCCAAGCAAAAAAGCGGGTCGGATTCGGCCCGCTTTTTGCTGTCGAAAGACCGCTCACCCCAGCGCCACGACAGGATTCGGCTCGCGGCAGCCTTCATGCTACCCCTGCCGGGGGTTTCCGCGCCTCGGTGTCTCTGCGGTGAACGGTTTTTAAAAAATGATTTTTCCTACATATCCAATGGAGTTCGCATGAGCAAAGGCGAAGGCAATCTCGAAGCCCCCACCCGTCACCCACTCGACTGGAAAAACCCGGACTTCTACAACGAGGACAAGCTTTATCACGAGATGGAGCGTGTTTTCGACGCCTGTCATGGCTGTCGCCGTTGCGTGTCGCTGTGTACCGCATTCCCGACGCTGTTCGACCTGGTGGATGAGTCCTCGACGATGGAAGTGGACGGTGTCGCCAAGACCGACTACATGAAGGTGGTCGATGAGTGCTATCTGTGCGATCTCTGCTACATGACCAAATGCCCCTACGTGCCGCCGCATCCGTGGAACATCGATTTCCCGCACGTCATGCTGCGTGCCAAGGCTGTCAAGTTTCAGAAGGGCGGCACCATTTTCCGCGACAAGCTGCTGTCCAGCACCGATGCCATGGGCAAGCTGGCCTCGATTCCCGTCGTGGTGCAGGTCGTCAACGCCAGCCTGAAGAACAAGCCGATCCGCAAGCTCGTCGGAAGCGTCCTGCACATCCACCCCGACCGCCAGCTGCCCGAGTATGACAGTGCGAAGTTCCGCGATACCGCCAGGCCCAACAGCAATTTTGAGGTGAAGGCCGGCGTGAAAACGCCCGGCAAGGTGGCGATCTATGCCACCTGCTACGTCAACTACAACGAGCCCGGCATCGGCCACGACCTGCTGAAGCTCCTGGCGCACAACGAAATCCCCGCCGTGCTGGTTGAAAAGGAAGCCTGCTGCGGCATGCCCAAGCTGGAACTGGGCGATCTCGACGCAGTGCAAAAGCTCAAGGAAACCAATATCCCGCATCTGGCGAAAATGGCCCGCGAAGGCTATGCGATCCTCACTGCGGTTCCCTCGTGCACGCTGATGTACAAGCAGGAACTGCCGCTGATGTTCCCCGACGACGCCGATGTGCAGTTGGTGAAGGAGGCGATGTGGGACCCGTTCGAATACCTGATGGCGCGCAATGTCGATGGCCTCTTGAAGACCGATTTCGACCAGCCGCTCGGCAAGGTGGCCTATCACGTGCCGTGCCATCAGCGGGTGCAGAACATCGGCAACAAGACGCGCGACGCGCTGCAGCTGGCCGGCGCCACGGTGACGATGGTCGAGCGCTGCTCCGGCCACGACGGTACCTGGGGCGTGAAGAGCGAGTTCTTCGACAAGTCGATGAAGATCGGCAAGCCGGTATTCCGCCAGATGGCCGAGCCGGCGCCCGACTATGTCAGTTCCGACTGCGCGATTGCTGCGCGTCACATTTTGCAGGGCATGGGCGAATCCACCGCGCAGAAACAGCACCCGATCACGCTGCTTCGCATCGCCTACGGCCTGGAATGAACCCCCGCTATCAAGGAGAAAAGAACATGCCGCACATTACCCGTGACAGCCTGATGAGCCTGGAAGGCTACGCCAAGGTCCGTCCCGAAATGCGCGCCGAAGTCATGGCGCACAAGAAGAACCGCATGGTCGAGCTGGGCGATCACGTCACGCTGATTTTCGAAGACGAGACAACCATGCGTTACCAGATCCAGGAAATGCTGCGCGCCGAGCGCACCTTCGAGGAAGCCGGCATTGAGGACGAACTCGATGCCTACAATCCGCTGGTCCCGGACGGCAGCAACTGGAAAGCGACCATGATGATCCAGTATTCCGCCCCGGACGCGCGCAAGGCCGCGCTGGCGAAGCTGAAGGGCATCGAGGAGCGCGTGTGGGTGCAGGTGGCCGACCAGGCGAAGGTGTTTGCCATCGCCGACGAAGACATGGAGCGCGAGAACGAGGACAAAACATCGGCCGTGCATTTCCTGCGCTTCGAGCTCGATGCCACCTCGGCGGAGGCTGCCAAAGCCGGCAGCGCGATCCACATGGGCATCGATCACGAAGCCTACCAGGTGGAACCGATCGCGCTGGCGGACAACACACGCGCTGCACTGGTGCTCGATTTGTCCTAAATCTAAGCTCAGGCGGTTGAAATACAACATTGCGCCGCCTGCTCTTTGAGGGGGGACGTGATGCTGAATCAACTGTTGGTGCGTCAGGTGCGGCGGCGGGTGGAAGCCTCGGGGCTGCCGTTTGTCGTCGAATTGTGGAATGGCGAGTCGGTAGGCAGTGCCGCCGATGCCGCAGTGCGGGTGCGGCTGCATCAATCCAGCAGCCTCAAGGCCATGGCCGACCCCAGCCTGGGCGCGCTGGCGCGGGCCTATGTCGAAGGGGATCTTGATCTTGTCGGCAATGTTCGCGACATTCTGTCGCTGGGCGACCGCCTGTGCAACGCAGGCAACAGCGCGCCGAAATCCGGTTCGGACAGATGGAAGTGGTGGCGCCACACCCGCAACAAGGACCGCAGGAACATCCAGTACCACTACGACGTGTCCAACGATTTCTATGGCCTGTGGCTGGACACGCGGCGGGTCTATTCGTGCGCCTATTTCAAGACGCCGGACATGAGCCTGGACGCCGCACAGGAAGCCAAACTCGACCACATCTGCCGCAAGCTTGGCCTCCAGCCGGATCAGCAATTTCTCGATATCGGCTGCGGCTGGGGCGGACTGATCCTGCACGCGGCCGAACGCTACGGCGTACGCGCCGTCGGCATCACCCTGTCGGACGACCAGCATGCGTACGTCAGCCAGCAGATCGAAGCGCGCGGGCTGACCGGACGGGTCGAGGTGCGCCAGATGGATTACCGCGACGTGCCCGAACACGGCGGCTACGACAGGATTGCCAGCGTCGGCATGTTCGAACACGTCGGCCGCGAGAATCTCCCCACCTATTTCGCCAAGATCAACGCGCTGCTGAAACCGGGCGGACTGGTGCTCAATCACGGAATCACGACGGCCGAGCCCGAGTCCAGCGGGCTGGGCAGCGGCATCGCCGAATTCATCCAGGACTATGTCTTCCCCGGAGGCGAGCTGGTGCATGCCTCTGACGTATTGCGGGCCGCCGCCACCAGCGGGCTCGAATGCCTCGACGCCGAAAACCTGCGCCCGCATTACGGCAAAACGCTGTGGCACTGGGTGACGCGACTGGAACAGCATGCCGACGAAGCGCGCCATCTGATCGGCGAGCATAAATATCGTATCTGGCGCATCTACATGGCGGGCTCGGCACACGCTTTCGAGCGTGGCTGGATGGAGTTGTGGCAGGTGCTGGCGGGCAAGGCCGCCGATGGCAGCCAGCCGAACTATCCTTTCAAGCGGGATTTCATCTATCGTGGCGAGTGAGTTGCGCTGTGGTGGGCCGCAAACCGGTTCGAACCAGAGCCGGTTGTTGGCGGATTAGTCGCGCCTGGCCATGAGGCATGGCCATTTGATACGTCCCCATCGACTTGCTGCGACTCCGCAACTGCGACACCAGGCCGGCCTCCCGTTGAGGCTGGCAGATGGGTGTTGCATGAACCCGGGTGAACTTGGATGGCGGATGGACAAGCTGCAATCATTGCAGTGCTGGGGGCAACGATGGCCATGTTCCTGTGGGGCGGCTGGCGCCACGACATGGTGGCGGCGGCTGCATTGCTGGCCTGCGTGCTGGCCGGACTGGTGGCCCCTGCCGACGCTTTCGCCGGATTCGGCCATCCGGCGGTGATTACGGTCGCTTGCGTGCTGGTGCTGAGCCGTGGTTTGCAGATGTCCGGCGCCGTCGATGTGCTCACCCGCCATGTCCTGCCGAAAAATGCCGGCCCGATACTGAGCCTGACGGCACTGGTCGGGATGGGTGCGATTTTGTCCGGCTTCATGAACAACGTCGGGGCGATGGCGCTCTTGATGCCGGTGGCCATCCAGCTGGCCAGGCGCCTTGATCTGCCGCCCGGGCGGGTGCTGATGCCGCTTGCCTTCGGCACCATCCTCGGCGGCATGACAACCATGATCGGTACGCCGCCCAACCTGATCGTGTCCGGTTTCCGCGCCCAGAGCCGCACTGACGGTTTTGCCATGTTCGACTTTACGCCAGTCGGTCTGGCCGTGGCCGTGGCCGGGGTGGCTTTGGTGGTCCTGGTTGGCTGGCGTCTGGTGCCGGCCCGTAAGGGGGCGGGCGCCGAGGGCTTCGAGACGGGCGCTTACCTCACCGAAGTCCGTGTGACGGACGACAGCAAAGCCGCCGGGATGACCCTGCGCGACATCGAGGCCGCGCTTGACGAGGCCGACGCGCAGGTCGTCGGACTGGTGCGTAACGAGGTGCGCGTAAACGCACCGCAAGCCGGAAGAAAAGTACTGGCCGGCGACATCCTGATAATCGAGGCCGATGTCGAGGCCCTGTCCCACGTGCTGTCCAGCCTCGGCCTGACGTTGGAGGAAGCAGATTCGCCGGGCGCAGAAGACGAAACCAGTGAGGCCCCATCCCGGGAATCCAGGCACGACAGCAAGGCCGTCGATCACGAGGCCGGTGCCAAAAAAGCCGACGAGACGGAAAAGAAGGCCGCCTCCTCCGACGAGATTGTGCTGATGGAACTCGTCGTCCGTCCCGAGTCGGCGATTGTCGGCCGTTCGGCCAGCGACATGCTGTTGCGCTCCCGCTATGGGCTCAACCTGCTGGCCGTGTCACGCGAGGGCAGGCGTTCGAAGGCACGGTTGCGCACCCTGAAGGTGCAACCTGGCGATCTGCTGCTGATGCAGGGCCCCCCGGAAGTGCTGGCCGAATTTGCGGCCGACTCCGGTTGCGTGCCGCTGGCCGAACGCGAGTTGCGCATCCCGAACAAGCGCAAGGCCTGGATGGCTGGCGGCATCATGGCCGGCGCGGTCGGCGGCGCCGCTTTCGGCCTGTTGCCGGCGGCGATTTCGTTCGCCCTTGGCGTGCTGGCCTCGATGGCGCTGCGCACCATCCCGCCGCGCGCGGTTTATGCAGCGATCGACTGGCCGGTGGTCGTCCTGCTCGGTGCGCTCATACCGGTGGCCGGTGCCATGGAGTCCACCGGCACCGCCGACCTGATCGCGCGCGTTCTACTGGACAGTGTTGCGCAAGGTCATGCCGTGGTGGGCCTCGCGCTTATTCTGGTAGTCACGATGTTCCTGTCCGACCTGATGAACAATGCCGCCACCGCGGCCGTGATGTGCCCGATCGCCATCGGCACTGCCGGGGCATTGGGCGTGAATGCCGACACCTTTCTGATGGCGGTGGCCATCGGCGCCTCGTGCGCCTTCCTGACCCCGATCGGGCACCAGAACAACACGCTGATCCTTGGGCCGGGCGGATTTCGCTTCGGCGATTACTGGCGTCTCGGGCTGCCGCTGGAAATGCTGGTAATTGCTGTCAGCCTGCCGATGCTGCTGTGGGTGTGGCCGCTCTGATGCCAGGAATCCAGGCGCCCGGCAGACCGGCGACGGATGAAAGCGGAGCCCTATGCACGGAGATTGGATGATCGCCCTCCTGGCTGACGCACTCGTGGTGCTGCATCTGCTTTTTGTCGTGTTCGTCATGGCGGGCGGGTTTCTGCTGGCGCGCTGGCCCAAACTGGTCTGGCTGCACTTGCCGTCTGCGGCATGGGGTGCGTGGATCGAGTTCGCTGGCGGGATTTGTCCGCTCACGCCGCTTGAAAATCGCCTGCGCGTGTTGAGTGGTGAAAGCGCCTACAGCGGCGGCTTTATCGAACATTACCTTCTGCCGATCCTATATCCCGAGAATCTGACGCTGCCGATACAAATGGTGCTGGGCGGACTGGTCGTGGCCGTGAACCTCGTCGCATACGCGCTGGCTTGGCGCGCCTGGCGGCGCAAGGCGGCAGGGCCGCCGGGAGGCTGAGCGGTCGTGAAAGGCGGACGGTGTCAGTCCGCCCAGCGATCCAGTTCCTGATCTGCCAGCGAGACGGGATCCTCGATCGGCTCCAGGTGGGTAATGATGTGAGAGTAGGTCACGGCCCGCCGGATGTCGGCCTCGATGCGCTCCGCCCAGTCGTGTCCCTGCTGGACGGTCCAGGCGCCAGGCACCAGAACGTGCAGGGAAATGAAGGCGCGGGCCCCGGCCTGCCGCGTGCGCAAGGCATGGAACGCCAGTCCCTGCCGGCGATAGGTGTCCAGCACGCTTTCGATCGCCCTGAGATCCTCATTCGGGATGGATGCATCCATCAGGCCCGTGGCGGAACGGTGCAGCAACTGCCAGCCGGTCCACACGATATTCACTGCCACCAGCAGGGCGATGACCGGGTCGAGCCAGAGCCAGCCTGTCAGCCACACCAGCCCGACACCGAGGATGACGCCCGCGGAGGTCCAGACGTCGGTCAGCAGATGATGCGCGTCGGCTTCCAGGGTGATGGACTTGTGCTGTTTGCCTACCGCCATGATGACGCGCGAAGTGGCCAAATTGATGACCGAGGCGACCACCGATACTGCCAGCCCGATGCCCACGGCTTCGAGCGCTTGCGGATTGATCAGGCGGTCGATCGCTGTGTAGCTGATGGCGACTGCAGCGAGGACAATGAGCAGGCCTTCGAAGGCGCTGGAGAAATACTCTGCCTTGCCATGTCCGTGTACGTGGTTGTCGTCCGCCGGCTTCGCCGCCAGCGTCAGCATGGCCAGCGCCATCATCGCCCCCGCCAGATTAACGAAGGATTCGAGCGCGTCGGAGAGCAGGCCGACCGATCCGGTAATCCACCATGCCCAGCCCTTGAGCAGGATGGTTGCCAGAGCCGCCGCGATGGAGAGCCAGGCATAGCGTTTCAGAGAGGGGAGCAGCATGTCGATAGGTGGCGAGGACCCATGCAGGAATTTTGATTGTAGCCCGAGCCTGTGCCGTCTCAGGAATCGCTCCCGGCAAGCGCAAAGCGGCCTCGGCCTGATGACGTCGAAGCATGGCGATCGTACAAGCGGCCCATATTCCTGAAGACATCCCGAGGCCGAACCCATAAAATGGCGGCCATGAAAATTCTCTCCGCCTTGCTTCTGATCCTGCCCATGACGGCCTATGCCGAATGGGGGGAATTCGACTTCGAATTCGAGAGCGACAAGCCCTGGATGGAACTGTCCACCCAGCTGCCGCCCTATCCCAAGCCTGAAAATCTGGTCGAGTTCAACGTCTCGTCCGCCACGCGCAACCGGCATTTCGTCGACACGGCATCGATCAGCGTCGGCAAGGACAAGGTGGTGCGCTACAGCGTGGTGATCGAAGCAGCCGGCGGGGCGACGAACGTGTCGTTCGAAGGCATGCGCTGCGCCACCGGCGAACGCCGCCTGTATGCCTACGGCCAGCCCTACGGCACCTGGTCAAAGGCACGCAACGCCGGCTGGGAAGGCATCAGGTTCCGCTCGCTGCTGTCGTATCACAAGGCGCTGTTCGAAGATCACTTCTGTCCCGACGGCATCAACGTCCAGGACGCCAATGCGGCCGTACGCAATCTGCGACGAGCGGCACGCTGATGCATTCCGTGGTGCGACACGCGCGGCGCATCGTCGTCAAGGTCGGCTCCAGCCTGGTCACCGCCGAGGGGCGCGGGCTTGATCATGTCGCGCTGTCGCGCTGGGCCGGGCAGATCGCGGCGCTGACCGCGCAGGGCAGGGAAGTGGTGCTGGTGTCTTCCGGCGCGATTGCCGAAGGCATTGCGCGACTGGGCTGGAAAAAGCGCCCGAAAGCGATCAACGAACTGCAGGCCGCCGCCGCAGTGGGGCAGATGGGTCTGGTGCAGGCCTACGAATCGATTTTTCGCAGCCATGACCTGCATGCCGCGCAGGTGCTGCTCACCCACGAGGACCTGGCCGATCGCACCCGCTACCTGAATGCGCGCACCACCCTGCGCACGCTGCTTGAATTGAACGTCATCCCGATCATCAACGAAAACGACACGGTCGCCACCGACGAAATCCGCCTCGGCGACAACGACACGCTGGGCGCGCTGGTGACCAATCTGATTGAGGCCGATTGCCTGATCATCCTCACCGACCAGCCCGGCCTGTACACCACCGATCCGCGCAAGGACCCACTGGCGACACTGGTGATGGACGCCCACGCCGGCGACCCCGATCTCGAGCGCATGGCGGGCGGGGCGGGCAGCAGCGTCGGCACCGGCGGCATGCTGACCAAGATACTCGCCGCCAGGCGTGCGGCCCGTAGCGGCGCACATACCGTGATTTGCAGCGGGCGCGAGGAGAACGTGCTGCTGCGGCTGGCAGCCGGCGAAGCGATCGGCAGCCAGCTGGTGGCGCGCCAGGCGCCGCTCGACGCACGACGGCAGTGGCTGGCCGATCATCTGCAGCTGCGTGGCAGCGTGGTGCTCGATGATGGCGCGGTGCGTGCCCTGCGCGAGGACGGCAAGAGTCTGCTGCCGGTTGGCGTCAAAGGCGTGCTCGGCGAATTCGCGCGCGGCGAAGTGGTGGCGGTGGTCGACACCGACGGCTGCGAAATCGCGCGCGGCCTCGCCAACTACAGCGCAAGCGAAGCGCGCCGCATCGCCGGCAAGCCGAGCAGCGCGATCGAGGCGGTGCTTGGCTATATGGACGAGCCGGAACTGATCCATCGCGACAATCTGGTACTGCTGGCGTGACCACAACCGTTGATCTGATGCGTCACGGCGAGCCCGTCGGCGGACGCCGTTATCGCGGCCAGATCGACGATCCGCTGTCTGAAAAGGGCTGGGCGCAGATGCGTGCGGCGGTGGGCGAGTCGACGCCGTGGACGCACATCGTTTCGTCGCCGCTGCTGCGCTGCCGCGCGTTTGCCGAGACGCTGGCCGGCCGCCATGGCTTGCCGCTGGCGCTCGACGAGCGCCTGAAGGAAGTCGGCTTCGGCGAGTGGGAGGGCCGATCGGCCGCGGAGATCGAGCAGGACGCGCCCGGCACGCTGGCGCGCTTCAAGGCCGACCCGGTCAACGCGCGACCGGCTGGCGCCGAGCCGCTGGTCGATTTTCACGCGCGCGTGGCCACCGCGCTGGAAGACTTGCTCGTGCAGCACGCCGGCCAGCACGTGCTGCTGGTGGGGCACGCCGGGGTGATGCGCATGGCGCTGGCGTGGGCGCTGCATATTCCGCTGGAACATGTCTACCGGATCGAAGTGGCGACCGCTTCGCTGACGCGCCTGCGCTTCGAGGCCGGCCGTGCGAGCCTTGTCTTTCACGGCAATCCGCGCGTCGATTGGTGATTCGCCGCCTCGTTCTCTGGCTGTGCCTGTTGCTGCTGGCGCTGCCGGCCCAGGCCGTCGCCGTTCGTGTGGTCGACGACGCCGGGCAAACCATCGAATTCGCCCAACCGCCGCAGCGCATCATTTCGCTGACGCCGCATCTCACCGAACTGCTGTTTGCCGTCGGCGCCGGGGTGCAGCTGGTGGGGGTGGACAGCGCCAGCGATTACCCGAAAGCGGCGCTGGCGCTGCCACGCGTGGGCGATTACAGCCGCATCAACTTCGAGCGCATCCTGGCGCTGAAGCCGGACCTGGTCATCGTCTGGGTCGGCGGCAACCGTGCGGCGGACATCCATGGCCTGCGAAAAATGGGGGTGCCCGTGCTGCACACGCAGGCCACCCGGCTCGACGACGTGGCGCGCCTGCTGCGTCTGATCGGGCAGGCGAGCGGGCATGCCGACGAAGGCGAGGCGGCGGCGCGGGCGTACTCTGCGCAGCTGGACGCGCTGCGGGTTCAGGGCGGGCGTAAACCGCCGCTGAACGTGTTCTATCAGGTATGGGATCGCCCGCTGATGACAGTGGGCGGCAACCACTGGATCAGCGATGCGCTGGCGTTGTGCGGCGCGCGCAATGTGTTTGCCGACCTGCGCGGGCTTTCTCCGGTGGTGTCGCGCGAGGCTGTGCTGCAGCGCGCACCGGAACTGATCGTGAGCGGTACCGACGCGCCCGATCTGCGCCGCACGTGGCAGCGTTTTGCCAGCCTGCCGGCAGTGAAAAATAAAGCGTTTGTGCGAGTGGATGCGGACTTGCTGCATCGGCCCACGCCGCGTCTGATCGAGGGCGTGGCCGGTCTGTGTGCGGCAGTGGCGCCCTACGCGCGGTGACGCGAGCCTGCCGGCTTGCGATTGGGGCAATTTTCCTTGATGCAGTCGGCGTAGATCTGCAGCGAGTGGTCGTGGATGGAAAAACCGCGCTCCTTGGCGATGCGGGTCTGGCGCTTTTCGATTTCGGCATCGAAAAATTCTTCGACCTTGCCGCATTGCAGGCAGACCAGATGGTCGTGGTGCTCGCCCTGGTTCAGTTCGAACACCGCCTTGTCGCTGTCGAAATGGTGTCGAATCAACAGTCCGGCCTGCTCGAACTGGGTCAGCACGCGGTAGACCGTGGCGAGCCCGATATCCTGGCCTTCATCGGACAACAACCGGTACACATCTTCGGCGGTCATGTGCCGCTTGTGGCTCTGCTCGAACAATTCGAGGATTTTCAGGCGCGGCAGCGTGGCTTTGAGACCGATACTCTTGAGATCGGATGGGTGGCTCAATGGGGGCTCCAGAACAGGAACGGGAATACGTTATGATACGTTTTTTTCCAACCGCCCCAACCTTCCTGGTTTCCTGGCTATGCGTCATTTCCTGATTTCCGCCCTGTTTTTGAGCCTGGCCGCCGGCTGTTCCAGCGTCAATGTCGGCCCCCACCGCATTGATGTGCAACAGGGCAATGCGCTCGACCAGGAAAACGTCGCGCGACTGAAACCCGGCCTTAGCCGTTCGCAAGTCCGATTCCTGCTGGGAACGCCGCTGGTGGTCGACCCGTTCCGTACCGATCGCTGGGATTACGTCTACATGTATTACGAAGCGGGCCGGCTTGCCGAGCAGAAGCGCATCACGCTTTTTTTCGAGGGCGACACCCTGGTGCGCATGGAAGGCGATGTGCCGGCTGCAACGGCGGCCAAGCCGTCGCCTGAGTCGGCCCGGGAAGGTCTTCAGCCTTGACGGTGCAGACCGCGATCGCCGGCGTGTCTGGCCGCATGGGGCGCGCGCTGCTTGAAGTCGTGGCGGCCGATGCTGGTTGCGTGCTGCATGCAGCCATTGACCGCCCCGGCAGCCCGCTGGTGGGGCAGGACGCAGGCGCTGCCTGGGGCGCGGCCAGCGGCGTGAATGTCACCGATCAGCCGGCTGCCGCGCTGCCGGGTGCGCATGTCTTGATCGACTTTACCCGTCCCGAGGCCGCCTTCGGCTATCTCGATGCCTGCATGGCAGCCGGTATTCCGCTGGTAATCGGCACCACCGGTTTTGACGCGTCCGGCCGCGCACGCATAGCGGCCGCGGCGCAGCATATTCCAATCGTGTTCGCGCCCAACATGAGCGTGGGGGTGAACCTGCTGATGAAGCTGGCCGAGCTTGCCGCGCAGGTGCTCGACGACGGCTACGACATCGAAATCATCGAGGCGCATCATCGTCACAAGGTCGACGCGCCTTCGGGCACCGCGCTGGGTCTGGGCCAAGCCGTCGCCCGCGCCATCGACCGCGACCTGGCCAGCTGCGCCGTGTACGGGCGAGAGGGCGTCACCGGCGAGCGTGACCCCAAGGCCATCGGCTTTGCCACCGTGCGCGGCGGCGATATCGTCGGTGACCACACGCTCCTGTTCGCCGGTATTGGCGAGCGCGTCGAGCTCACCCACAAGGCCAGCAGCCGCGCCACCTTCGCCCTGGGGGCGTTGCGTGCCGCCAAGTGGCTGCAGGGCCGCGCGCCGGGTCTGTACGACATGCGCGACGTGCTGGGTTTGAAATAGCAATCTTAATTAATCGCTTGAAACAGGAAAATTCCATGAACGCCGTCAAGGTCTACAGTACCGGCACCTGCCCCATCTGCGTCAAGGCCAAGGCTTTTCTCGACAAGCGCGGCATCGGCTACGACGAAGTCCGCATCGATCTCGACCGCGAGGCGATGAAGGAATTCGCCGTCGTCACCAACGGCGCGCGCACCGTGCCGCAGATCGTCGTCGACGGCACCTGCATCGGCGGCTTCACCGAACTGACCGAGCTCGACATGGACGGCGCGCTGGATCATCTGCAGCCCTGATACAGGCGAGAAATAGCCCGCCCAGGCCCTCTGGGCATTGAAGCCAGGCGCCAGTTCAGCTATAATTTTGGCATTCAATTCAGGCGGGTTCGCGCAAGCGGCCCGCCTGAATTTTGTCACCTGCACCACTACTGCTTTCCGGAGTCTTCCTTGTCACGTGCCCACCCCGCCATCCTTGTTTTAGCTGACGGTTCGGTGTTTCGCGGCCTATCCATCGGCGCCGACGGTGTCACGACCGGAGAGGTGGTGTTCAATACCGCAATGACCGGTTATCAGGAAATTCTGACCGATCCCTCGTATTCGTGTCAGATTGTGACACTGACGTGCCCACACATCGGCAACACCGGCATCAATCTCGAAGACGTTGAGGCGGGACGCATCCATGCGGCCGGTCTGGTCGTGCGCGATGTGCCGCGCCTCCATTCAAATTTTCGGGCCGGGTCTTCGTTGACCGAGTATCTCAAGCACCAGAACATCGTGGCGATCGCCGATCTCGACACGCGGCGGCTGACGCGCATCCTGCGGGAGAAGGGCGCACAGAGCGGCTGCATCATGGCCGGTGCGGTAAATGAGGCCAAAGCCCTCGAAGCCGCGCGCGCCTTTCCCGGTCTGGCCGGCATGGATCTGGCCAAGGTGGTGACAGTAGCGGCATCCTACGAGTGGAGTGAAACCGAATGGAAACTGGGACGTGGCTATGGTCAGCAGACCGAGCCGCGTTTTCATGTGGTGGCCTTCGATTACGGCGTCAAGCGCAACATCCTGCGCATGCTGGCCGAGCGCGGCTGCCGATTGACCATTTTGCCCGCTACCGCCACTGCGGCCGAGGCGATGGCGCTGAAGCCGGACGGTATTTTCCTTGCCAACGGTCCCGGCGATCCGGAGCCATGCGATTACGCGATCGAAGCGATTGCCGAGCTGGTCGCAGCAGGCATCCCGACCTTTGGTATCTGTCTTGGTCACCAATTGCTGGCGCTTGCCTCGGGCGCCAAAACCGTGAAGATGAAGTTCGGCCACCACGGCGCCAACCATCCGGTCAAGGATCTCGACAGCGGGCGGGTGGCGATCACCAGCCAGAACCATGGCTTCTCGGTGGACGCGGCGACGCTTCCCGCCAATATCCGCAGCACTCATGTCTCGCTGTTCGACGGCTCATTGCAGGGCATTGCGCGCACCGACGTCCCGGCATTCAGCTTCCAGGGTCACCCGGAAGCCAGCCCCGGCCCGCACGACGTGAGCTATTTGTTTGACCGATTCATCAAGCTGATGGCCGATCAGGCCGGAGCACACTGATCATGCCCAAGCGCACTGACTTAAAAAGCATCCTCATCATCGGCGCCGGCCCCATCGTCATCGGGCAGGCGTGCGAATTCGACTATTCCGGCGCGCAGGCGTGCAAGGCGCTGCGCGAGGAGGGCTACAAGGTCATCCTCGTCAACAGCAATCCGGCGACGATCATGACCGACCCGGACATGGCTGACGTCACCTACATCGAGCCGATCTCCTGGCAGGTGGTCGAGAAGATCATCGAGGTCGAGCGCCCCGATGCGCTGCTGCCGACCATGGGCGGCCAGACCGCGCTCAACTGCGCGCTCGATCTGGCCAGGCACGGCGTGCTGGAGAAGTACGGCGTCGAGATGATCGGCGCGTCGAAGGAGGCCATCGACAAGGCGGAAGACCGCGAAAAATTCAAGCTGGCGATGACCAAGATCGGCCTGGGCTCGGCGCGTTCCTCAATCGCCCACAGCCTGGAAGAGGCACTGCAGGTGCAGGCGGCGCTCGGTTTCCCGTCGATCATCCGGCCCTCGTTCACCATGGGTGGCTCGGGCGGCGGCATCGCCTACAACCGCGATGAATTCGTCGCTATTTGCGAGCGCGGCCTGGAAGCCTCGCCGACGCACGAACTCCTGATCGAGGAATCGCTGCTCGGTTGGAAAGAATACGAGATGGAGGTGGTGCGCGACCGCAAGGACAACTGCATCATCATCTGCTCGATCGAGAACTTCGACCCGATGGGCGTGCACACCGGCGACTCCATCACTGTGGCGCCGGCGCAGACGCTGACCGACAAGGAATATCAGATCATGCGCAACGCGAGCCTCGCCGTGCTGCGCGAGATCGGCGTGGAAACGGGCGGCTCCAACGTGCAGTTTTCCATCAACCCCGAAGACGGGCGCATGGTGGTGATCGAGATGAACCCGCGGGTGTCGCGTTCTTCCGCGCTGGCGTCGAAAGCGACCGGCTTTCCGATCGCCAAGGTGGCGGCCAAGCTGGCGATCGGCTACACCCTCGACGAATTGCAGAACGATATCACCGGCGGCGCGACACCGGCCTCGTTCGAACCGTCGATCGATTACGTGGTGACCAAGATCCCGCGTTTTGCCTTCGAGAAATTTCCGCAGGCCGACGACCGCCTGACCACGCAGATGAAATCGGTCGGCGAGGTGATGGCGATCGGTCGCACTTTCCAGGAATCGCTGCAGAAAGCCCTGCGCGGGCTGGAAGTCGGCGCCGACGGTTTCGACCCCAAGACCACTGACCAGGAAGAAATCGAAGCCGAACTGATGTCGCCCGGGCCCGATCGCATCTGGTTCGTCGGCGATGCATTCCGGATCGGCATGAGCATGCAGGAAATTCATGCGCTGTCGAAAATCGACCCGTGGTTCCTCGACCAGATTCAGGGCTTGATCGAAATGGAAGCTTCGCTGGCTGGGCGTGCCTTGATCGACCTCGGGCGCGACGAATTGCGCCAGTTGAAGCGCGCCGGCTTTTCCGACCGTCGTCTGGGGAAACTCCTGAACACCGACCAGCATGCGGTGCGTGCGCGTCGCACCGAACTGGCGCTGCACCCGGTCTACAAGCGGGTCGATACCTGCGCGGCCGAGTTTTCCACGCAGACCGCCTACATGTACTCGACCTACGAGGAAGAATGCGAGTCGCACCCGACCGACGCCAAGAAGATCATGGTGCTGGGCGGCGGGCCGAATCGCATCGGCCAGGGCATCGAGTTCGACTACTGCTGCGTGCATGCCGCGCTGGCGCTGCGCGAAAACGGCTTCGAGACCATTATGGTCAACTGCAATCCGGAAACCGTCTCCACCGATTACGATACCTCCGACCGCCTGTATTTTGAACCGCTGACGCTGGAAGATGTGCTCGAAATCGTGCGCATCGAGAAGCCTTGGGGCGTGATCGTACAGTACGGCGGGCAGACACCGCTGAAACTGGCGCGTGACCTGGAACGCAACGGCGTGCCTATCATCGGCACCAGCCCCGACATGATCGATGCAGCCGAAGACCGCGAGCGCTTCCAGCAGATGCTGCATGATCTGGGCCTCAAGCAGCCGCCCAACCGCACTGCCCGCAACCCGGAGAGCGCGATCCGCATGGCCGAGGAAATCGGCTATCCGCTGGTAGTGCGCCCTTCTTATGTGTTGGGCGGACGCGCGATGGAAATCGTTCGTGAGGAGGCCGATCTGCGCCGCTACATGACCGAGGCGGTCAAGGTGTCGAACAAGTCGCCGGTGCTGCTCGATCGCTTCCTTAACGACGCCATCGAGGTCGATGTCGATGCATTGTCCGACGGCGAGCAGGTGGTGATTGGCGGCATCATGCAGCACATCGAGCAGGCCGGCGTCCATTCGGGCGACTCCGCGTGTTCGCTGCCGCCTTACAGTCTGTCGCAGGACGTGCTGGACGAGATGCGCCGCCAGACAGTGGCAATGGCGAAGGCGCTGAACGTGGTCGGTTTGATGAACGTGCAGTTCGCAATCCAGGGAGACACCGTATACGTGCTGGAAGTGAACCCGCGCGCGTCTCGCACCGTGCCTTTCGTGTCCAAGGCCATCGGTCAGCCGCTGGCGAAGATCGCCGCACGCGCGATGGCTGGTATTTCGCTGAAGTCCCAGGCATTCGAGAAGGAGATCATTCCGCCGTATTTCTCGGTGAAGGAGGCGGTGTTCCCATTCCGCAAGTTTCCCGGCGTAGATACCATCCTCGGACCGGAAATGAAATCAACCGGCGAAGTCATGGGGGTGGGCGACAATTTCGGCGAGGCTTTCGTCAAGTCGCAGCTGGCATCGAGTTCCGAGCTTCCGAAGCCGGGCGGACGCGCCTTCGTCAGCGTACGTTCGGGTGATCGTGATGCCATCGTCGAGGTCGCGCAGGCCCTGCTCGACCTCGGCTTCAGCCTGGTCGCCACCCGCGGCACCGCGCAGGCGATCGAGTCAGCAGGCATACCGGTGGCGATCGTTAACAAAGTCAAGGAAGGCCGTCCGCACATCGTCGACATGATCAAGAATGGCGATATCGATTTCATCGTCAACGTGGTCGAAGACAAGAAAGCCGTGAAGGACTCCTACGCCATCCGCGCCGAAGCGCTGGCACACCGGGTGGTGTATTTCACTACTTTGGCCGGCGCGCACGCCGCCTGCATGGGCATGCAGCACGGCGATTCATTAAAAGTATATTCCCTGCAGTCGCTGCATCAGCGGCTGCATTGATCTGAAAAGGCAAGCTTGTGAGCAAATTCCCCATCACCGTCGTGGGCGCAGAAAAGATGCGCGCCGAGTTGCAGAAACTGAAGAGCGTGGAACGGCCCGCTGTCATTCAGGCGATTGCCGAGGCGCGTGCGCAGGGTGACCTGTCGGAAAATGCCGAATATGATGCCGCCAAGGAAAAACAGGGTTTCATCGAAGGCCGCATTGCCGACCTCGAGGGCAAGCTTTCCAACGCGCAGATCATCGACCCCCAGACGCTGGACGCGGATGGCCGCATCGTATTCGGTGCCACGGTCGAGCTGGAAGATCTCGAATCGGGTGAATCCGTCACTTATCAGATCGTCGGCGACGACGAGGCCGATATCAAGCAGGGCATGATTTCCGTGTCGTCTCCGATCTCGCGTGCGCTGATTGGCAAGTATGCCGGCGACAGCGTTGACGTCCAGGCGCCGGGCGGCGTGCGCCAGTACGAAGTGCTGGACGTTCAATACAAATAATGCGCCGTTTCTGGGATGGCCTCGCCAGCACGATGCTGGTGTTGTGGATCGGCGGCATCTGGGCGATTGGCTACGTTGCCGCGCCGGTGCTGTTTGCCAGCCTGGGCGACAAGCAGCTGGCAGGGATGCTGGCCGGCAAGCTGTTCGAGGTGATGGGCTGGATCGGCATCGCGGCAGCGGCCTACCTGCTGATTTATCGTATTGCGCGTGACGGCGCCACCGCACTGAAAACGTTTTTTTTCTGGGCGGTGGTGGTTATGCTGGCCCTGATCCTGACCGGCCTGTTCGGCATCCAGCCCATCATGCAGAGCCTGAAGGATCAGGCACTGCCGCATGCGGTGATGCAGAGCGTGTTTGCCGACCGCTTTGCGCGCTGGCATGGGATATCCAGCATTCTGTATCTGATTCAGAGCGCGCTGGGCTTGTTGCTGGCTTGGCGTTCGGGACTGGCGCGATAAACCCGGTCAGGCGGCATTCAGCCCGGCAGGGCGATGACGGGTTTGGCTGCGGCGCGATAAATCACCAGTACCTTGCCGATTTGTTGCACCGACGCCGCGCCGGTGGCGGTGCAGATTTCATCCAGCCAGACGCGGCGCGTATCCGGTTCGTTGCTGGCGGCCTTGACCTTGATCAGTTCGTGCGCGCTCAGCGCCAGGTCAATCTCCTTCAAAACGGCAGCCGTCAAACCCTGGTTGCCGATCATGACCACCGGTTGGCGCGTGTGAGCCAGGCCCTTCAGGTATTGCCGTTGTGCGGGCGTGAGTGATTTCATGCTTCTTCCTTAAATCTGAGCGCGGATTGTAGCTGAAAGACGATATGGCACAGAAACCGAAGCGAACCAAGTCGGGCAGTGCCTGGATGCATGAACACGTAACGGACCCCTACGTCAAAAAGGCGCAGCAGGACGGCTACCGCTCGCGCGCCGCGTATAAACTGCTGGAAATCGACAAGCGCGACCATCTGTTGCGTCCCGGCATGACGGTGGTCGATCTGGGCGCGGCCCCTGGCAGCTGGTGTCAGGTGGCGGTGGAAAAGATGAAGCGCCAGGGCCGAGTGCTGGCGATCGACCTGCTGCCGATGGCGTCCATCCCCGGCGTCGACAGCCTGGAAGGCGACTTCACCGAGCCGGCGGCACTGGCCTGGCTGGAAGGAAAGCTGCAAAACGGACGGGTTGACCTTGTATTAAGCGATATGGCACCCAATATTAGTGGTGTGATGCTGTCAGATCAGGCGAGACAGTATGACTTGTGCGAACTGGCGCTCGATTTTTCTGTGAACTGGTTGAAACCAGATGGCGCTTTTCTCGTCAAAGTGTTTCAAGGTGTCGGCTTTGAGGACTTTCGGGCGCAGATGCGGCAGGCATTCGAGCAGGTACAGATCCGCAAGCCTGATGCCTCGCGCGATCGCAGTGCCGAAGTTTATCTGCTGGGACGTCGTCCGGTTGCGGCAAGGCTGCCGTGACAAGCCGGCAAGAGTCGGATTAGAATGAGTCTAAATTTGCTGCGCTGGGATTTTGATTTTGACGTGCTGCGCTTGAATTAAATGTGCTGTACCAAGGAGCAAGAGTGAACAATTTGTCCAAAAATATCGCTGTCTGGCTGATTATCGCCGTCGTTCTGATGACGGTCTTCAATCAGTTCGGCGCGCAGCGCACCGCACAGACACAGATGCCGTATTCGCAGTTCATCGAAGAGGTGCGCCAGCAGCAGATCAGCAAGGTGGTGATCGAGGGCAATGTGCTGAAGGGCGAGCGCAGCGATGGGCAGCGTTTCACCAGCTATGCGCCGAACGATCCGTGGATGGTGTCCGACCTGTTGAAGAACGATGTGTCGGTCGAAGCCAAACCGGAAGAGCAGCCGTCATTCCTGGTGAGCATGCTTATTTCCTGGTTCCCCATGCTGCTGCTGATCGGCGTCTGGATCTTCTTCATGCGCCAGATGCAAGGGGGCGGCAAGGGCGGCGCATTCTCGTTCGGCAAGAGCCGGGCACGCCTGCTTGACGAAAATGCCAACCCGGTGACCTTTGCCGATGTGGCCGGTTGTGACGAGGCCAAGGAAGACGTGGCCGAACTGGTGGATTTCCTGAAAGACCCGACCCGATTCCAGAAGCTGGGCGGCCATATCCCGCGCGGCGTGCTGATGGTGGGCCCGCCCGGCACGGGTAAAACCCTGCTGGCGCGCTCGATTGCAGGCGAAGCCAAGGTGCCTTTCTTCAGCATTTCGGGTTCGGATTTCGTCGAAATGTTCGTTGGCGTCGGTGCTGCGCGGGTACGCGACATGTTCGAGCAGGCGAAGAAGAGTTCGCCCTGCATCATCTTCATCGACGAGCTCGACGCGGTCGGCCGCCAGCGTGGCGCAGGCTTGGGCGGCGGCAACGACGAGCGCGAGCAGACCCTGAACCAGTTGCTGGTGGAAATGGACGGCTTTGAAGCGACCGCCGGCGTCATCGTCATCGCCGCGACCAACCGTCCCGACGTACTTGACCCAGCCCTGCTGCGCCCGGGCCGTTTCGACCGCCAGGTGGTGGTGGGCCTGCCCGACATTCGCGGCCGCGAGCAGATCCTGCTGGTGCACATGCGCAAGGTGCCGGTCGCGCCTGACGTGCGGGCCGATATCCTGGCGCGCGGCACGCCCGGCATGTCCGGCGCTGATCTGGCCAATTTGATCAACGAAGCCGCCCTGTTTGCCGCCCGCGGCAACAAACGCCTGGTCGACATGGATGATTTCGAGAAGGCCAAGGACAAAATCCTCATGGGTGCCGAGCGCAAGTCCATGGTGATTACGCCCGAGGACAAGAAAAAAACGGCTTACCACGAGTCGGGCCATGCGGTGGTCGGCATGTCCCTGCCAGGGTGTGATCCCGTGCACAAGGTGACCGTGATCCCGCGTGGCCGGGCCTTGGGCGTGACCATGTCGTTGCCCACCATGGATCGTTTCAGCCTGTATAAGGATGAAATGCTGTCACAGATCAGCATGCTGTTCGGCGGCAGGGTGGCCGAGGAGATTTTCGTCGGCAGCATTTCGACGGGCGCATCGAACGACTTTGAGCGTGCCACCAGCATCGCGCACGACATGGTGACGCGCTACGGCATGTCCGATGCCCTGGGCCCGATGGTGTATGGCGAAAACGAAGGCGAAGTGTTCCTGGGGCGTTCGGTGACCACGCACAAGAACGTGAGCGAAGCCACCATGCAGAAGATCGACGGTGAAATTCGCCGCATTCTGGACGAGCAATACGCGGTGGCGAAGAAAATCCTGACGGACAACCGCGACAAGGTCGAAGCAATGACGGCCGCGTTGCTGGAATTCGAAACCATCGATTCCGATCAGATCGACGACATCATGGCCGGGCGCCCGGTGCGTCAACCCAAGCCGCTCGCGACTACACCGCCGCCAGCGGGCGGCGATGACAAGCCGGGCGCACCGGCACCGACCACCGAGCCTGTGCAGGAAGCCTGAAGCGGATTCGGTTTCACGCACTACAATGGAGGGGCTTAGGCCCCTCCATTTTTATGTCCTTTCTCCGCGCAGGCCCGCACCGGCTCTCCCTGGCAAGGCCCCTCATCATGGGCATCGTCAATGTCACGCCCGATTCATTTTCGGATGGGGGTCGTCTGGGCGATGCGCAGGCAGCGATCCGGCATGGCTTCAAGTTGCAGGAACAAGGCGCCGATATCCTCGACGTAGGAGGCGAGTCCACCCGTCCCGGCGCGGCAACAGTGCCGGCCGCGGAGGAAATTCGTCGCGTGTTGCCGGTGATCGAGGCGCTCGCCGGCTACGGCTGCGTGGTGTCGATCGACACGATGAAGCCCTCGGTAATGCAGGCGGCACTCGATGCCGGGGCAGCGATGGTGAACGATGTGATGGCCTTGCGCGTGCCCGGCGCGCTGGAAAGGGTGGCGGCGTCCGATGCGGCGGTGTGCCTGGTGCATATGCAGGGCGAGCCGCAGCGCATGCAGCAGGCGCCAAGCTATACCGATGTGGTGGAAGAGGTGGGGCAGTTCTTGCAGGACCGCGTTGCGGCCTGCGAAACAGCAGGTATCGGCCGCGAGCGGATGGTGATCGATCCGGGCTTCGGCTTCGGTAAGACGCTGGCGCACAATCTGGCCTTGCTCAAGCATTTGAGCTGCCTGGCAGAACTAGGGCTGCCGGTGCTGGCCGGGCTATCGCGCAAGTCCATGCTGGGCGCGCTTACCGGGCGGAGTGTGGATGAGCGCGAGTTTTCCGGGGTGGCGGCGCACTTGATGGCCGTGGCGCGCGGCGCGCGCCTGCTCCGGGTACACAATGTAGCGGCCATGCGCGATGCGCTGGCTATCTGGAATGCGGTGGAGGAACAAGAGAATGGGACGTAAATATTTCGGCACTGATGGTGTGCGGGGCAAGGTGGGCGAGTCCCCCATTACCCCCGAATTTGTGATGCATCTGGGCTACGCTGCAGGGCAGGTGCTGGTGGCTGATCGTGGCAGCCTGCCGCCGAATCAGCATCCGACCGTGCTGATTGGCAAGGACACCCGTATCTCCGGTTACATGCTGGAAGCTGCTCTGGAAGCTGGCTTTACAGCTGCCGGGGTGAATGTGCTGATGACCGGGCCGATGCCGACGCCGGCGGTGGCCTATCTGACGCGTGCCCTGCGTCTGCAGGCGGGTGTTGTGATCTCGGCTTCACATAATCCGTTCGAGGACAATGGCATCAAGTTTTTTTCGGCCAACGGCCAGAAGCTGCCCGACAACGTGGAGGAAGCCATCGAGGCGCGGCTGGATCATCCGATCGTGACAGTCGAAGCGCGCCAGTTGGGACGCGCCCGCCGCATCGAGGACGCCGCGGCGCGCTATATCGAGTTTTGCAAAAGCACCTTCCCCAACAGCCTCGATTTACGCGGAATGCGTATCGTGGTCGACTGCGCGCATGGGGCGACCTATCACATCGCGCCGCACGTGCTGCATGAATTGGGGGCGGAGGTGATCGCCATCGGCAACGAGCCGAATGGCTTCAATATCAATGACGAATGCGGCGCGACACACACCAAGGCGCTGTCCGATGCGGTGCGCGCTCATCGCGCGGACCTTGGCATTGCGCTCGACGGCGACGGCGATCGCCTGATGATGGCCGACGCCGAGGGGCGGATTTATGACGGTGACCAGCTGGTCTATATCATTGCCCGCCATCGCACACAAAGCGGCTACATGAAGGGCGGCGTGATCGGCACTCTGATGACCAACCTCGGCATGGAACACGCGCTGGGGCGAATCAATATCCCATTCGAGCGCGCCAAAGTGGGGGACCGGTATGTCCTCGAGCGTCTCCACACCAACGGCTGGATGCTTGGAGGCGAGTCCTCCGGGCATATTCTGTGCCTGGACAAGCACACCACCGGTGACGGGATCGTGTCAGCCCTGCAGGTGCTGCGCGCCTTGCGTGAGTCGGGTGAAACCCTGGAAATGATGACCGCCGATCTGGCTATTTACCCCCAGGTCATGATTAATGTTCGGGTGGCAAAAGGCTTCAAGCTGGGTGCAGTACCGGCGGTCAGCGCTTCTGTCGCAGAAGCCGAGAGTACCCTGAACGGCAACGGACGGGTCGTCCTGCGCGCATCCGGCACCGAGCCTTTGATCCGGGTGATGGTGGAGGGACGTGATGCGGGACAGGTTCAACACACAGCTGAAACAATCGCCGATGTTGTAAGGACTGCTGCCGCGGCCGGGTGATTTTCCCCTCCTGACATATAACTGTAATATTCGCCCGTTAGTATGGCGACGTCGCCCATGCGGCAACGTCAACTACTACGGAGATTTACATGCGTACACTCAACAAACTGGCTCAATGTACATTGGCTGCGACCCTTGGTCTGGCTTTCTCCGTCAGCGCTGTGGCCGCTGACATCACGGGCGCGGGCGCAACTTTCCCCTACGCAATTTACGCCAAGTGGGCCGAAGCCTATCAGGCGGTCACGGGTAACAAGGTCAACTACCAGGCCATCGGCTCGTCAGGTGGCGTCAAACAGATCAAGGCCAAGACGGTCGATTTTGGCGGCACCGACGCACCGCTCAAACAATCTGATCTGGACGCGGCAAAGTTGGTGCAGTTTCCGTCCGTGATGGGTGGCGTAACAGTCGTCATGAACGTCCCCGGTATTGCATCCGGAAAGCTGAAGCTGGACGGCGTTACCCTCGCCGATATCTTTCGCGGCGCCATCACCAAGTGGGATGACCCGGCCATCGCCAAGCTGAATCCCGACGTCAAGCTGCCGAATATGGCGATTACCGTGTCGCATCGTTCGGACGGTTCGGGCACCACCTATGCTTTCACCCACTATCTGGCCAAGCAATCGGCGGCCTTCATGCGCGAGGTCGGCGCGGGCAACACGGTCAACTGGCCATCCAATGCAGTGGGCGGCAAGGGTAATGCGGGTGTTGCGGCCAATATCCAGAAGATCAGGGGCACGATCGGCTATGTGGATATCGCTGATGCGATGAAGAACAACATGCATTACATTGCGCTGAAGAACCGTGCCGGAAACTATATTGTGCCGAACCAGCAGGCGGTTGCCGATGCGGCTGCCGGTGCCGACTTCAAGGTCGAGGGTATGGCCCCCGATCTGTTGGACCAGTTGCACAAGAACGCCTGGCCCATCACCACTGCCACCTACATTCTGGCATATGAAAAGGGCTCCGATCCTGCGAAGCAAAAGGAGGTTGTCAACTTCTTCACCTGGTCCTTGAACAACGGTCAGCGCATGGCTGCCGATCTCGGCTTCGTGGCGCTGCCGCCCAGCGTTGTGAAGATGGTTGAAGCAGAAATGAAGAATATCAAGTAAGGCTTTGCGGAGCCAACTTGATTGAATGCCGAAGGCGGTATGCCGCCTTCGGATTTCTGCGAAAGCGCCTGCCCGTTCCGGCGGGTGTTTCCGCAGATAACAATTGAACAGATAGGCACCCCACCGTGAGCGAGCCCAGTGTGACCACCGGAGTCGACCTGCATGCCAGGCAGGTCCGGAAATTCCGCCTGCAGGACAAGATATTCCACCATTCCACCCAAGTGTTTGCCTTCATCGTCCTGGCAACGCTGGTGGGAATTCTGGTGTCGCTCACGATCGAAGCCTGGCCCAGTCTCAAGGAATTCGGGCCATCCTTCCTATGGACCAATATCTGGAGCGTGCCGGATGACGAATACGGTGCGCTGGCCGCCATTTACGGCACGGTCGTGACATCTGTGCTGGCACTGTTGATTGCGGTGCCGATCAGTTTCGGGATTGCCCTGTTCCTGACCGAAACCTGCCCTGTATGGTTGCGTCGCCCATTGGGAACCGCGATCGAGTTGCTGGCGGGCATTCCTTCGATCGTTTACGGCATCTGGGGCCTGTTCGTTTTTGCGCCGCTATTTGCCGATTACATCCAGCCCCCCCTGCAGGCACTGCTGGGTGATGTGCCTGTAATCGGCGGCTGGTTTTCCGGCCCGCCCATCGGCGTTGGCATTCTGACGGCGAGTATCGTGCTGTCGCTGATGGTGATTCCCTTTATCGCTTCGGTCATGCGTGACGTGTTCGAAACCGTACCGCACGTGCTGAAGGAATCGGCCTACGGCTTGGGCTGCACCACTTGGGAAGTGGCACGCAATATCGTGTTGCCCTACACGCGCGTCGGGGTCATCGGCGGCATCATGCTGGGGCTGGGGCGGGCATTGGGCGAGACCATGGCGGTCACCTTCGTGATCGGCAACGCCAACCGTATCAACGGTAGCCTGTTTGCGCCCGGCACCTCGATTGCCTCGACGCTGGCGAACGAGTTCGGCGAGGCCGATCCCGGCCTGCATATCGCTGCCCTGTTCGAACTGGGCCTGGTGCTGTTCATCATCACTTTTGTCGTGCTGGCAATTTCGCGCTGGCTGATCAGCCGCAGCATGGGCTCGGAGGGGCTGTAGATCATGATGAGTCTGTATACCCGCCGCATCTGGATCAACCGTATCGGCATCACTCTGTCCATGCTGGCGATGAGCTTGGGGCTGATCGCACTGCTGTGGATTTTGTGGACGCTATTTTCCAGGGGGTTTGCCGCCCTGAGCTGGGATTTGTTCACCCAGGACACGCCAGCACCGGGCTCCGAAGGTGGCGGCCTGCGCAATGCCATTGTTGGCAGCGGTTTGATCCTGTTCTTTTCCATGCTGATTTCGACACCGATTGGAATTTTGGCTGGAATTTATCTGGCCGAGTATGGGCGCGTTTCAAAATTTGCCTCGTTCACCCGTTTCATGACTGACATCATGCTGTCGGCCCCCTCTATCGTCATCGGCCTGTTCGTGTATGCCTTGTTCGTGGTGACCACCGGCGGATTTTCCGGTTGGGCGGGATCACTGGCGCTGGCGCTGATCGCCATTCCGGTTGTGGTGCGCACCACCGAAAACATGCTGAAGCTGGTCCCGACCAGTCTGCGCGAGGCGGCTTTTGCCGTAGGTGCGCCGCGCTGGCAGGTATCGCTCAAGGTGACGCTGCGCGCGGTTAAATCGGGAGTGGTGACCGGCGTGTTGTTGGCAATGGCGCGCATTACCGGCGAAACGGCTCCGCTGCTTTTTACCGCGCTAAACAACCAGTTCTTCAGCACCAACATGGCCGAACCGATGGCCAACCTGCCGGTGGTGATTTTCCAGTTTGCGCTGAGTCCTTATGACAACTGGGTCAACCTTGCTTGGGGCGGGGCGCTGTTGATAGCCCTGCTGGTGCTCGCGGTCAATATCGGTGTGCGTATTATTTTCCGCAACAAAGTTAAACGTTAATTTCCCCGGAACTTTCTGATGCCCGATCAAGCCATGCCAACCGGCGAAAATGCTGCCTTGCAGGTTCGCAATCTGGATTTTTTTTACGGTAATTTCAAAGGCCTCAGCAACGTCAATCTCGACGTTGCCAACAAGAAAGTGACGGCTTTCATCGGGCCGTCCGGTTGTGGCAAATCCACCTTGCTGCGCACCTTCAATCGCATGTATGACCTGTATCCGGGACAACGCGCCGAAGGCCAGATTCTTTTCCATGGCAAGAACCTGCTCGACAAGAGTCAGGATGTGAACCTGGTACGCGCCAAGATCGGCATGGTGTTCCAGAAGCCGACGCCGTTTCCCATGACGATCTATGAAAACATCGCGTTCGGGGTGCGCCTGTATGAGCGCATGTCGAAAAGCGAAATGGACGACCGCGTCGAATGGGCGCTCAAAAAGGCCGCCCTGTGGGGCGAGGTGAAGGACAAGTTGCAGCAGAACGGCCTGTCGCTTTCTGGTGGTCAGCAACAGCGTTTGTGCATCGCGCGTGCCGTCGCAGTCAAACCTGACATCGTACTGCTGGACGAGCCGACTTCGGCGCTGGACCCGATTTCCACCGCCAAAATCGAAGAGCTCATAAACGAGTTGAAAAGCGAATACACCATCGCCATCGTCACCCATAATATGCAGCAGGCTGCGCGGATTTCAGACTTTACGGCGTTCATGTACCTCGGCGAACTCATCGAATTCAATGAAACCGGTACGATCTTTATGCAGCCGGTCAAGAAGCAGACTGAAGACTACATTACCGGCCGGTTCGGCTGATTATTCGTGCGCGCAACGCGCCCGCCGGTTGACCGGCGGGCGCGTTGCGCTTACCATCGCGCACTTTTGTTTGGCGGACTCCCATGCGCAAAAAGCTCGTAGCCGGTAACTGGAAAATGCACGGCAGCCTGGCGGAAAACGCCGCGTTGCTGACCGCACTCAAACCCGCCCTGGCCGGTATTGAAGCCGTGGTATGCGTGCCTTTCCCGTATCTGGCGCAGGCGCAGGTCGAACTCGCAGGGTCATCGATTGCCTGGGGTGCGCAAAACTTATCCGAGCAGGCAAAAGGTGCATTCACTGGCGAAGTGTCGGCGTCCATGCTGCTCGATTTTGGCTGTACCTATGTGATCGTCGGGCATTCCGAGCGGCGCAGCCTGTACGGCGAATCCGACGCGCTGGTGGCGAGCAAGTACATGGCCGCACAGGCAGCGGGTTTGACGCCCATCTTGTGCGTCGGCGAATCGCTGGCCGAGCGCGAGTCGGGCGTTACACAAGCGGTTGTCGCGCGTCAGCTAGATGCCGTCATCGATGCGGCTGGGGTCGGTTCATTGGCCCAAGCCGTGATTGCATATGAGCCGGTTTGGGCAATCGGCACTGGTAAAACCGCTTCGCCGGAGCAGGCGCAGGCGGTACATGCCTTCATTCGCAGCAAGATCGCCGCACTCGATGCGGGCGTGGCAGACCAACTGGTGATCCAGTATGGGGGTAGCGTAAAAGCTGCGAATGCGGCAGAATTGATGGTTCAGCCGGATATTGATGGTGGCCTGATTGGCGGTGCCTCTCTGGTCGCTGACGAGTTCATAGCGATTTGCCGGGCTGCAGCCAAGTAAGAGTATAAATATGGAAACCTTGTTCTGGGTCGTTCACGTTATCGTCGCCATCGCCGTCATCGCGCTGGTGCTGCTGCAGCATGGGAAGGGCGCGGACATGGGCGCGGCATTTGGCGGCGGATCATCCGGCAGCCTGTTCGGCGCGACGGGTTCAGCCAACTTCCTGAGCCGCAGCACCGCCATCGTGGCGACGCTGTTTTTTCTGACCAGCCTGGGGTTGGCCTATTTCGGGCTTCAGCAGCACAAGCCGGCCGCCAGCGTGCTGGACCGCACATCTGTGCCAACGACGACGACGCCTTTAGCGCCGGCGCAGGTTCCGGGCCAGAATACCGGCTCGAAAGCGGGGGACATTCCGCAGTAAACTTTACCTTGGTTGAACGTTCCCGTTCAACCAAAAATTGAAGGGCGTATGTCCTTTGGCCCATGTGGTGGAATTGGTAGACACGCTATCTTGAGGGGGTAGTGACTTAGGTCGTGGGAGTTCGAGTCTCCCCGTGGGCACCATCAAATTTCCTGATTCGTTCATTAGCGTTCGCTATGAATAAGCATCTGATTATTAAGAGAAAAATACCAATTTTTCGGCTTGACAGCCGACGCTGTGCGCTAATACACTCGGGTCATAATTACTCAATAGCCTGAAATAGGCGTAGACGGAGGATCCCGATGCTGGAGAACTACCTCCCCATTCTATTGTTCATTCTGGTCGGGTTGGCTTTTGGCATTGGTCCCATTGTTGCGGGTGGGCTGCTGGCCCCGAACCGACCTGATAGCGAAAAGCTTTCTCCCTACGAATGCGGCTTCGAGGCGTTCGAGGACGCGCGCATGAAGTTTGATGTGCGCTACTACCTGGTTGCCATCCTGTTCATCCTGTTCGATCTGGAAATCGCCTTTCTTTTTCCGTGGGCCATTGTGCTGGAAGAAATCGGCCTGGCCGGCTTTGTCGCCATGATGGTGTTCCTCGGCATCCTGGTGATCGGCTTCATCTATGAATGGATGAAGGGGGCGCTGGAATGGGAGTAAGGATTTCGCATCCCGTGGCATCGATCGGGCTTGTCCTGAGGGCTTGGGCATGAGCATCGAAGGCGTTCTCGAGCAGGGCTTTGTTACCACCAAGGCCGACCAGTTGATCAACTACATGCGCACTGGTTCGATGTGGCCAATGACCTTTGGGTTGGCCTGCTGCGCGGTGGAAATGATGCATGCTGGCGCTGCGCGCTATGACCTCGATCGCTTCGGCATTGTGTTTCGTGGAAGCCCCAGGCAATCCGACGTGATGATCGTGGCGGGCACGCTGTGCAACAAGATGGCGCCCGCGCTGCGCAAGGTCTACGACCAGATGGCGGAGCCGCGCTGGGTGATTTCCATGGGCTCGTGCGCCAACGGCGGCGGCTATTACCATTATTCGTATTCGGTGGTGCGGGGGTGCGATCGCATCGTCCCGGTCGACATCTATGTTCCGGGTTGCCCGCCGACCGCGGAGGCGCTGTTGTTCGGCATCATCCAGTTGCAGAACAAGATTCGCCGCACCAATACCATCGCCCGCTGATGTCCATGCCCCAGACTGTGGAAGCCCTCTCTTTGGCCCTTGAAGCGGTGCTGGGCGATGCCCTTGAGCAGTCGTTTGTCCGCCTGGACGAACTGACGTTGATCGTCAGGCCGCAGCATTATGCAACGGCGATGCTCGCGCTGCGCGACCATCCCGATTGCCGTTTCGACCAGCTGATCGATCTGTGCGGCATGGATTACTCGGGCTACGGCGCGGATAGTGACAGCGACGGATCGTGGAGCGGCGCGCGCTTTGCTGTGGTGGTGCATCTGCTGTCGGTGTTGAACAATCAGCGGGTGCGGGTGCGCGTGTTTTGCCCCGACGACGATCTGCCGCTGGTGGCGTCAATGATCGACATCTGGCCGGCGGCCAACTGGTATGAGCGCGAGGCCTTCGATTTATACGGCATCGTGTTCGAGGGCCATCCCGACCTGCGCCGCATCCTCACCGATTACGGCTTTATTGGCCACCCGTTCCGCAAGGATTTCCCCCTCTCCGGCAACGTCGAAATGCGCTATGACCCGACCCAGCGGCGGGTGATTTACCAGCCGGTGTCGATCGAGCCGCGCGAAATCGTGCCGCGCATTGTGCGTGACGAGAGTTACGGGGAGGGGCACTGACATGGCCCTGGTTCAAACCAAAATGGCCTGTAATGTCGCAGGATCAACAGGAACTGTTCCGGAGCATTCAAATGGCTGAAATCCGGAACTACACCATGAACTTCGGTCCCCAGCATCCAGCCGCGCACGGCGTGCTGCGTCTGGTGCTGGAGCTCGATGGCGAAGTGATCCAGCGCGCCGACCCGCACATCGGTCTCCTGCACCGCGCCACCGAAAAGCTCGCCGAGCACAAGACCTTCATCCAGTCGGTGCCCTACATGGACCGTCTCGACTATGTGTCGATGATGGTCAACGAGCACGCTTACGTGATGGCGATCGAGAAGCTGCTGCAAATCGACGTCCCCGAGCGCGCGCAGTATATCCGCGTGATGTTCGACGAAATCACCCGCGTGCTGAACCACCTGCTGTGGCTGGGCGCGCACGCGCTCGACGTCGGCGCGATGACGGTGTTTCTGTATGCCTTCCGTGAGCGCGAAGACCTGATGGACTGCTACGAGGCGGTGTCTGGCGCGCGCCTGCATGCGGCTTACTATCGTCCCGGCGGCGTTTACCGCGATCTGCCCGACACGATGCCGCAGTACGCGGCGCAGCATAGCCGCAACGAAGCGGCCATGAAGTCGATGAACGCCAACCGCCAGGGTTCGTTGCTCGACTTCATCGAAGATTTCACCCAGCGCTTCCCGACCTATGTCGACGAATATGAAACGCTGCTGACCGACAACCGCATCTGGAAGCAGCGCACTGTCGGCATCGGCGTGGTCTCCCCCGAGCGCGCCAAGGCGCTGGGCTTCACCGGTCCCATGCTGCGCGGCTCCGGCGTCGAGTGGGACCTGCGCAAAAAGCAGCCCTACGAAGTCTACGGCCGCATGGATTTCGACATTCCGGTGGGCACCAATGGTGACTGCTACGACCGCTATCTGGTACGGATCGAGGAAATGCGTCAATCCAACCGCATCATCAGGCAGTGCGTCGACTGGCTGCGCAAGAATCCCGGCCCGGTCATCGTGGAGAACCACAAGGTCGCGCCACCATCGCGGCTCGACATGAAGCAGAACATGGAAGAGTTGATCCATCACTTCAAGCTCTTCACCGAGGGCATGCACGTGCCGGCGGGCGAGGCCTATGTCGGGGTGGAACACCCCAAGGGCGAGTTCGGCATCTATCTGGTGTCGGACGGCGCCAACAAACCCTATCGCCTGAAAATTCGCGCGCCGGGGTACGCGCATCTGGCGGCGCTCGATGAAATGAGCCGTGGCCATATGATCGCCGACGTCGTCGCCATCATCGGTACGCAGGATATTGTTTTCGGGGAGATCGACCGCTGATGTTGTCTGCAGAATCACTCGCGTTGATCGACGCTGAAATCGCCAAATACCCGGCCGACCAGAAGCAGTCCGCCGTGATGGGCGCGCTACGCATCGCGCAGTCGGAAAAAGGCTGGCTCAAGCCCGAGACCGTTGAATATGTTGCGGCCTATCTCGATATGCCTGCGATTGCCGCGTATGAGGTCGCCACCTTTTACAACATGTATGACACCCAGCCGGTGGGGCGTCACAAGATCACCCTGTGCACCAACCTGCCGTGCGCCCTGATGGGCGCAAACAAGATTGCCGCGCATCTCAAGGACAGGCTCGGCATCGGTTTCGGCGAAACTACCGAGGACGGCCGCTATACGCTTAAGGAAGGCGAATGCATGGGCGCCTGCGGCGACGCGCCGGTGTGCCTGCACAACAACCATGTCATGCATGTGCACCTCACCCCCGAACAGGTGGACGAATTGCTGGACGAACTGAAATGACGGCCAAGCTGAAATGAGCCTGCTGACGCCCAATCCGCAAGTCTGCAGCTGGACGCAGGCGCTCGACAACCCCGGCTCGCTCGCGACCTACGTCGCCCATGGCGGTTATCAGGCATTGCGCCGTGTGATCACGGAACAGGTGCCCGGCGACGACATCATCGCCGAACTCAAGACCAGCGCCTTGCGCGGGCGCGGCGGCGCGGGCTTCCCGACCGGGCTGAAGTGGAGCTTCATGCCGCGTGCGTTTGCTGGCGACAAGTACATCGTCTGCAACAGCGACGAGGGCGAGCCGGGCACCTTCAAGGACCGCGACATCCTGCGCTACAACCCGCACCAGTTGATCGAGGGCATGGCGATCGCCGGCTATGTGCTGGGCGCGCGCGTCGGCTACAACTACATCCACGGCGAGATTTTCGATTGCTACCAGCTATTCGAGGCCGCGCTGAAGGAGGCGCGTGACGCGGGCTATCTGGGCGATAAGCTCTTCGGCACCGATTTCTGCTTCCAGCTGCATGCGCATGCAGGCTATGGCGCCTATATCTGCGGCGAGGAAACCGCGCTGCTCGAATCCATCGAAGGCAAGAAGGGCCAGCCGCGCTTCAAACCACCATTTCCGGCGAGCTTCGGCCTGTACGGCAAGCCGACCACCATCAACAATACCGAGACACTGGCGAGCGTGCCGTGGATCATGCAGCACGGCGGCCAGGCGTTCCTTGAGTTGGGCAAGCCGAACAACGGCGGTTCCAAGCTGTTCTCGGTCTCGGGCCACGTCAACAAGCCGGGCAACTTCGAAGTGCCGCTTGGCACGCCGTTTTCAGAACTGCTTGAGATGGCGGGCGGGGTACGCAGTGGCCACAAGCTGAAAGCCGTCATTCCCGGGGGATCCTCCGCGCCGGTGCTGCCCGCCGACATCATGATGGACTGCACCATGGACTTCGACTCCATTGCCAAGGCGGGCTCCATGCTGGGCTCGGGCGCGGTGATCGTGATGGATGAAACCGTGTGCATGGTGCGTGCGCTGGAGCGGCTGTCCTATTTCTATCATGAGGAATCGTGCGGTCAGTGTACGCCGTGCCGCGAAGGCACCGGCTGGATGTACCGCATCATCCACCGCATCGAACACGGACAGGGCAGGCCGGAAGACATCGATCTGCTCAACAGTGTGGCAGGGCGAATCGGTGGCCACACAATCTGCGCGCTGGGCGACGCGGCAGCGATGCCGGTGCAAAGCTTCCTCAAGCATTTTGGCCGCGAGTTCGAGCACCATGTCGAACACAAGCGCTGCATGGACGGAACGGAGCAGTAAGAATGGCCACGCTCAAGATCGAAATCGACGGCCGCGCGCTTCAGGTCGAAAGCGGCGACACCATCATGGATGCGGCGAATCTGGCCGGCATCACGATCCCGCATTTCTGTTATCACAAGAAACTTTCCATCGCAGCCAACTGCCGCATGTGCCTGGTCCAGGTGGAAAAGGCGCCGAAGCCGTTGCCCGCCTGCGCCACTCCGGTGACCGATGGCATGAAGGTGCATACGCGTTCGGAATACGCGATCAATGCCCAGAAAAGCGTGATGGAATTCCTGCTCATCAACCATCCGCTCGACTGCCCGATATGCGACCAGGGCGGCGAATGCACCCTGCAGGATCTGGCGGTGGGCTACGGCGGATCGTCGTCGCGCTACCAGGAGATCAAGCGCGTGGTGCGCGAGAAAAACCTCGGCCCGCTGATCGCCACCGATATGACGCGCTGCATCCACTGCAGCCGCTGCGTACGCTTCGGCCAGGAAATCGCTGGCGTGATGGAACTCGGCATGGCGGGACGCGGTGAGCATGTCGAAGTGATGCCGTTCCTGGAAAATCAGGTGGCGTCCGAACTGTCGGGCAACGTCATCGACCTGTGCCCGGTCGGTGCGCTGACCAGCAAGCCCTTCCGCTACTCCGCCCGTACCTGGGAACTGTCGCGGCGCCATTCGATCAGCCCGCACGACAGTCTCGGTTCCAACCTCGAAGTCCACGTCAAGGACAACAAGGTGATGCGCGTGCTGCCGCGCGAGAACGAGGACGTCAACGAGTGCTGGCTGGCCGACCGCGACCGCTTCTCCTACGAAGGCCTCAACACGGCGGAGCGCCTGACCCAACCGATGCTCAAGCAAAACGGTCAGTGGGTGGAAACCACCTGGCAGGCAGCGCTCGAATTTGTCGCGGACAAATTGAAAACCATCCCGGCCGGGCAGATTGGTGCGCTGTCGACACCGTATCGTCCCGCGGAAGAATTGTTCCTGCTGCAGAAGCTGATGCGCGGATTGGGTAGCGGCAACGTCGACCACCGCCTGCGGCAGTCGGATTTCTCGCTCGACGACAAGGCTCACGGCGGTTTCTGGCTAGGCATGCCGGTCACTTACATGTCGCGCCTCAAGCGCATGCTGGTAGTGGGCTCCAACCTGCGCAAGGATCATCCGCTGATGGCGCACCGCATCCGCGAATCGGTGCGCTGGTACGGCCAGCTCAACCTGATCAATGCGGCGGAAGACGAATTCCTCGGCAAGGTGCATGCCAAGCGCATCGTCGCGCCGTCGCGGCTTGTCGCTGCGCTGGCCGGCGTATGCCGTGCGCTGGCCGAGCTGAAAAACCTGCCGGTACCAGACGTCGCTGCAGATGGCATCGTCGACGACATCGCGCGCACGATGGCCGAGAGCATTTCGGGCAGCGGGCAAGGTGCTCCTGGAGAAGCGCGTGCAGTCTTCCTCGGCAACATGGCGCAGCACCATCCCGACTACGCACAGATTCACGCGCTCGCGCAGGAAGTGGCGCAACTCGCGGGCGCCAGCTTTGGCGTGCTGGGCGAAGCCGCCAACAGCGTCGGGGCGGTGGCGGTCGGCGCGATTCCGGGCTGCGGTCCGCTTGGACAGCCTGCCATCAAAGGGCTGAATGCGGGGCAGATGCTGGCGAATCCCTTGCGCGCCTATCTGTTGCTGGGGGTCGAAGCAGAACTCGATACTCATGATCCGGTCTCGGCGATGGCCAGTATCGACGCCGCAGAGTTTGTTGTGGTGATGTCCCCCTATAAGGGCAAATCGCTCGACTATGCCGACGTGCTGCTGCCGATTGCGCCATGGACCGAGACCTCGGGTAGCTTCATCAACACCGAGGGCCGCGTGCAGAGCTTTAACGCCGTGGTCAAGCCGATCGGCGAAACGCGCCCCGCATGGAAGGTGCTGCGCGTTCTGGGCAACCTGCTGGGGCTGGCCGGGTTCGATCACAACGATTCGAAGGACGTGCTGCGCGACGCACTGGGCGATACACCCACCGGCAATGTGCAGGCTTTTCTCGACAACAAGGTCAGCGGCGTGACCGTGACCCCTCGACAGGCGCACGAAGGCCTGGAGCGTGTCGCCGAAGTGCCGATTTATCAGACCGATGCCGTGGTGCGCCGCTCGCCCTCGCTGCAGATGACGCAGGACGCCGCGCTGCCGGTGGCGCGCATGCACAGCCGTCTGATTGCGAAGCTGGGACTGCAGGAAAATGGCCGCGTCTCGGTGCGCCAGACGGCGTGCGCGCTGACGCTGAAAGTGCAGCGTGACGATCTGCTGCCCGACACCTGCGTGCGCATTCCAAGCGGTCATCCGTTGACCGCCGGTCTCGGGCCGATGTTCGGCGCAATCACGGCGGAGGCAGTCTGATGGGGAACATGGTCATGGACTGGGCTGCCCTTCAAACCGTTGTCTGGACACTGACCAAGATCATGGCACTGGTGGTGCCGCTGATGCTGGGCGTGGCGTATCTCACTTACGCCGAAAGAAAAATCATCGGCTGGATGCAGGTGCGAATCGGTCCCAATCGCGTGGGTTTCCAGGGACTGCTGCAGCCGATTGCCGATGCGGTGAAATTGCTGATGAAGGAAATCATCATTCCTTCCGGCGCCAACCGCGGATTGTTCATCCTCGGCCCCATTCTCGTCATCGCGCCCGCACTGGCGGCCTGGGCGGTGATACCTTTCACCGACCAACTTGTGCTGGCCAACATCAATGCCGGCTTGCTTTACGTCTTGGCGATCACCTCAATGGGGGTGTATGGCGTCATCATCGCGGGCTGGGCGTCCAATTCGAAATATGCCTTTCTCGGCGCGATGCGCTCGGCGGCACAAATCGTGTCGTATGAAATCGCCATGGGCTTCGCGCTGGTCGGCGTGCTGATGGCGTCACAGTCGCTCAATCTCATCGACATTGTGCAGGGCCAGGCGGGCGGCGCGCACCAGTGGTATATCTGGCCGCTGTTCCCACTCTTCATCGTTTACCTGATCGCAGGCGTGGCCGAAACCAACCGCGCGCCGTTCGACGTCGCCGAAGGCGAATCCGAGATCGTCGCCGGCTTCCATGTGGAATATTCCGGCATGGCCTTTGCCGTGTTCTTCCTGGCCGAATACGCCAACATGATCCTGGTGGCGACATTGGCGGGCCTGTTGTTCCTTGGTGGCTGGCTGTCTCCGGTCCCCTTCCTGCCCGATGGCATTGTCTGGTTGTTTTTCAAGATCGGTTTCGTGCTGTTTCTCTTCCTGTGGTTCCGCGCCACCTTCCCGCGCTATCGCTACGACCAGATCATGCGTTTGGGCTGGAAGGTATTCATTCCCCTCACCATCGTCTGGATCGTCGTCGTCGGCGGCATGATGCAGACGCCGTATGGTTATCTCTTCCATTGAGCGCGCCATGAGACGGATCATCCATTTTTTCGGCAGCCTGCTTCTTGTTGAACTGCTGCGCGGCATGATGCTCACTGGCCGCAACATGTTCGCGCGCAAGATCACCGTCCAGTTTCCCGAAGAAAAAACGCCGCAGTCGCCACGATTCCGCGGGCTGCATGCATTGCGCCGCTACCCCAACGGCGAGGAGCGTTGCATCGCCTGCAAGCTGTGCGAAGCCGTCTGCCCGGCGCTGGCCATCACCATCGAATCGGAAAAGCGCGACGACGGCACCCGCCGTACCACACGCTACGATATCGACCTTACCAAGTGCATCTTCTGTGGCTTCTGCGAGGAATCCTGCCCGGTCGATTCCATCGTCGAAACCCGCATCCTCGAATACCACGGCGAAAAACGCGGCGACCTCATCTACACCAAGCCCATGCTGCTCGCCATCGGCGACCGCTACGAAGAACAGATCGCGAAAGACCGCGCGACCGACGCGAAGTACCGCTGACGCCGAGATCACACCAACATGACCTACACGACCGCGATTTTCTACTTCTTCGCCGCCATTCTGGTGTTTGCCGGTCTGCGCGTGATCACCGCACGCAACCCGGTGCATGCCGCACTGTTTCTGGTGCTGGCCTTCTTCACCGCAGCCGGCCTGTGGATGCTGCTCGAAGCCGAATTCCTCGCCATCACCCTGGTGCTGGTCTACGTCGGCGCCGTGATGGTGCTGTTTCTGTTCGTGGTGATGATGCTCGACATCAACCTGGACAAGCTGCGCGAGGGCTTCTGGGATTACCTGCCGCTGGCCGGCTTCGTCTCGGTGCTGCTGGTCATTGAAATGTCGCTGATCCTCGGCAGCCGCCATTTCGGCCTTGATGTGATGGCCACACCCGAGCCGCATCCGGCCGACTACAGCAACACCAAGGAGCTTGGGCGATTGCTGTATACCGACTACGTCTACGCGTTCGAACTGGCCGCGGTGATCCTGCTGGTAGCGATCGTCGCCGCGATCGCACTGACGCTGCGTCGCCGCAAGGACAGCAAGTACATCGACCCGGCCGAACAGGTGAAGGTCAAGCGCAACGACCGGCTGCGCATTATCAAAATGAAAGCCACGCAGAAGCCGGGCACAGGGGAGGGCGGCGCATGATTTCCTTATCGCATTACCTGGTGCTGGGCGGCATCCTGTTTGCCATCAGCGTGCTGGGCATTTTCCTTAACCGCAAGAACGTGATCATCATCTTGATGGCGATCGAACTCATGCTCTTGGCGGTGAACATGAACTTCATTGCGTTTTCGCATTATCTGGGCGACATCCACGGCCAGATATTCGTCTTCTTCATCCTCACCGTCGCCGCAGCCGAATCCGCCATCGGCCTGGCGATCCTGGTGGTGCTGTTCCGCAACCTGCATACCATCAACGTCGATGACCTCGACCATCTGAAAGGCTGATGACGATGGACATGCAGACGCTCTATCTGATCGTGCCGCTTGCGCCCTTGTTCGGCGCGATCGTCGCTGGCTTTTTCGGCAAACTGGTCGGCCGCACCGGCGCCCATGTCGTCACCATCGCCGGCGTGGCGGTGTCGCTGATCGCCTCGGTGCTGGTGTTCCAGGACGTGCTCGCCGGCCACACCTTCAACGGCACTGTCTACACCTGGATGGTGCTGGGCGATCTGCGTTTCGAGATCGGCTTCCTGATCGATGCGCTGACGGTCATGATGATGCTGGTCGTCACCTTCGTCTCACTGATGGTGCACATCTACACCATCGGCTACATGCAGGACGATCCGGGCTACCAGCGCTTCTTCAGCTATATCTCGCTGTTCACCTTCTCGATGCTGATGCTGGTGATGAGCAACAACTTTCTGCAACTGTTCTTCGGCTGGGAAGCGGTCGGGCTGGTGTCGTATCTGCTGATCGGCTTCTGGTATACGCGGGAGACCGCGATCTACGCCAACCTCAAGGCCTTCCTGGTCAACCGCGTGGGCGACTTCGGCTTCATCCTCGGCATCGGCCTGGTGCTCGCCCATTTCGGCTCGCTCGACTACGCCACCGTGTTCGCCATGGCGCCGTCGCTCGCCAACGAGACCATCACGCTGTGGCCCGACGCGCCATGGATGCTGATGACGGTCATCGGCATCCTCCTGTTCATCGGCGCCATGGGCAAGTCGGCGCAGTTCCCGCTGCACGTCTGGCTGCCCGATTCGATGGAGGGCCCGACGCCGATTTCCGCGCTGATCCACGCGGCAACGATGGTGACTGCCGGCATCTTCATGGTCGCGCGCATGTCGCCGCTGTTCGAACTGTCCGACGTGGCGCTCTCCTTCATCATGGTGATCGGCGCGATCACAGCGCTGTTCATGGGCTTCCTCGGCATCGTGCAGAACGACATCAAGCGCGTGGTGGCCTATTCGACGCTGTCGCAGCTGGGCTACATGACGGTCGCGCTTGGCGCCTCGGCCTATTCGGTCGCGGTATTCCACCTGATGACGCACGCCTTCTTTAAGGCGCTGCTGTTTCTTGCCGCAGGCAGCGTCATCATCGCCATGCACCACAACCAGGACATCCGCTACATGGGCGGCCTGAAGAAGTACATGCCGATCACCTGGGTTACCTCGCTGATCGGTTCGCTGGCGCTGATCGGCACGCCTTTCCTGTCGGGCTTCTATTCCAAGGAATCCATTATCGAGGCGGTCAGGCTGTCGCACCTGCCGGTGGCCGACATTGCCTACTGGGCGGTGCTGCTTGGCGTGTTCGTCACCGCCTTCTATTCCTTCCGCATGTATTTCCTGGTGTTCCACGGCAAGGAGCGCTTCCATCAGGGGCACGCCCACGGCAACGAGCCCGGCGCGCACCACGACAACCACCACGGCAGCAAGCCGCATGAAACCCCATGGGTCATCACCGGCCCCTTGCTCGCGCTGGCGCTGCCTTCGCTGGCGATTGGCTACATGACGATCGAGACCATGCTGTTCGGCGACTTTTTCGGCAGCGCGATCTACGTCGCCGACCGCCATCCGGTGATGCACGAGCTCAACCAGCATTTCCACGGCGCGGCGGCGATGGGGCTGCACGCGCTGTTAACGCTGCCGTTCTGGCTGGCGGTGGTGGGTGTGGGGCTGGCGGCGTTCTTCTATCTCAAGCGCCCGGATATCCCCGCAGCCATTGCGCAGCGCTTCACGTTCCTGCACCAGATGCTGCTCAACAAATACTGGTTCGACGAACTCTACAGCTGGGTATTCGCCAAAGGGACGTGCGCGCTTGGCGCCAGCCTGTGGCGGCGCGGCGACCAGAACGTGATCGACGGCTTCTTCGTCAACGGCACGGCGCACGTGGTCGAACGCCTGTCGCGCCTGGTCAAGGCCTTCCAGTCCGGCTACATCTACCACTATGCGTTTGCCATGCTGATCGGGGTATTTGCCTTGGTGACCTGGTTCGCGCGGCTCAACTAGAACGATAACCATGTTCGGACAGTCGATACTTTCTCTCGTCATCTGGGTCCCGATTCTGGCCGGGGTGGCGGTGCTCGCCACCGGCTCCGACCGCAACGCCATGCTCGCGCGCTGGATTGCGCTGGCCGGCGCGCTGCTCGGATTCATCGTCGCAATCCCGCTGGTCACCGGCTTCGATACCGGCACCTCGGCGATGCAGTTCGTCGAAAAGGCGGAGTGGATCCCGGCGTTCAATATCCACTACCACCTCGGCGTCGACGGCATTTCCATGCCGTTGATCCTGCTGAACAGCTTCATCACCGTGCTGGTGGTGATCGCCGGTTGGCAGGTGATCCAGGACAACGTCGCGCAGTACATGGCGGCCTTCCTCATCATGTCCGGCCTCATCAACGGGGTGTTCGCCTCGCTCGACGGCATCCTGTTCTATGTCTTCTTCGAAGGCATGCTGATTCCGCTGTACCTGATCGTCGGCGTATGGGGCGGCCCGAACCGCGTGTATGCCGCGTTCAAGTTCTTCCTCTACACCCTGCTCGGCTCGCTACTGATGCTGGTGTCGATGATTTATCTCTATTTCCAGTCGGGCGGCAGCTTCGACATCCAGACCTGGCACACCACCACGCTCGGCATGACGGCGCAGACGCTGATGTTCTTCGCCTTCCTGCTGGCCTTCGGGGTCAAGGTGCCGATGTGGCCGGTGCATACCTGGTTGCCCGACGCACACGTCGAGGCGCCCACCGGCGGCTCGGTGGTGCTGGCGGCGATCACGCTGAAAGTCGGCGCCTACGGCTTCCTGCGCTTCATCCTGCCGATCCTGCCGGATGCCAGCGCCGAGTTCGCCTGGTTCGTCATCGCGCTGTCGCTGATCGCCGTCGCCTACATCGGCCTGGTCGCGCTGGCGCAGTCCGACATGAAGAAGCTCATCGCCTATTCGTCGATTGCGCACATGGGCTTCGTCACCCTCGGCTTCTTCATGTTCAGCCCGCTCGGCGTCGAAGGCGGCCTGGTGCAGATGATCTCGCACGGCTTCGTATCGGCGGCGCTCTTTCTCTGTATCGGCGTGATGTACGACCGCCTGCATTCGCGCCAGATCAAGGACTATGGCGGTCTGGTCAACAAGATGCCGCTGTTCGCCGCCTTCTTCATGCTGTTCGCCATGGCCAACGCCGGCCTGCCGGCGACGTCCGGCTTCGTCGGCGAGTTCATGGTCATCATGGCTGCGACGAAGGTCAATTTCTGGTTCGCCTTTGTCGCCGCCACCACGTTGATCCTTGGCGCGGCCTACACGCTGTGGATGTACAAACGCGTCGTGTTCGGTGAGGTCACCAACCCGCGCGTCGAGGAATTGACCGACATCAACGCGCGCGAAATCCTGCTGCTCGGCATGCTCGCCGTCTGCGTGCTGGCCATGGGCCTGTATCCCAAGCCGTTCACCGACGTCATGCACGTGTCGGTAGTCGACCTGTTGGCGCACGTCGCCCAAAGCAAACTGCCTTAAGGTTCCAAGATGAGCGATTTCCTCACGCAATTCGCCCCCGCGCTGCCCGAGATATTCGTGCTGGCGATGGTATCGCTGATCCTGCTGATCGATGCCGCCGTCGACGACAGCAAGCGCTATATCGCCTACGTGCTGTCGCTCGCCACCGTGGCCGGCGCGGCCTTCCTCACCGTGCGCGATCTATCTACCATGCCGGTGCTGGCATTGGGCGGGCTGTTCATCGACGACCCACTGGCGGACGTGCTGAAGCTGTTCCTCTACCTGACCGTCGCGATGGTGCTGGTGTATTCGCGCGATTACCTGCGTCAGCGCGGGCTCTACAAGGGCGAATTTTTCGTGCTCGCGCTGTTTGCGCTGCTGGGCATGATGGTGATGGTATCGGCCAGCCATTTCCTCACGCTGTATCTCGGCCTCGAACTGCTCTCGCTCTCGCTCTATGCGATGGTTGCGCTGCAGCGCGATTCCAGCGTGGCGACCGAAGCGGCGATGAAGTATTTCGTACTGGGCGCGCTGGCGTCCGGCATGCTGCTATACGGCATGTCGATGGTCTACGGCGTCACCGGCTCGCTGGCACTGGCCGACATCGCACAGATCCTGGCCGACGGCACCGACCTGCGCATCCCGCTGGTGTTCGGCGTCGTCTTTATCGTCGCCGGGTTGGCGTTCAAACTGGGTGCGGTGCCGTTCCATATGTGGGTGCCCGATGTCTATCACGGCGCACCTACCGCGATGACACTCTTCATCGGCTCCGCGCCCAAGATTGCCGCCTTCGCCTTTGTCGTGCGCATCCTGGGGCAAGGCCTGGAATCGCAGGTGGGCGAGTGGCGCGACATGCTGGTGATCCTGGCGGTGCTGTCGATGGCGGTCGGCAACATCGCGGCCATCGCGCAAACCAACCTCAAGCGCATGCTGGCCTATTCGACCATTTCGCACATGGGTTTCATGCTGCTCGGCATCCTGGCCGGCTCGCAGAATGGTTACGGCAGCGCGATGTTTTACGTGCTGGTGTATGCGTTGATGAGTCTGGGCAGTTTCGGCATGATCCTGCTGCTGTCGCGGGCCGGCTTCGAGTCCGACAAGCTTGAAGATTTCAAAGGCCTCAATCGTCGCAGTCCATGGCTGGCTTTCGTGATGCTGCTGTTGATGTTCTCGATGGCCGGTATTCCGCCGACGGTTGGTTTCTACGCCAAGCTGGCGGTGCTGCAGGCGGTGGTCGAAATCGGTTATGTGTGGCTGGCCGTGGCTGCCGTGCTGCTCTCGCTGATCGGCGCGTTCTACTACCTGCGCATCGTCAAGCTGATGTATTTCGATACGCCGCATGACACGACGCCGATTGCCCCCCACTATGACAGCCAGCTTGTCATGTCGGTCAACGGCCTGGCCGTGCTGGCGCTCGGCATCCTGCCGCAACCTTTGATGGCGGTATGCGTATACGCTATTGGCGCGTCGTTCTGAACGTTCATAAACCGACTGCGCGGCTCGAATCGGGGCTTGGGCGGTGCTCGACAGCCTCATGTACAACAATGTACATTCCGCTTTCCGCTTTCCGCTTTCCGCTTTCCGCGCGCCGGCCGCGCCCCACTACGATCCGCTCGCCACGATTTCTTCATAAACGCTGAACTCAATCCTGCTGGAGGCGGTCTGCTCCAGCATCACCTGCTTTTTTCGGATCCCTCGTGAATTTCTCCACCACTCTGCTGCTGATTCTGGCGTTCATTGCCGCCAACCTGCCGTTCCTCGTCGAACGCATTTTCTTTGTCGCCAAGCCAAAAGTGGGCAGCAAGCATTTCGCCTGGCGCTTGCTCGAACTGCTTGTTCTGTTCTTTATCGTCGGCGGCATCGGGCTGCTACTGGAAGGCAAGCTCGGCGACATCCATCAACAAAACTGGGAGTTCTACGCGGTCAATGCTGCGCTGTTCGTGGTGTTCGCCTACCCGGGCTTTGTCTATCGCTACCTGTGGAGGCGGCGCGGGGCGTAGGACGATGGACACCATGGAATTCCAGCTGCGCGGAGAATACGTCGCGCTCTGCGACCTGCTCAAACTCACCGGTGTCGCTGACAGCGGGGGTCAAGGCAAGCTCATGATCAGCAATGGGGAAGTTACCGTTGATGGCCGGCCCGAAAGTCGCAGGACAGCGAAGATACGGGCCAATCAGATGGTGAAGTGTCTTGGGCAGACTGTACGGGTTGTAGCGAGCTAGAGCCCAAGCCCTAAACGGCCGCATTTAAAGAAAACAGAAGAAGAAGCGGCCTGAATCGAACTCCAGCACCAGTCGCGCGCCGCGGTTGAGTGCATAGTCCCACGAGCCCTTGGTGGCGCAGCCGACGTGGCATTCGCTCACCCCTGCCGGGGATTCCAGATCGCGTTCGCGGTCATGCCAGCTCAACAACATCGTGTCTTCACCCAGCTGCTGCTCGGCGATCGTCGTCGCCAGCTTCAGCGCAGCATTGAAGTCGAGGCCGAGTTCAGCACTATCCAGGCGCAGGGTTTTCATGGTGCCGCATCCGTTAAAGTTTCAGTACGCCTGCCTTCATCAATGCGCTTTCAGCGCGCCTGTCTTCATAAATGCGCTTTCAGCGCATAGAGCATATCCAGCGCCGCCTTCGGGGTGAGCGTGTCGGGGTCGAGCTCGCGCAGCTGGTCGAGCGCGGGATGCGGCGGCGGCTCGTCGTTGGGCAGGTGGGCTGCGAACAGGTCGCCCTGCGGGCCGGGCTGCAACTGCGCGTCCTCGAGCTCACGCAGGTGGCGCCGTGCCGCGTGAATGACTGGAGTGGGCACGCCGGCCAGACGCGCGACCTGGATGCCGTAGCTTTGCGAGGCCGGGCCTTCCTCCACCGCATGGAGGAACACCAGGCCGGCGCCGTGCTCCTTGGCGTCGAGGTGCACGTTGACCAGCTGGCGGAATTCCTGCGCCAATTGGGTCAGCTCGAAATAGTGGGTGGCGAACAGGGTGAACGCGCGGGTCGCGGTGACCAGATGGCGCGCCACCGCCCAGGCCAGCGCGAGGCCGTCGAAGGTGGAGGTGCCGCGGCCGATTTCGTCCAGCAGCACCAGGCTGTTGGCGCTGGCATTGTGAAGGATGTGCGCGGTCTCGGTCATTTCAACCATGAAGGTCGAACGGCCGCCGGCCAGATCGTCGGATGCGCCGATGCGGGTGAAGATCTGGTCGATGTCGCCGATTTTCGCCGAGCCGGCCGGCACCCACAGGCCGCAGCAGGCCAGCAGCGTGATCAGCGCCACCTGTCGCATGTAGGTCGACTTGCCGCCCATGTTGGGGCCGGTGATCAAGAGCATCTGGCGGCTGCGGGTCAGCAGTGTGTCATTGGCAATGAAGTGCGCTACCTGTGCCTCGACCACCGGATGGCGCCCGCCGCGGATGAGGATGCCGGGCTCCTCGCTGTATTCCGGCGCGTTGAGTCTGAGCGTGCTGGCGCGCTCGGCCTGGCTCGCCAGCACGTCGATCTCGGCGAGTGCCCCGGCAATTTCCAGCAGGGCAGGCACATGCGGCGTCAGCACCTCCAGCAAGGCTTCGAACAATGCCTTCTCGCGCGCCAGTGCGCGATCCTGTGCCGACAGCGCGCGGTCCTCGAAGGCTTTCAGTTCCGGCGTGATGTAGCGCTCGGCGTTCTTTAGCGTCTGGCGCCGGCGGTAATCGTCGGGAACCTTGTCCGACTGTGCGCGGCTGACTTCGATGTAGAAGCCATGCACCTTGTTGTATTCGACCTTGAGGGTGCCAATGCCGGAGCGTGCGCGCTCGCGGACTTCCAGTTCCAGCAGGAAGGTCCCGGCGTCGCGCGTCAGCGAGCGGAGCTCGTCGAGGTCGGGATCGTAGCCGTCGGCAATCACGCCGCCTTCGCGCAGCACGCTGGCAGGCTCGGGCTGGATGGCACGTGCCAGCAGCGTATGTAGATCGGGACGCGTGGCGAGGGCGGATTGCAGCGCCGACAAGCGGGCGTGGTCGTCGGGCAATGCGGCGGCGAGTTCGGGCAATAGCGCCAGGGTGTCGCGCAGGCCGGAGAGGTCGCGCGGACGCGCGTTCTTCAGTGCAATGCGGCCGCTGATCCGCTCGACGTCGGCGCAGCTTTTCAGCAGCCGGTTGATCGCTGCCGCCGTGTCGGATGCCTCGGCCAGCACGCCGATGGCGTCGCGCCGCCGGGTTAATACGGTTCGGTCGCGCAGCGGGTGGTGCAGCCAGTGCCTGAGCAGCCGCGTTCCCATGCCGGTGGCGGTGGTGTCGAGCACCGACAAGAGCGTCGGTGCCGTGTCGCCGCGCAGCGTTTCGGTAAGTTCGAGATTGCGCCGGGTGGCGGCATCGAGTTGCACGAAATCGCTGTCGCGCTCGGCGCGGATCGCCTGGATATGCGGCAGTGCGGTGCGCTGGGTGGTCTGGATGTAGTCGAGCAGGGCACCTGCCGCGGCAATCGCCAGCGGCAGATCGGCCACGCCGAAGCCGGCCAGATCGCGGCTGCCGAATTGCTCTGCCAGCCGGGTCTGCGCGCCAGCCGGGTCGAACTGCCACGGAGCCAGACGTCGCACCGCGCAGGGTGCGCCGTTGAAGGCAAAGTCGTCGGGGGCCAGGACCTCCGCCGGCCGCACCCGCGCCAGCAGGGCGGGCAGGGCAGTCGTATTGACTTCGGTGACCTGGAAGCGCCCGGCGGCGAGGTTGAGCCAGGCCACCCCGACCGCGCTGGCGCCTGGGGCGGGATTAACCATGCCGGGGGCGATGGCCAGAATCAGCGTGTCGCGTGTCTCGTCCAGCAACCCCGAATCGGTCAGCGTGCCCGGCGTGACGATGCGCGCCACCTGCCGGTCCACCGGGCCCTTGGACGTTGCGGGGTCGCCCACCTGCTCGGCAATCACCACCGATTCGCCAAGCTTCAGCAGCCGCGCCAGATACTGCTCGGCGCTGTGATAGGGCACCCCGGCCATCTTGATCGGGCTGCCGGCGGAGGCGCCGCGCGTGGTGAGCGTGATATTCAGAAGCCGCGCGGCCTTTTCGGCGTCGTCGAAGAACAGCTCGTAGAAATCGCCCATGCGATAGAACAGCAACATGTCGGGATGCTGTGCCTTGATGCCCAGGTACTGCTGCATCATCGGCGTGTGGGCAGTGGGCACCTTGGCGATGGACATGGACGGACGCGCGTCGGGATCAGACTTTCAGTTCGGGCGGCAGGTGCGGGGCAATGACCTGCAGCATCTGCGCGAAGATTTTCGGGGTGGCGGCGACAATGTTGCCGGACTCCAGAAAGCCTTCGTCGCCCATGAAGTTGCCGACCAGCGCGCCGGACTCCTGTGCGATCAGGCTGCCGGCGGCGAGATCCCAGGGTTGCAGATGCATTTCCCAGAAACCGTCGTAACGGCCGCAGGCCACGTAGCACAAGTCGAGCGCGGCAGAACCGGGACGGCGCAGGCCCGAGGTGGCAAGCATCATGTCGCGGAACATCTTGAGATAGGGTTCGGCAAAGGTGAAGTCGCGGAAGGGGAAGCCGGTGCCGATCAGGCATTCGCTCAACTTGGCGCGCTTGCTGGCGCGGATGCGGCGGTCGTTGAGCATGGCGCCGCGACCGCGGCTGGCGGTGAAGAGTTCGTTGCGTGCGGGGTCGTACACCACGGCCTGGGTGATCTGGCCCTTGTGCTTCAACGCGATCGAGATCGAATACTGCTGCAGGCCGTGCAGGAAATTGGTGGTGCCGTCGAGCGGATCGATGATCCACTGGAAATCCTCGCCGTTCTTGGCGTCGGTCGAGCCGGACTCCTCTGCTAAAATCCCATGGTTTGGGTAGGCCTCGAGCAGGGTTTCAATGATGGCGCGCTCGGCCATCTGATCAACTTCGCTTACATAATCGCGATCCTGCTTGCTGCGTACCGTAAGCTGGTCGAGGTCGAGCGAGGCGCGATTGATGATCGCCCCGGCTTTGCGGGCAGCTTTCACCGCCGTATTGAGCATGGGATGCATGATGTCTGGCAATAGATTCAAAGAACGAACCGAACATTTTACTTGATGACCTCAGCCAATCCTAAACTTCTCGCCAATATTCGTATCGTGCTTGCGCGCACCAGCCACCCAGGCAATATCGGCGCGGCGGCGCGGGCCATGAAGACGATGGGGCTAAGCCAGCTCTATCTGGTCGCCCCCGCCATTTTTCCCAACAGTCAGGCCGATGCAATGGCCGCGAGCGCAGGCGACGTTCTGGCACAGGCTCACGTGTGTGCCACGCTGGCCGAAGCGCTGACCGATACCACCCTCGCGCTGGGGGTGTCGGCGCGTCGCCGCGACATCGTGGCCGAAGTGCTAACCCCGCCCATGGCGGCCACCCGTCTGCTGATCGAGGCGCAGGCGGCGCCTGTGGCGCTGGTGTTCGGCAACGAAACCAGCGGGATGTCGAATGAGGAACTGGGCCTGTGCCAAGGCTTGGTGACGATTCCCGCCAACCCGGACTACAGCTCGCTCAATCTGGCGGCGGCCGTGCAGGTGCTGAGCTATGACATCCGCCAGACCTGGCTCGGCCACGCGAGCCTGCCGCAGCCTGAATTGGACGCAGCGACGGGGGACGAGCTGGAGCGGTTTTACGGTCATCTGGAAACCACGCTGGCCGAGCTTGAATTTCTCAACCCCGGCTCGCCCAGCAAGCTGATGCTGAAACTGCGGCGGCTGTTTGCGCGCACCCGGCTGGCGAAGGAAGAAGTAAATATCCTGCGCGGGATCCTGACTGCGGCGCAGGTCGCCCAGCGTGCTGCGCTATCGGCGCGGAACCATGACGCGAAGTAGTTGACTAAATTACTAGGAAATAGCATTCTCGACGCATGAAACTGCTCAGCCTCCTGAAGGAAGATATTGCGGTCGTATTTGACCGCGATCCGGCGGCGCGAACGACTTTCGAGGTCGTCACTACCTATCCCGGCTTTCACGCCATGCTCATTCACAGGTTGGCGAACAAGCTGTGGCGCATGGGCTGGAAATGGCTGGCGCGTTTTACCTCGCATATCGGGCGCTGGCTCACCGGCATCGAAATCCACCCCGGCGCCACCATCGGTCGCCGTGTGTTTATTGACCACGGTATGGGTGTTGTCATTGGCGAGACTGCTGAAATCAATGACGATTGCACGCTCTATCACGGGGTAACGCTCGGCGGCACCTCGTGGAACAAGGGCAAGCGTCATCCCACCCTGATGCCCGGCGTGGTGGTGGGAGCGGGGGCCAAGATTCTCGGCCCGATCACCATCGGCGCCAATGCCCGCGTTGGTTCCAACGCCGTGGTGGTGAAGGATGTGCCTGACAATGCGACGGCGGTGGGCATACCCGCCCGTATTCTCGACAGCGCGGCTGAAAAGCAGCGCAATCAGCAGGCGGAAAAGCTCGGATTCTCGGCCTATGCCATATCGGCCGACATGAATGATCCGGTGGTCCAGGCGATCCATGGTCTGATCGATCACTCTGCCCACGTTGACCATCGTCTGGATCTGGTCCTGGCGCAGTTGCAAAAGTTGGGTGTGGAAATCCCGGTCGGGCAGGATCAACCAGATGATTTCGACCCTGGCTACCTGAATAAAATAGTTGACTAAATTGCTAAGGTAAGCAATAGTTGACTGAAATGCTCGGGAATTTTATAGTTCGAGCGATATTTCAGGAGAACAAGTCATGAGATTGACCACTAAAGGCCGCTTCGCCGTTACTGCCATGCTGGATCTGGCGCTGCGCGGTGGCAAGAATCCGGTGACGTTGGCCGGCATCAGCGAACGTCAGGACATCTCCCTGTCGTATCTGGAACAGCTGTTCAGCCGTCTGCGCCGGCACGAACTGGTCGAGAGCGTCCGCGGCCCCGGTGGCGGTTATTATCTCGCCCGGCCGCTTGGGGACGTCAGTGTGGCGGACATCATTCGTGCGGTGGACGAGCCCATCGATTCGACCCAGTGCGGTGGCAAGGAAAACTGCCAGGACGAACACCGCTGCATGACCCACGACCTGTGGATGGGCTTGAATGCCCATATATATGACTACCTCGACAACGTGACGCTGGCGACCCTGGTGGCCAAGCAGGACGAATGCAAGGAAAAGGTGATGCAGGACCGCCGTGCGTTGAAAGTGACGCCGCTGGCGGCCTGATCCCGGACCAGGCTGTCTCAGATTCAAGTTATTAAAGGCAACTCGATGAAAACACTGTATTTCGATTATTCCGCCACTACCCCGGTCGACCCGCGCGTGGCTGCCAAGATGATTCCTTATTTGACCGAAGAGTTCGGCAATCCGGCATCGCGCTCGCACCCTTACGGCTGGACGGCCGACAAGGCGGTTGAAGAGGCACGGGCGCAGGTTGCTGCACTGGTTGGCGCCGACCCGAAGGAAATCGTGTTCACTTCCGGCGCCACCGAATCGAATAACCTCGCCATCAAGGGCGCAGGCCACTTCTATTCGGCCACCAAAGGCAAGCACATCATTACTGTGCGTACCGAACACAAGGCCGTGCTCGACACCGTGCGTGAAATGGAGCGTCAGGGCTTCGAGGCCACTTATCTGAACGTTAAGGAAAATGGCCTGCTCGACCTCGACGTTCTGCGCGCTGCGATCCGTTCGGACACCGTGCTGGTCTCGGTGATGGCGGTCAACAACGAAATCGGCGTGATCCAGGACCTTGATGCCATCGGCAAGATCTGCCGCGAAAAAGGGGTGCTTTTCCACGTCGATGCCGCGCAGGCCACCGGCAAGATGCCGATCGACCTGTCCAAGCTGCCGGTCGACCTGATGTCGTTCTCGGCGCACAAGACCTATGGCCCCAAGGGCGTTGGCGCGCTGTATGTGAGACGCAAGCCGCGCGTGCGCCTGGTGGCGCAGATGCACGGCGGCGGGCATGAGCGCGGCATGCGCTCAGGTACGCTGGCCACCCACCAGATCGTCGGCATGGGTGAGGCCTTCCGTATCGCCATGGAGGAAATGGCAACCGAAAATGAGCGCATCCGCATGCTGCGCGACCGCCTTTACAACGGCCTCAAAGATATCGAGGAACTGCACCTGAACGGCGACATGGATCAGCGCGTGCCGCACAACCTCAATGTCAGCTTCAATTTCGTCGAGGGCGAATCGCTGATCATGGCGATCAAGGATCTGGCGGTGTCGAGCGGATCGGCCTGCACCTCGGCCAGTCTCGAGCCATCCTACGTGCTGCGCGCACTGGGCCGCAGCGACGAACTGGCACACAGCTCGATCCGCTTCTCCATCGGTCGCTTCACGACCGAGGAAGAAGTCGATTACGCAATCAAGTTACTGCATGAAAAGATCGGCAAACTGCGCGAGCTTTCCCCCTTGTGGGAAATGTTCAAGGAAGGCGTCGATCTGGATTCCGTGCAGTGGGCTGCACACTAAATTTAAGGAGAACATCATGGCTTACAGCGATAAAGTACTCGACCATTACGAAAACCCCCGCAACGTCGGCTCCTTCACCAAGGAAGATGACGGTGTCGGCACCGGCATGGTGGGCGCGCCTGCCTGCGGCGATGTGATGAAGCTGCAGATCAAGGTCGGCAAGGATGGCCTGATCGAGGATGCCAAGTTCAAGACTTATGGCTGCGGTTCGGCCATTGCATCGAGCTCGCTGGTGACCGAATGGGTCAAGGGCAAGACGCTCGACCAGGCAATGGAGATCAAGAACACCGCGATCGCCGAGGAACTCGCGCTGCCGCCGGTGAAAATCCACTGCTCAATCCTGGCCGAAGACGCGATCAAGGCCGCGGTCGCCGATTACAAGCAGAAAAAAGGTATGGAGTAAGTCATGGCTGTGACCTTGTCCGAGCGCGCAGCGCAACACGTTTCCAACTATCTCGCCAAACGCGGCAAGGGTGTTGGCATCCGTCTCGGCGTGCGCACCACCGGCTGCTCCGGCATGGCCTACAAGCTGGAGTTCGCCGATGAGGCGCCGCAGGACGACGAGGTGTTCACCAGTCATGGCGTCACCGTGTTCGTCGACCCGAAAAGCCTGCCTTACATCGACGGCACCGAACTCGACTACGCGCGTGAAGGCCTGAACGAAGGTTTCAAGTTCAACAACCCGAACGTGAAGAACGAGTGCGGCTGCGGCGAGTCGTTCAACATTTGACGTGACGGCGAGGGGTAAAGGGTGAGGGGGGAGGTGGAACATCACGCCCCGTGCCTCTCCCCTGACCCCTAACGCCTCGCCTTCCATGGACTTATCCCAAAACCACTTCGAACTGTTCGGTCTGCCGCAATCGTATGCGCTGGACCGGGACATGCTCGACACGGCCTACCGCGAACTGCAGAACACAGTGCATCCCGACCGGTTCGCCGCGCAGCCGGAGGCCGAGCAGCGGGTGGCAATGCAGTGGGCGACACAGGTCAACGAGGCCTATCAAACGCTCAAGCACCCGGTGAATCGCGGCGTGTATCTGTTAAAGCTGCAAGGTATCGATGCGTTCGACGCCAACAACACCAAAATGGCGCCAGCCTTCCTGATGCAGCAGATGGAATGGCGCGAGACAATCGAGGACGCGCGTGCGGCTAAAAATGCGTCAGCACTGGACGCATTGTCCGATGACCTGCGCGCGACACATCGCCAAATCGAGACGCATCTGGCCGAACTGGTCGACACCGCACACGACTTTGCAGCAGCCTCCGAAGCCGTGCGCCAGCTGCGATTCATGGACAAACTGATCGCCGAAGTGGGCGACGTCTACGAAGAATTGGAAAGCTAATGGCCTTGCTGCAAATTGCCGAACCCGGCATGACCACCGCCCCACACCAGCATCGGCTGGCTGTCGGCATCGATCTGGGCACGACCAATTCGCTGGTAGCCACGGTGCGCTCCGGTCTGGCCGTGGTGCTGGACGACGAATCCGGGCATTCGCTGTTGCCGTCGGTGGTGCGTTACTGCGCCAGCGGCGACGTGGAGGTGGGCTATGCCGCCCAGGCTGCGCAAAACAGCGATCCCCACAATGCCATTGCGTCGGTGAAGCGCTTCATGGGTCGCGGCATTGCCGACATCGATGACGTCGCCAGCCTGCCGTATCACTTCGTCGATGCGCCCGGCATGGTGCAGCTGAAAACCGCCGCCGGGGTGAAAAGCCCGGTCGAGGTGTCGGCCGAAATCCTCAAGGTGCTGCGCCAGCGGGCCGAAGCCGCCATGGGCGGCGAACTCGTCGGTGCGGTGATCACGGTGCCGGCGTATTTCGACGACGCCCAGCGCCAGGCCACCAAGGACGCTGCGCAACTGGCCGGACTCAACGTGTTGCGCCTGCTGAACGAACCGACTGCCGCGGCCATCGCCTATGGCCTCGACAATGCGTCCGAGGGCGTCTATGCCGTGTATGACCTCGGCGGCGGCACCTTCGATATTTCCATTCTGAAACTATCCAGAGGCGTGTTCGAGGTGCTGTCCACCAACGGCGACTCGGCGTTGGGCGGCGACGACTTCGACCAGCGCATCTTCTGCTGGATGCTCGAGCAGGGCCGCTTTGCACCGCTGTCGGCGGGCGACATGCGGATGCTGCTGACCAAGGCACGCAATGCCAAGGAGGCCCTGACCGAACACACTGACGTGCGCGTCACCGCCGTTCTGTCGACCGGCGAAATGATGGACGCGACGCTGACCCAGGCCGTGTTCAACGCCATGACCGCCGGCCTCGTCAACAAGACATTGGCGCCGACCCGCAAGGCACTGCGCGATGCCGGCTTGAGCGTGGACGAAATCAAGGGTGTGGTGATGGTCGGCGGTTCGACCCGCATGCCGTGCATCCGCCACGCCGTGGCTGGGCTCTTCAAACAGACGCCGCTTACCAACCTTGATCCCGACAAGGTCGTCGCACTTGGCGCCGCCATGCAGGCCGACGTGCTGGCAGGCAACCGCGCCGGCGACGACTGGCTGCTGCTCGACGTCATTCCGCTATCGCTCGGCCTCGAAACCATGGGCGGCCTGACCGAGAAGGTCATCCCGCGCAACACCACGATTCCGACCGCGCGCGCGCAGGAGTTCACCACCTTCAAGGACGGCCAGACCGCGATGAGCGTGCATGTGCTGCAGGGCGAGCGCGAGCTGGCGTCCGACTGCCGCTCGCTGGCACGCTTCGAACTGCGCGGGATCCCGCCGATGGTGGCCGGCGCGGCGCGTATCCGCGTCACCTTCCAGGTCGATGCCGATGGCCTGCTGTCGGTGGCGGCGCGCGAGCAGAGCAGCGGCGTCGAGGCCAGCGTGCAGGTCAAGCCATCGTATGGCCTGGCCGACGACGACATTACCCGCATGCTGAAAGACGCTTTCACTTATGCCAAGGACGACATGTATACGCGTGCGCTCAACGAACAGATTGTCGATGCGCAGGGCCTGATCGCCGCCACCCGCGCAGCGATGACGGAAGACGCCGCACTGCTTGATGAAGCTGAAACTGCGGCGATCGAAGCCAGCATCGCTGCCCTTGAAAACCTGATGGCCGGCACCGATCATAAGGCCATCAAGCGCGGCATCGAGGCGCTGAACGCGGCCACCACCGTCTTCGCCCAGCGTCGCATGGACCAGAACGTGCGGCGCGCGATGGCCGGGCAGAAACTGGAAACCTTTGGATGAGCAGGTGGGAGCCCTCATGCTAAACGACGAATTCATCGAATCCCTGCGGGTCAAGCTCGAGGCGCACCCGATCTACGCCGCCGTGCGGTCGGTTGACGATTTGCGCGTATTCATGCAGCACCATGTCTATTCGGTGTGGGACTTCATGTCGCTGATCAAGTACCTGCAGAACGAAGTCGCGCCTGCACGCTGGCCCTGGACGCCGCAGGGCGACGCTTCGGTGCAGCGCTTCATCAACGAACTGGTGCTGGAAGAAGAGACCGACATTGCGCTGCCGGGGCAGGAAGGGCACACCAGCCACTTCCTGCTTTATCTCGCTGCGATGCGGGAAATCGGTGCCGATGCCGACACGCCGGCGCGCTTCGTGCAGCATGTAGCGGAGCAGGGCATCGAGGCTGCATTCGCTTCGGGTCTCGCCCCTGCGCCGTCGGCTGCGTTTACCCGCACCACGTTTGGCTTTCTCGCCGGCGGCAAGCCGCATGCTGTCGCCGCCGCGCTGGCGCTCGGGCGCGAGCATGTCATCCCATCGATGTTCCGCGCCTTCCTGGCGCGGATGGCGGTAACCGAAGCGCAGGCGCCGAGTTTCCATTACTATCTCAACCGCCACGTCCACCTGGACGAGGATTTCCATGCCCCCCTGTCACTGCGCCTGCTCGCTGCCCTGTGTGGCGACGACGCTGACAAATGGCGCGAGACCGAAGCCGCAGCCGAAGCCGCGGTCAATGCCCGTCTCCAATTCTGGGACGGTGTGCTGAAAGCTTTGCCCAGCCAACATGCCCAAGCCGCCTGACTTACTGATATAACCCAACTTATGCCCCAACTCATCGTATTGCCCCACGTCGAACTCTGTCCCGAAGGCACCGTCATCGAAGCCAAGCCGGGCGAGACCATTTGCGACACCCTGCTCGCCAACGGCGTCGAGATCGAGCACGCCTGCGAAAAGTCCTGCGCCTGCACCACCTGCCACGTCATCGTGCGCGAAGGCTTCAATTCGCTGCCGCCCTCTACCGAGGAAGAGGATGATCTCCTCGACAAGGCCTGGGGGCTGGAACCGCAGTCGCGGCTGTCGTGCCAGGCGCGCATCAAGAGTGAAGACCTGGTGATCGAAATCCCCAAGTACACCATCAACATGGTCAAGGAAGGGCACTGAAATGAAGTGGACGGATTCCCTCGATATCGCCATCGAACTTACCGAAGCGCACCCCGAAATCGACCCGCGCACTGTCCGCTTCACCGACCTGCATCGCTGGGTCATGGAATTGCCGGACTTCGACGACAACCCCGAGCACTCCGGCGAGAAAATCCTCGAAGCGATCCAGATGGCATGGATTGACGAAGTCAGCTGATTCAGCGGCCGAATCCGAATCAGGGTCCCAACGCCTGTCTGCATGAATTAAAAAAGGTTTGAGCTACCGCAGGGTTTCGCGGAGGCTTGCCTAAAACCGCTTCAAGCCAAGGCGTCTTGCGCGCTCAGCCTCGATTCTCTTGGACAGCAGGAAACAAACACCATGAATCCTGTTGTCCAACCCGATATGTCCCCTCTCGGTTCGGAACCTCCGTACGACGATGATGGTCGTGTCGATGCGGTTAATCCGGTCAATCCGACTGCAACGCTGCCCGACGCCCGGATACCCATAGACATCCGCAGCCATTCGCTCACGGTGCTTACCGTGCTGGCCGTCGTCTTCGTATTGCACTGGGCACGCGCGTTCTTTATCCCCTTGATGCTGGGCATTATGCTCAGCTATGCCTTTTCCCCTCTCGTCAATCGGATGCATAAATGGCACATTCCCCGCGCCATCGGGGCTGCCATGTTGTTGATTACGATCGTGGGCGGAATGGGCTCTCTCGTCTATTCGCTCAGCGACGATGCCGTTCAGTTGATCGAAACCCTGCCTGACGCTGCGGAAAAATTCGGCAACACCTTGCGCAGGGAGTGGGGAACGACCGAGGGCGCGATGGGCCAGATGCAAAAGGCGGCCGTTCAAATTGAAAGCGCCGCGAATAAAACCATCACCCCGGCTGCCACCGCCCCGGAAGGCGTGACCCGGGTGCTCATCGAAAAACCCAAACTGAATATCACGGACCACCTCCTGACCGGAACGATGGGCGCGACTGTCTTTGTGGGACAAGTGGTGATGGTGTTTTTCCTGACTTACTTCCTGCTGGTTTCGGGAGATATTTTCCGGCGCAAGCTGGTCAGGATCACCGGGCCCACCCTCAGCAAGAAAAAAATCACCCTGCAGGTACTGGACGAAATCACCGCCCAGATTCAACGCTTTCTGCTGGTGCGGATATCCACCACCATTCTGGTGGGCGTGGCAACCTGGCTCGCGTTCGTCTGGATCGGCCTGGAGAATGCAGCGATCTGGGGTTTTGCCGCCGGCGTATTCAACCTGATCCCTTATCTCGGGCCGGCCATCGTGACCGGTGCTTCCGGGCTGGTCGGCTTTCTCCAGTTCGGGACGATGGGCATGGCGGTCGCGGTTGCCGGGATTTCAATGATCATCACCAGCTTGGAAGGCTATTTGCTGACGCCATGGCTTACGGGCAGAGCAAGCCGGATGAACGCAGTCATGGTTTTTGTAGGCGTGCTGTTTTGGGGCTGGTTATGGGGTGTCTGGGGTCTATTGCTCGGCGCGCCCATCATCATGATGATCAAGGCCATATGCGACCGGGTGGAAGACTTCAAATCCGTCGGCGAGTTGTTGGGGAAATAGAAAAGGCGATTGATACGGGGGAAGTTGCGTTGGCTTTCCCGTTTTACCGGACGGCCGTGGACTGGGAGAGCGCTTGTATATGGGGAAGTCGCTTTCATGCGGTTTCTTTTGCGACCGATCTGCGTGCTGCCCCTGCGGAAATCCACGCGCAGCAGTAGTCAGTTGTCTTGGTGAATATTCAGTGTGTCCCCCGAAAGCGAACATCGATTTTTTGCCTAGGCTGGATCTTGAAGAGGCGTGTACATCGCGCGCGAAGTAGCGGTTTTTCTGACGCATCTTGGGTGCAGGACAAGCTGCCCGCAGCAACACAGAATCAGGCCAAATAAGCGTTGCAGCCGACACTGGGTGATATGTAGCACGGCGCAGGAGGCATTCTTTAGATGGCAAACATTCCGGATCTCACGCGCCGCAGGCTGCTGGGCACCATCGCGGCGGCGCCCCTGCTGGGGTCGGCGATGGGGTGGGCGCAGCAGGTTCGTCCCGCCACCCGGGCCATCCCGTCGAGCGGCGAGGCAGTGCCGCTAATCGGCCTGGGCAGCTGGATCACCTTCAACGTCGGCCACGACCGCGTTGCGCGGGACGCCCGCGCCGAGGTGATGCGCGCCTTCTTTCAGGCAGGCGGGCGGCTGATCGATAGTTCGCCGATGTACGGCTCGGCGCAGGAAGTCATCGGATACGGCCTGAAAAAAATTGGGCGGCCGGCCGACCTGTTCGCCGCCGACAAGGTGTGGATTTCCGACGGCGAAGCAGGCCGCGCGCAGATGGAAGCCTCGCGCCGGCTGTGGGGTATTCCGCGTTTCGACCTGATGCAGGTGCATAACCTTCTGGCATGGCAGGCCCACCTGCCGACGCTGTTCGCCATGAAGGCGGCCGGTCAGTTGCGCTATGTAGGCATCACCACCTCGCATGGCCGCCGCCACGGCGACATGGCGCAGATTATGGCCGGCCAGCCGATCGATTTCGTGCAGCTCACCTACAACCTCGTCGACCGTGAGGTAGAGCAGCGTCTGCTGCCGCTCGCGCGGGAACGCGGCATCGCCGTCATCGTCAACCGCCCGTTCCAGCAGGGCTCGCTGATCCGCAGGCTCGAACGCCATTCGCTGCCGCCGTGGGCGACCGAAATCGACTGCAGCAGCTGGGCGCAGTTCGCCCTCAAGTTCATTATTTCGCATCCGGCCGTCACTTGCGCGATTCCGGCGACCACCCGCGTCGATCATGTGCGGGAAAACATGGGTGCCGCTACCGGGCGCCAGCCGGATCAGGCCATGCGTGCGCGCATGGCCGCTTTCGTGGCCCGGCTCTGATGTCGGAGTGGTGGACCTATGGCCTGCGCGATCTGCTGATGTTTTCGGCGCAGACGTATTACCGGCTGTTCGAGCTCTACAACCGCGACCTGTGGCCATCGCAGCTGCTTGCGCTGGTGCTGGGCGTTGCCGTGCTGGCGCTATGGCGGCGCGGCGGCGAAAGGGCAGGCCGCGCCATCGCCCTGATCCTGGCAGTGTGCTGGCTGTGGATCGCCTGGGGCTTCCACTGGCAGCGCTACGCCAGCATCAATTTGGCCGCCGGCTATTTCGCGCTGGCCTTCGTTGTCCAGGCTCTGCTGCTGGTGTGGCTGGGGGTGCTGCGCGGCCGGCTCACGCCGGTACCGGCTACCCGGCTGCAGCAGCGCGCCGGCCTCGGATTATTGCTGTTTGCCCTGTTGGTGTTTCCCTTGATAGGACCGCTTCTGGGGAGAAGCTGGACGCAGGCAGAAGTGTTCGGCATGGCGCCCGACCCCACCGCGCTGGCGACGCTCGGCGTGCTGCTCTTCGCCGGCGGGCGGCCGGCTTGGGGGCTTTTCCCGATCCCCGTAGCCTGGTGCCTGCTCAGCGGCGCCACCCTGTGGGCGATGGAGTCGCCCGACTTTGCGGTGGCTCCGCTCGCGGCGCTGCTGGCGCTTGTCCTCGCGGCCGGCGGGGCCTTGAGACGCGCGCGGGCGGGACGGTCAATCGGGTAATGGATCGTGTTTCCGGCAAGTTTGGGCTTGCTGCTTCGCTACCTAGCTAAACCTGACCCCCGTGACCCCGCTAGCGCATAGCGCCCGGCGCGAAAAGAAAAATCCCGCCGACGCGCAGATTTGTCATGACTGCGGCTGGGTTCGGCCTGGGCGGATGTAGGCTAAATTCATATCCTCGCAGGTCGACGCCGGGAATAGCGGATCACGGCTTGGTGGCAGCGTCGCTAAGCCCGGCCAGCGCCTTGCTCATCTTGGCGACGATGTCGTCACGATCGCCGATGCGGTGGCGCTTGGCAATGTAGGCCGGGTCGTTGTAGGTCAACCACACCTGACCTTTTGCGTCCTCCCAGGCCAAGGCCTTCAGGGGCAGGTCGATGCCTGCTGTCTGATTGCTGGTGAACATGTGAGTGCCCAATTTCGGGTTGCCGAACAGGAGCAACTCGGTGGGGCGCAACGGAATGTCGACTTCCTTGCCCTTCTCGCTGTGATTCCAGCGGAGGGCGACGCCGATACCTTTTTTCTCCAGAGCCGCCTCCAGGCGATCGAGGGTTACTTTCACGCTGTGCGCACTCTTCTTGGTAATGAGGCCATCATTGGCGGCTTGGGCAAACCCTGCCGCCAGCAGCAGCGCTACGACTGTCATGAATTTTTTCATCCTGCATTTCTCCTTGGAAGGTGTTCATGTCCGGTATGCCGATTGCCACGGAACAGAAAAAGGCTCGGACACGAGTGCCAGCGTTGAAAAATCAAGGCCGGAAGAAAACCATATCCCCCGCGCCGGTTGCTTGTTAATCGCCTGCCCCGGCCCTTTCACCGTAGATTACACTGTCAAATTGTAGGCACCCCTGCGGGGGGCGCTCAGGAAAACGAATGACTGACCCATCACCCATCACTGTAGCCCCTCTGCCGAAAGATGCTAACGATGCCGGCTACATGCGCGCTGCGCTGGAACTGGCCCGCCAGGGCTGGGATGCAGGCGAGGTGCCGGTGGGAGCGCTGGTGGTGTGCGGCGGCGAGATCGTCGGGCGCGGATTCAACCAGCCGATTTCAAGCCATGACCCCACGGCGCATGCCGAGGTGATGGCACTGCGCGATGCGGCGGCGCGGGTTGGCAATTACCGGCTGGTGGGCTGCACGCTGTACGTGACGATGGAGCCGTGCGTGATGTGTGCGGGGGCGATCCTGCATGCACGGGTGGCGCGCGTGGTGTACGGCGCGAAGGAGTACAAGACCGGCGCGCACGGCAGCATCATCGACGTGTTTGCCGAGCCGCGCCTCAACTACCATTGCGAGATCGCCGGCGGAGTGCTGGCGGACGAATGCGCGGCGCTGATCTCGGGCTTTTTCGAGGCGCGCCGGCAGCAGAAGAAGGAGGCGGTGCAATGAGCGACCTGTATATCGAGGTGGACATGCGCCTGCAGCAGTTATACCTGTGGGAGCCGGTGCCCGATGGCGATATCTTGCTGCGGCAGTACCCGGTTTCCACTGCGACCAACGGGGCAGGGGAGCAGAACGGCAGCTACGGCACGCCGCGCGGGCGGCACCGCATTGCGGAAAAGTTTGGTGCGGGCGCGCCGCTGTGCGCGGCGTTCAAGGCACGCGAATTAACCGGAGAAATCTGGACGCCGGAACTGGACGCCGAGAACCCGGGACGCGACTGGATCCTGACGCGGATCCTGTGGCTGGAGGGACTGGAGCCGGGCAAGAACCAGGGCGGCTCGGTGGACACCCACAACCGCTATATCTACATCCACGGCACCCACGAGGAACACAAGCTTGGTACGCCGGCATCGCACGGCTGCATCCGCATGAAGAATGCCGATGTGGCGGAACTGTTCGATCTGGTGAAGGTGGGGACGGAGGTCCGGATTTCGTAGGGATCGAGCCTTCGACTGGCCTGTCCCGAGGACATTGCTTGAACGGCTGAGGGAGAAGGGGGCGGCATGCGTGCCGCGTGATCCCTGCGACAGGCTCCGCCGAATGACAGGCGCCTGGTGTGAAAGGGCGTTGCGGGCCTGAGCCTTCGCAGCGCCTTGTCGGTTTTTTACCTTCTTTGCATCGCCGGACGAGGACCGGAGTTGGTGTCCTTGTGGCGGAAATTGATCCGGCCTTTGGTGAGGTCGTAAGGCGACATTTCGATGGTGACCTTGTCACCGGCCAGGATGCGGATGCGGTGCTTGCGCATTTTGCCGGATGCGTAGGCGGTGATTTCGAAACCGTTGTCCAGAGTGACGCGGAAGCGGGTTTGCGGCAGCACTTCGCTGACGACGCCTTCCATTTCTACAAGTTCTTCTTTTGCCATGTTTTTGATTCCTCATGATGCTTGGCCGAGGGCGCGACGAAACCGTGCACCGGCGTGGGGGTGTGCGAAAGTCTCAGTGGGAACTGCGGCAGCCGCGCCGGGGGTTGCGCGGTGCGGCTGCTAATGAGGAGAGCCGACAAGATGCCCGCCAGGGGCCGGAGGGACAAACCAAAAGACTAATGCACTTGACAGTATGAGGGGAATGGCCTGTCTTGGCAAGGCGGGCGACATACGCCCATGGTGGGAACAGGCTGCGGCGTCCTGCACGGCCTGACGAAATGGATTAAACCGCCGCGCGGCACATGAGACGGATTTCCCAGGTTAAATCGAATTAAACCGAAACATCACCGACTCGCCTGTTTGCATCGGCCGGCTTCTTCATTTTGATCCGCAACTTGGCCATTGGCCTGCATCCCGGCAGGGATGGAGTCCAGATGCAGGGTACGGGTGGGGAAGGCGATTTCCGCACCGTGCGCCTGGATGATGGCCGCGATTTTCAGCAATACATCCTGTTTGACCTCGTGAAAGTGCACCCACTGGACGGTTTTGGTGAAGGTGTAAATGAAGAAATTCAGCGACGATGCGCCAAATTCGTTGAAATTGACGATCAGGATGGCGTCGGTGTCGATCTCGGGATGGCCCTGCAGCATGGTCTTCACGTCGGCGACGATGGCGGCCATTTTGTCGAGGTCGCCATAGCGGATGCCGATGGTTTCCTTGATGCGGCGGTTGGTCATGCGGGTGGGGTTTTCCACCACGATGGTGGTGAACAGGGCGTTCGGCACGTAGATCGGGTTTTTGTTGAAGGCTCGCACGCGGGTGTGGCGCCAGCCGATATATTCCACCGTGCCTTCGATCTGCTTTTCCGGCGAGCGGATCCATTCGCCTACCGCAAACGGGCGGTCCAGGTAGATGGTCAGGCCGCCGAAAAAATTGGCCAGCATGTCCTTGGCGGCAAACCCCACCGCGATGCCACCGATGCCGCCAAACGCCAGCACGCCGGAAATGCTGAATCCCAGGGTTTGCAGGATGATCAGGGTGGCAATGATGAAGACCGAGAAGCGGCCCAGCTTGGAGAGGGCGTCGACCGTGGTGTAGTCCAGCGTGCCCCCGGCCGCCACGTTGCGGGCAATGATGGCGCGCGTGGCATGGCTGATCAGCCGCAACAGGAACCAGGCCAGCGCGATGATGATGACCGTATCCCGGGTGGGCGTGACGAATCCGAAGATGGGGGCGCCGCTGTGCTCGTGCACGATCTGCAGGATGAAGGCCACGCCGACGATCCAGATGATGAGCGTCACGGGTGTCCGGGCAGACCGGATCAGGGCATCGCCCCAGACTGTCTCGGTGCTTGCGGCAACCTTCTCGATATGGCGCAGCAGGTAGTAGGCGCTAATGTTGATGGCGACGAAAGCGACAATCACCGTCAGCACCTGGGGCAACCAGGATATGGCCAGGAAATCAAAACCGAGTTGTCGAGCCAGATCGTCCATGAGCAGAATGTGCTTTGCGTTGGGTTTTAGAAGTCAGGGTATCCGTGTGATTTTAGTGGAAAGCTTCGATTCATCGGGCTTTGTCGCCACACCGGCACTTCCTCCAGCCGCAGGAATCCGCTGCAACTGCCGGGACAGGCATCTTTTGCCCTGAAATTTCCTATATTGAGAAGCCGGATAAAACTGAAGGAGTCTGATCATGAAACAGCGGATTGCATTGCCATTACTGTTGTCGGCGGCCTTGGCGGGAGGATGCGCAGATATGGGCAGCCTGGGTGGAACACAATACGGCGAGACTGGCGGAGCGGTGGCAAGCCAGTCTGAACGAGACGGGACAATTACTTCGATCGAAACCATCCAGGTGGACGACGAATACAAACTGGGCGTCGGTACCGCCGTCGGCGCGGTGGCCGGCGGCCTGCTCGGGTCGGGGGTGGGCGACAGCACCACGGCCACGGTGGCAGGCGCGTTATTGGGCGGTGCGGCGGGCACCTATGCCGAAAGCAAATACAAGAAAACCGATGCTCAGCGGATCACCGTCAACATGGTGACCGGCGGCCGCGTCACGATCACGCAGCCGGTGGATGCACGCTTGCGCGACGGGATGCGCGTGCGTGTGGAAGGTAGCGGCGAAAATGCCCGGGTAGTTCCGCGATAGGGTTAAGCCATCTGGCTACTGTAGCCGGGTGATGCGCGTTCAGCAGTCGATTCAGGCGATGTGTCCACTGCCGGATACGTACTTCCGGAATGGGGTGGTCGGTTACGGGTCGGCCTGTGCCGCTGATCCTCCCCATTACGGCTATTTGCTCCGGCCCGGGCAGGCGCTAAATAGCCCGGAATGTCGCCGGGCAGCCAAAAATGGCTGCGAATGCGCTGGACGTCTTCAGTCACGCCTTGCTCCTGGTTGGCGATGGTGAGTGCCGCACGCAGTTGATGTGGTAGATGATGAACCACTCGCGGGATGCCCAGCCTGCAGGCCGCAAGCGCTGGCCGCAACACCGGGCCGTTCCGCGCAGCCGTTTGCCAGACATCCGGTCCAGTCGACGAGCCAAAAAATCCAATAGAGGCAATACGTCGGGCGCGTGGCAGAGCGGGCGAATCCACGCGCTAGCCTGATGAAAACCTTATTTAACTCATGGTTTTTTGTCTGCCGTTCGTACCACCTTGCCCCGGACGTTATTGACGATATGCGCGACTTTATCCGGCAGGTAGGATGCTGCCTCAGTAATATTCTTTCAAGCCGTCATGGCCCCTGTGGCAATGCCTCTCACCGACAGTCTGATCTGCCAGACCATGCCTGCCAGCAAGCCCCTCAAACTGGCAGACGGTGGCGGCCTGTATCTGCTGGTGCAGCCGGATGGCTCGCGCTGCTGGCGGCTGGATTACGGCTTTGACGGCCAGCGTAAAACCCTGGCCTTGGGGACCTATGCGGAGATGTCTCTTAGCGCGGCGAGAACGCAGCGTCGTGCCGCCAAGGCGTTGCTGGCGGAGGGGCATGATCCCGGTGCGAAGACGGCGGTCAAGTCGAGCCGCCATTCGCCCGTCGCCGGGGATCAGCAGGCCGATACCCCGGCCATCATCGGCGAAGGCATCTGGGAATGGGAACTCGCCAGCGGACGGGTGCGACACAATGCGCAGTGGGCGCGGCTGATGGGGCTGAGTCCGCGTCAGCTCGAGCACACCTGGCAGAAGGTGCTTGTCCGTGTACACGAAATGGAGCGCGACAAGGTGATGGCGCTCATCCAGAACTGTCTGGGCGGCGAGCCCGTGTTTGATTGCGAGCACCGTGTCCAGCACGCCGACGGCAATGTGATCTGGGTGCAGAACCGCGGCAAGGTCGTGGAGCGCGACGATGACGGCAAGCCTGTGCGGATGGTAGGCAGCCTGCGCGATGTGACCGAGCAGCACCGCACAGCGCTCGTCATGCAGCGCCGCAACCTGCTATTGCAGACGATTGCAGCGGTCAACCAGATGTTCATGGCGGAATTGTCCGAACCGGAGCTGATGATGCGCATCTGCCAGGAAATGATCCGGGATGACCTGTTTCGCATGGCCTGGATCGGTCTGGTGGAAAAAGACGGCAAGGCATTGAGGCCGGTCGCCGTGGCCGGGTTCGTCCGGGACTATCTCACGCCGGCGGACATCCGCTGCGATGACTCGCCGCAAGGGCGGGGGCCTACCGGCACTGCAATCCGCATGGGTACCACCGTGGTCAACAACGATACCGAGATCAACCAGCGGTTCGCGCCGTGGCGGGATCGCGCGCGCGCGCTGGGATATCGTTCATCGGCGGCAACGCCGTTGCGGGTGAATGGGCAGGTGGTTGGCGCACTCAATGTCTATAGCCACGAAACGCACGCGTTCGGGCTGGATAAAGTCATCCTGCTGGAAAAACTGGCGGGTGACCTCGGCATGGCCATCGGCCATCGCGCATCGCTGGCGGCCCTGCGCGAGAGCGAGGCGCGCTTCCGTTTGCTGCTGGATTCTTCTTCCGAGGCGATCTTCGGGGTCGATACCCAGGGCCTCTGCACCTTCGTGAATCCGGCCTGCCTCGACATGCTGGGTTACACGCACGAGGAGATGCTCGGCAAGAACGTGCATCAGCTTATTCATCACAGTTACCCGGATGGCCGTTCGTACCCCAAGGAAGATTGTCACGTTCGCTGCTCCACCCTGCAGGGAACCTCCACGCATATCGACAGCGAGGTCCATTGGCGCAAGGACGGCAGCAGTTTTCCGGTGGAATACAGGTCGCATCCCATGTTCCGCGATGGCGAGCTGGTGGGCGCGGTTGTCAATTTCGTGGACATCACCGAGCGCAAGCGCGCCGAAGAAGCCTTGCGCGAGAGCGAGGCACGCTTCCGCGCCATGGCGGAACAATCTGCCGACTGGATCTGGTCGATCGACACGCACGGCCGGCATGTCTACAGCAATCAGCGGGGCCTGGACAATCTGGGCTACAACACAGAGGAATTCAGGGCCATGGATTTGGCCAGCCTGGTGCATCCGGATGACGTGCAACTGCTGCGCAAGACACTGGAAAATGCGGTGTCTGCCCGGCAGGGCTGGCAGAACATCGTGCTGCGCTGGCGTCACCGCAATGGCAGTTATCGCACCTTCGAATCCAATGCGTCGGCGCTTTTCAGCGAAGCCGGGCAGCTGATCGGATTCCAGGGCGTGGACCGGGACATCACCGAGCGCAGGATGGCCGAGGCTCGCATCGAATTCCTCGCCCACCACGATGTGCTTACCGGCCTGCCCAATCGCATCCTGCTGCGCGACCGCTTCGAGCATGCCATGGCCGTGGCGGAACGGTCGCGGGCGAGGGTGGCCATGCTGTTTCTCGACCTGGACAATTTCAAGGTGGTGAACGATACGCTCGGGCATGTGGCCGGCGATCGCTTGCTGCAGGAAGTGGTCACGCGCCTGTCCGAATGCACGCGCGAGAGCGACACCATCAGTCGGCAGGGGGGCGACGAATTCATCCTGCTGCTGAACGAGATTCCCGACCTCGAAACCGTTGAACGCATCGCGAGCAAGATTCTCGCGCAACTGGCCGAGCCCGCGGAGATCAACGGCCATGTGCTGAATACCTCCTGCAGCATCGGTATCGCGGTCTATCCCGAGGATGGCAAGGGCTTCGACAGCTTGCTGCAGAAAGCCGATACGGCGATGTACAACGCCAAGGACGCGGGCCGCAATATCTACCGCTTCTTCGACGACAAGATGAACCTGCAGGCACACGAACATCTGCTGCTGCAGAACCGGCTGAGCCAGGCACTCCTCCGGGCCGAGTTTTCCCTGCATTACCAGCCGCAACTGGAGATCGGCAGCGGCAGGGTGATCGGGGTGGAGGCATTGCTGCGCTGGCACAACCCGGAACTGGGCAACGTCGTGCCGGCCCGCTTTATTCCGGTGGCGGAGGACTGTGGTCTCATCGTGCCGATCGGTGCCTGGGTGATGGAGGAGGCCTGCCGTCAGGCGCAGGCCTTGCGGCAGGCTGGGTGGTCCGACCTGACCATGTCGGTCAATCTGTCCGCCCTGCAGTTCCGCCGTGCCAACCTGATCGAAACGGTAGCGGGTGCGCTTGCCAGAAGCGGTCTGCCGGCGCATTTGCTGGAACTCGAACTGACCGAATCCATCCTGCTGCAAGACGTGGAAAACACGCTGGACACGGTGCGCCAGCTCAAGACGCTGGGGGTGCGGTTGTCGATCGACGATTTCGGCACCGGTTATTCCTCGCTCAGCTATCTCAAGCGGTTTGCAGTCGACCGGCTGAAGATCGATCGTTCCTTCGTACGCGACGTCAACACCGACCCGGACAACGCCGCCATTGTCCGCGCAATCATCCAGCTGGCCCGCAGCCTGCGGCTGGGCATCGTTGCCGAGGGGGTGGAAACCGAGGCCCAGCTGGCGTTTCTGCGCGATGAGGGATGCCAGGACATACAGGGCTTTTTGTTCAGCCGGCCGCTGGCAGCGGCCGACCTGGACGTGTTTATGCGTCAGCACCAGGCGTCTTCCGGCAAAACGGCAGCGCCTCTGGCGTAGACACAATTCGCGTAGCGGCAACTCAGGTCGCGTAGCGGCAACTCAGGTTCTATGATGGAAAGAGCTTGAAGTTCACGTGAGTCTTTGCCATGCGCCACAAACACGAGAGTCTGCTGCGGTCGATTTTTGAAGGCCCGGTGAGCGCCAATGTTCACTGGCGGGAAGTGGAATCGATGCTGACGCACCTGGGCGCCAGTGTGGAGCCGCACCACGGCGCGAGCTTCCGTGTGGAGTTGAACGGCGTGGAAGGGTTTTTGCATCGCCCGCACAACAGCACGACCTGCACCAAACAGGAATTGCGCCATGTCCGCGAATACCTGGTTGCTGCGGGCGTGAGCCCATCGAAGATCGAGGCGGGGGATTAGCAAGACCGCCCAGTTCGCTGCCATTGAGAGGCGCCAATAAAAGCGGCGCCCTTCATCGCGCGCCGCTTTTGACTGCGTTGCGGGAAGTTACTGGAGGGCCAGTTTCTTGAATAAACGGTTGGGATTGATCATGGCGACGCCCTGGTTCATTCAACCGGAATGGCGATTGCGCGGCGCTTGCCGGCCTCGGCCTTGGGTAACTCGACCCGCAGCACGCCGTTCTTGTAGCTCGCACAGGCCGCTTCGGCCTTCACCGCCACGGGCAGGGGAACCACCCGGCGGAAGCTGCCATAGGCGCATTGCATGACGCGCCAGCGGCCCTCGGTTTCCTGCCGTTCGAAGCGTTTTTCGCCCCTCACCACCAGGGCGTCTTCGAGGACCTCGATCTCCATGTCGGCTTTTTCCATGCCCGGCACCTCCAGTCGCACCAGCAGACTGTCTTCGTCCTCGTACACGTCACCGCCGAGCAACGCCCAGCCCTGGGTGGGAAGATAGGCGTCGTCATCCACCTCGCTGGGGGCGGGCAGGTTGGTTTTTTCGCCCGGCTTGAAGCGGGTGAGCGCCCCGGACGCGGATTTCCACAGGTGACGCCCCCCTTCGGACACGTTCTCCCACATGGAACCGACACTTTCTTTCAAATCGTCCAGTTTCATACTGTGCTCCTGCAGATCAAGTGGGGTGGCGTCACCGGGACACTGTGGCGAGCATGCTGGTCAGCCCGCCGCCCGATGAAGCGGGATGCATCTGACAACCTCCTCCAATGTAGGCTTTGGCGGGGCATTTTCAATGTCCTGACCTGACGCGCGCCTGTCACACCCGACCAGGAGGCAGGCACAAGCAGTTGGAACCGACAACGCGACCACTCTTGAGCCGCGCGCCTCGGCAACACCGATGACCGGGAAGAACTTTGCTTATAAATCAACAACCAACCTGCCAGCCTTCGAGTGCCTTATCACTGTTTCCGTTACCCACATACACGCGCCATGCCTGTCTCTCAGGCCGCTGCTGTGTTTTTTCATTACGACGCGTCGAGTCGAACAATGTCAGACGCTTCGTTGGCGGCGAGCGGCTCTTCCGTCTCAAGTTGATGCTGCAGCACGGCGAGGTCGGCTTCCGAAGCATCGCCGCCTGAATGTGCGCGCTGCTCGATGCGTTCGCGCAGGGTGGCGACGGGGACGGGGAAATCGAGGATGCGAAATGCGACCCGGCGGGTGCGCGCCACGTCGCGCAGCAGGTCGCGCTGCCAGCGTGCGGTGAAGGTGGCGTCAACGATCACCGGCCAGCCGGCGTCGAGGAGGTGTCCTGCCAGGTGCGCCAGATGCCTGTATGTGTTCTGCGTGGCCTCGGTCGCGTACAAGTTTTCTCCGACGCCGGAGCCGCTGCGCGCCTGGGCATCGAGCCCGGCGAGGCGCTTGCGCTCGACGTCGGAGCGCAGGCGGATCGCTCCCGGCGCCTGCATCAGTTTTTGGGTGACGGTGGTCTTGCCGGAGCCCGACAGGCCGTGGGTGATGTCGAGGCGGACGGGCAGGGCGCGCGTCAGCGTGGTGGCGAGGTTCAGCAGCGTGCGCACCTCGGCGAGCGCGGCGTCGCGTTCGGGGCCGGCGGTTTGCACACTGCGAATGGCACTCACCTTGGCGCGTACCAGCGCGAGGTATACCGCGTAGTAGCGCAGCAGCGCCAGCCCCGCGAAATCGCCGGTGCGTTCCAGCCAGCCGTTGAGGAAGCGCCAAGCCCAGTCCGGGTGGCCGCGCTGCAGCAGGTCCATATAGCAGAACGCGACTTCGGACTGGATGTCGATCCAGCGCAGTTCGGGATTGAATTCGATGCAGTCGAACACCAGCAACTGGCCGTCGACCCAGGCCAGGTTGCCCAGATGCAGGTCGCCGTGGCATTCGCGCACGAAGCCGTCGCGCTTGCGCGCGGCCATCAGCGGTGTCAGGCGCGCATGCTCGGCTTCGCTCCAGCGCTGCAGAGCGTCCAGCCGCCGCAGGTCGGCCGGGTCGTCGAGGCGCGGCGCGATCTGCGCGAAGTTCTGCGCCACCGGCTGCCAGATGTTTGCCGGGCCACCCCAAGGACTGTCTGGCGCGGCGCGCTTGCAGCCGTCGAGATGGAAGCGGGCCAGGGTGGCGGCAATGGCTTCGACGTGTTGCACGGTCATCCCGCCGTGGTCGTCGAGCCGGTCGAGCGTGGCGTCCGGCGGAAACTGGCGCATTTTCACCGCGTATTCGAAGGTCTCGCCGACCCCGTTGATGTGGGGGGCGGCCGGCGTGCCGGTGATGGGGACGACGTCGAGGTAGATGGCCGGCGCGAGCCGCCGGTTGAGCTGCACTTCGTCGCAGCAGGCGTGCAGGCGCTTGCTGAGGCTGCTGAAATCGAGGAAGCCAAGGTCCAGCGGCTTCTTGATTTTGTAGGCGAACTCGCCAGTGAGCAGCACCCAGGAGATATGGGTCTTGATCAGCCGGACCGAACCTGCCGGGTGATCGTAGCAGGCCGGCTCCTGCAGGCTGCGGATCAGTTCAGGCAAATCGTCCTTCAGCTCCGGTAAATCGTCTTTCAGTTCCGGAAAATCGTACTTCAGCTCCGGCATTAGCAATGTCCGCTTCGGTTGGGTTGGAGGGAAAGACGGCCGGCTCACATTTTCGGATGGCCTTCCTGCGCATACTCCCTTTCATGTTTTTCCTGACACACGATGCAGCGCTGGGCAGTCGGGCGGGCCTGCAGGCGGTTGAAATCGATGTCAACGCCGCAGTCTATGCACACGCCGTATTCGTCATTCCTGATTCGCTGCAGCGCGGCTTCAATGTCCCGTATTTCGTCGATATGGCGATCCAGCAGGGTCAGGTTGAAATCTGCCAGAGCGGTAGCGATCGACTCGTCGCCGGGGTCGCCGGGCTCCCTGTTGAGCAGATCGATGCGATGCTGGTCGTCCGGATTTTCCAGTTGACTGCGCACTTCGCGCAGCAGTGTCTGGTTCTCCTCGTTCAATTTTTTGGCGAGTTGGTCAAGCTGGGACTGGTCAAGAGCGGCCATCGAACCTCCTGGGTGGCGTGACTGGATAAAGGCTTGCTTCACTCAGGATAGCAATCCCTCATTCTAATGACGGCAGAATTTCTGGATCGGCATGTCGCGCCTTGAGGAAAGCCAGCGCTTCCGCTGCCGGTAGCGGCTTGCTGAACAAATAGCCCTGCATGGAATCGCATCGGTGAGAGGCCAGGAAAAGACGCTGCGCCTCGGTCTCCACGCCTTCTGCCATCACTGCCAGGCCGAGGCTGTGCGCCAGGGCGATGGTGGCAGTGCAGATGGCGACGTCGTTGACGTCGGTTTCGATATCGCGGACGAAGGATTGGTCAAGTTTGAGCGCGTGGATCGGCAGCAGCTTGAGATAGCTGAGCGATGAATAGCCGGTACCGAAATCGTCGATCGACAGGCGCACGCCCAGGTCACGCAATGCCTTGAGCTGGCTGATGCTCGAATCGGGATTGTGCATGGCGACGGATTCCGTGATTTCAAGCTCGAGGTCGGCGCCCGACAGCCCGTGTCTATCCAGCGCCTGTGCAACCTGTGTCAGCAGGGCGGGCGAGTGCAGCTGGTGCGCCGACAGGTTCACCGCCATGGTCACCGCCTGCAGCCCCGCATCCCGCCAGGCACGGCACTGGCGGCAGGCCTCGTTGAGCACCCATTCGCCGAGCGGCAGGATCATCCCGGTTTCCTCGGCCACCGGGATGAACGTCGCTGGCGGCACCAGGCCGTCGCGCGGATGGCGCCAGCGTACCAGTGCCTCGACCCCGATGATGCGGCCGTCGCGGCTATTCAGCTGCGGCTGATAGTGCAACTCGAACTGGCTGGCTTCCACCGCCGCCCGCAAGTCGTGCTCCAGCATCAGCCGTTTCACCGCTGCCTGGTTCATCGCGGCGGTGAAGAACTGGACATTGTTGCGTCCCTGCGATTTGGCGTGATACATGGCGGTATCGGCGTTCTTCATCAGCGTGTCGCCGTCCTCGCCGTCGCCCGGATACATGGCGAGACCGAGGCTAGCCGTCGAGTGCAGTTCGTGCTCACCGATCTGATAACGCTCGGTCAGCGCCAGCATCAGTTTGTCTGCCACGCGGGCGGCCGCTGTGGCGTCATCCACTTCAGTCAGCACCACCACGAATTCATCACCGCCCAGGCGGGCTACGATATCGCTGTCACGGACGTTGTCGCGCAGGCGGGTTGCCACGTCCTTGAGCAGAGCGTCGCCCATGGCATGGCCCAGCGTGTCGTTGATGATCTTGAAGCGGTCCAGGTCGAGGAAGACCACTGCCAGTGCGCGCTCTTCGCGATGCGCCATGGTCAGGGCCTGTTCCAGCCGGCTTTGCAGACTGAAGCGGTTGAGCAGGCCGGTCAGGGCATCGTGATACGCCAACTGGCTGATTTGCGCCTCGGCCGTCTTTCGCTCCGTGATGTCCTGCACGGTGCCGGTGGAAAGAAGCGCCTTGCCCTGCGCGTCGTAATGCGTCTCGCAGCGTTCGTTCACCCACTTGACGCGGCCGTCCGGCATGCGCAGGCGATGGCTGATTTCGTAGGGGGTGCGGGTCGCCAGCGAATGGGTATAGGTTTGATCGACCCACTCCCGATCTTCCGGATGGACGGCGCTCAGGAAGGCCTCGTAGGTGGCGCCGAACGCTTCCTTGTCGATTTCGAAAAGGCGGAAAATCTCGTCCGACCAGATCAGCTTGCCGCTCACCAGATCGAGCTCCCAGCTGCCGACCCGGGCGATGCGCTGCGCCTCGTTGAGACGCTTCGCGCTTTCCTTGAGCGCGGCAACGGCGATGCTTTTTTCGGTCACATCGATGCCGATGCTGACCATGAACTCCGGTTCACCGCGCTCGTCGAGCAACAGGGCATTCGACCATTCGATCAGCCGCTTTGATCCGTCGCGGGCAACCCAGTAGTTGGTATAGGTGTTGCGCAGGCCGTGGGGATTCCGGACCAGGGCAAGGAATGCCTCTTCACGCACGGTTTTCAGCTCTTCAGGCGACAGCAAGTAGTCCCAGACGAATTTCCCCTCGACCTCTTCGAAGGAATACTGGGTCAGTTCCTCGCAGGCGCGATTGAAGCGGCGGATGCGGCCCTCGCGGTCGAGCACCACGATCAGTGCGCCGGCCTGGTCGAGAATCGCCTCCTGCATCGAGGAAATCGCGCGCAGCTCCCGCGAGCGCGCCTCCACCTGGGATTCAAGATCGTGGCGCGCTTCTGCCAGCGCATCCGTCATGTGGTTGAAGGCATGAGCCAGCCGGTCCAGTTCATCGATGCCCTCGCGCGGCGCGCGCGGCGTGAGATCGCCGGCGGCAATGCGGTCGGCCACCCGGGTTAGCTTCTGGATGGGGCGTGACAGGCCGCGTCCCAGAACGAAGGCCATGATGCCGGAGAGCACCAGGAACAGGGTCAGCGCAAGATAGCTGAGGCGACGCAATTTGGCGGCCGGCGCTAGCGCCTCGTCGGTGTCGATCTTCACTACCATGCCCCAGCCCAGGGCCGGCAGATAACGCCATGCCGCCACCCCCTCGATGCCGACATAGTCGCGAATGATGCCTTGGCCATGGCCGCCCGTCAGCGCCTTCTGCATCGGCAAGGCGGCTTTTCCGAGTGGCACCCGGTAATGGTAGGCAGCGTTCTCGATATGCCTGAGCGGTACCGTGTAAAAGGCGTTGTTTCCTTCTGTTTGCGCCAGCACGGTTTCGCCGGAGCGGCCGAGACCGGTGCGATCGGCTGCCACCGCTTCCAGCTTGTTTACATCCAGCTGCAGGGCGAGTGCGCCGATCACCACGCCCTCGTTCAGCACCGGCGCCACCAGGAAGGCGGCGGGCTGGTTTGCGGAGGGCGCATACAGTGAAAACCGGCTGAGGTGAGTTTGCAGGGTCTGCATGGAAAGTTCGAAACCCTTCGCCAGCTGGGTGTCGCGGTAGGGGCCATGCCTGAGGTTGGTGCCCAGATCCGGCTCCTGCCGCAGCGAAAATATCACGTTGCCGGCCGTATCCATCAACAGCAAATCGTAAAAGCCGTCGGTTGCGTTGGCGGCCATCAGGGCATCGCGTAGCGGACGGGTCGCTGCCTGATAGACTGGCGCGTCTTGTCCGCTCCGCCGAAAGACGCCGCTCAGCGTGGCAACCCCGTCGCGGATCAGGTCCTGGCGACTGAGGTACCGGGCATCGGCCAGACGCTCGGCTATGTGGCTGTCGATTTGCTCAGCCTTCTTGTCCGCGATGGTGGCCATGTTCGCCAGCACGGTTTCGCGCAGCGAGGTTTCGAACGATGCCAGAAAAAACGCAGCCAGACCGGCCAGCGGCAACACCGCCACCAGCAGATAGCTCAACAGCAGGCGGGTAGAAATGTGAAGCTTGCTCATGGCGTGGCGGTGGACAGTTCGGCCATCAGTTGCGCCCACTCGAAGCGCGAACGGTAGTCCGGGTAAGGGTCCGGGCGCAACGCGTTGCCCGAGCTCCAGATCAGATCGAACTGGCCGTCCACGCGCGCCTTGCCGATGCGCACCGGCTTCCACAGGTGGCGCGTGGCGCGGTCGACTGCAGCGATGCCTGACGGCGCGGCCATGCTCTGCAGCAGCATGGCACGGTTGACCTGTTCGGGATCGGCGGTGCCGGCATCGCGCACCGCCTGTGCCCACAGCCGCACCCCGACATAGGCAGCCTCGACCGGATCGCTGGTGACCCGATCGGAGCCGTAGCGTTGCTGGAAGGCGGCGACGAAACGGCGGTTGGCCTCCCCCGGAATGCTCTGGAAATAGCTCCAGGCCGCGTAATGGTTGGGATGGAAGGCTTCGTTCCCAATGGCATTCAGGCCATCTTCTGCAAGGCTGAACGACATGACGGGCACTGCACCCAGGCCTGCCGCATGCAGGGCGCGAAAGAAATGCACATTGCTGTCGCCATTGATGGTGTTGAGCACCACGTCCGGCTTCATGGCGCGGATTTCCGCAACGACCGCGGTGAGGTCGGTCTCACCCAGCGCGCGATAGCGTTCCGCCAGCACGGTGCCTCCGTCGGCTCTGACCAGATCGCGGATGATGCGGTTGGCCGCGTGGGGGAAAAGGTAATCCGAGCCCAGCAGATAGACCCGCTTGCCCAGCGCATCCAGCGCCCAGCGTGTGCCGGGGATGATCTGCTGGTTGGGGGTAGAGCCGGTGTAATACAAGTTGGGCGACTGCTCCAGGCCCTCGTACTGGAGCGAATAGAACATCAGGTGGCGATGTTTTTCCACCACCGGCTTCACCGCCTTGCGGCAGGTTGAGGTCCAGCAGGCGAACAGCACGCTGACGTGCTCCGACACGATCAGCCGCTCGGCCTCGGCAGCGAACGTCGCGTCATCGGAGCGGCCATCCGCAACCACCATTTCCACCGGCCGCTCTAGCAGCCCGCCGGCTGCATTGATTTCCTCGACCGCCAGCCGCACTGCGTCCACCAGCGGGCGTTCGCTTGCCGCCATGGTGCCGCTGAGCGAATGCAGCAGGCCGATTCGGATCGGCTGCACCGGGTCGGGGCGCAGCCACAGAAAAGCACCCAGCACTGCCGCCAGGGCGAAGCCGGATAAAACCAGATAGTGACGACTGGAATTCATGCAGCGATTCTACTGCCCGGAATGTGAAACAGGCTGCCCGGACGGGATGGTGGAGGGTCTGTCGGGGTTCATGGCGACATGCGCGTCAGCCAGGGGGACGTCATTGCGGGGCGCGAAGCGATATGGCGATCCAGAAGCCTTTGATTTCGCTGCGACGCTGGATTGCTTCACGGCTTGGCGGGCACAACTCAATAATCAGACCGTCGCACCGAACAGGCTGAAAGCCCGTGGACCATGGTGTTAATTTTTCGCGTGGTGATTCCTGGACATTGCATGAATGCAACCTTTTTCCGCCCCGGGACCGAGGATGACAAGCCGTCACGGCCCGGCCGTTTGTCGAAGCGGATTGGTGTTGATGCCTCATTGGTGCCGAACACCACAATGGACGACTCAGCGTGAGGGATTGCCCATCAGTCGGAGCATTTCTCGCATGAATGCAGGCAGGTCGGGGGGATGCCGGGACGTGACCAGCTTGCCGTCCACCACCACTTCCTCGTCCTGGTAAAGGGCACCCGCCTGTTTCAGTTCTTCGGCAACCGAAGGGGCGCAGGTGGCGCGCCGGTCCGTCAACACGCCGGCGCTGATCAGGATCTGCGGTCCGTGGCAAATGGCAGCGACCGGCTTGTCCTTGCGCATGAAGTCCTGCGCGATTGCAACGGCCGCCGCCTCCTCGCGCAGGGCGGCGGGCGCCTTGCCGCCGGGGAGCACGAGCAGATCGTACGCGCCCGGATCGATCTCCTGCAGTGCCTTGTCCGCGACGACCTCATAGCCGTGCTTGCCGTGGATTTTGCCTTGGGAAATCGAGGCGACGTCCACAGTCAGCCCTGCCTCCTGCAACCGGTAGAACGGAAACAGAAGTTCTGAATCTTCAAAATTATCTGCGCTGATAATCAATGCTTTCATGTCAACTCCCGGTCCCGGTTGATTTCTTTGCAATAGGGGACGGTCAGGTTCTGCGTTCCAGCGCAATGCCGACCAGTTCGATCACCACGCCCAGCGCGAGCACCGCGAGGCCGCCCCGTACGTCCTCGGGCGCCAGGAACATCATCACGCCGCCCAGCACCACCAGAAACAGCGCCAGCGCACGCCTCGAGCGTCGATATCTCAGCATGCCGAATGGCCCTTCGCAACGATCGGAGTTGGGCGATGGCTACTCATAACGCAGCAGTTCTTCGGCGAGGGTGTCTTCGCCATAACGTTCGATCAGCGCATCAATCTCTGGCAGCAGCATGTCGTCCTCGTCGTCCTCCAGTTCACCATCGCCCACCAGACGCGCACCGAGGCCGTCCAGGATGGCGCTCCTGATGGTCCCCAGCGTGGGCGGGTTTTCCCGGTTCTCGTCACCAACCACCACATCGATCGCACGCGACAAGGGTTCGCTGGCGCGGGCCTGCACAAAATCGATCGCCAGCGCGTCGCCATCGAACTCTTCGATCAGCGCGTCGAGCTCGTCGAGGATCGATATGTCGACATCAAAGTGGTGCAGTCGCTCGGCCTCGTTGAAGTCGTCCGGCAACAGGTCGGAGAGAAAGCGGCGCACCCCCGCAAGCGTGACGGGTTGGTCGCTTTCCGGATTATTGGCCCGGCTGCTGAGTAGCGCCGACAGACGCGGGCTAACGCGGACGGAGACATCAATGGGGTTATGGGTCATGGCGTTTCCTCCTGGTCTGGGATCACATCGAGGAATCATGATTTTTTAAAATCGCTGCTTGATTCAAGGTATAGCAGATGGGCCTGCAAAAAAGTGTGGCCCTCTGCCTTGCCTATGATTAAGCAATGAACAAGAGCCACCCCACATGCGTTTCAAACGGGCCGGTGCAGGCCGCGGTCAGCCTCGACGCCAAACTCGGTTTGCTGGGCCGGCCGAATGCCTATCCCGAGGCACCAACGCAGGTGGATGCGGTGGAGACCCATATGTCATGGGTTTTTCTCACCGATACCCATGCCTACAAGCTGAAAAAGCCGGTGCGCTACGACTACCTCGACTTCAGCACGGTCGAGGCGCGGCGCCTGGATTGCGTGGCTGAAGTCCGGCTCAACCGGCGCCTGGCCCCCGAGATCTACCTCGGCGTGGTCCCCTTGCTGGTGGACGCGGTAGGCCGCCTGAGCCTGGATGGAACAGGAGAGATCGTCGACTGGCTGGTGCGGATGCGGCGGTTGCCGGCGGACCGTATGCTCGACCACCTGATCCGCAACGGCGGGGTCGGGCAGGCGGACATCAGGCAACTGGCCCAGCGGCTTGCCCGCTTCTATGCCGCGCTGCCCGCGGAACCGCTGACACCGGGCGCGTACCGGCAATCGCTGGCGGGACAGATCGAGGACAACCTGCGTGAGCTCGACAGACCGGAATTCGGCCTGCCCCGCGACTTTCCGGCGGGACTTGCGCGCTTCCAGCTCGATTTTCTGCAACGCCATGCCGAATGGTTCGATCAGCGTGTGCAGGCGGGCCGCATCGTCGAGGGGCATGGCGACTTGCGGCCAGAGCATGTGTGCCTGCTGGCTGAACCGGTCGTCATCGACTGCCTGGAGTTCAAGCGCGAATTCCGCATCCTCGATCCGGCCGACGAGCTGGGCTATCTGGCGCTGGAGTGCGAGCGGCTGCATGCGCCGCACGTGGCCCGCTGGCTGCTGGACGGCTATGCCGAGGCGAGCGGCGACGCCCCGCCCGTGGCGCTGCAGCATTTTTACCAGAGCTGCCGGGCGATGCTGCGTGCCAAGCTCGCCCTCTGGCATCTGCGCGACGACGGTCGGCATCGGCCAGAAAAATGGGCTGCCACGGCCCGGGACTATCTCGAACGGGCACTACGGCACGCCGCTTTGGCCACAGGCTGAACGGGCTCAGACCTGCAGCATTTCGACCAGCGAGCCGCCGCTGTGCAGGCGATAAATGGCGTCGGCAAACAGCGGCGCGGATGCCAGCACTGTCACCCGGCTGTCCAGCAGCGCAGACGGCAGTCGGAAGGGCGGAATGGTGTCGGCAACCAGCACATTATCCAGCGCCGGATCGGCCAGCACTTCGCCCGCCGCACCGACGAAGACGCCGTGGGTCGCCGCGGCATAAACCCGCTTGGCCCCCATCGCCTTGCAGGCGGTGGCGGCCCGCGCCAGTGTGGTTCCGGTGCTGATCAGGTCATCGAGGATGATGGCCGTCCTGCCGTCGACGTCGCCCACCACCGTCTCGCCGGACAGCACGCCCTCGCTGCGGATTTTTTCCATGAAAGCCGTGCCAATGGGGCGGTTGAGCGTCTGGCTCAGGGCCCGGCGGAAGCTTTCGGCCCGTTTCATCCCGCCGGCATCCGGCGACACCACCACGATCGGCTCGTCGTCCAGGTGCGCCGCGAACCAGGTGACGAACAGGCCCTGGGCCTGGAGGTGCTCGGCCGGGATGCGGAAGGCATTCTGGTAGGCGGCCACGTTGTGCACGTCCAGGGTCATCATGCGGTCGGTGCCCACCGCTTCGAACAGCTGGGCGATATAACGGCTGCTGACCGGGTCGCGCGACTTGGTCCTGCGGTCCTTGCGCGAATAGGCCAGATAGGGGCATACGGCGGTGACGCGGCCGGCCGAGGCATCCTTCAGGGCCGCGATGAAAAACAGCAGGCGGAGCAGCTTGTCGTTGGCGCTGGTGCCCGGCTCGCCATAGAGCGACTGGATCACGAACACGTCCTTACCGCGCACGCTCTCCAGCGGCCGCGCCTTGTGTTCGCCGTCCTCGAACGCGCGTTCCTCATGGCTGGACAGCGCGACGCCCAGTGCCCTCGCCACCCCTTCGCCATAGGCATGGCTGGCGTCAAGGGCAAACAGGCAAAGCGCATCCGGGGTCATCGCGTTTCCTTCATAACGGCTGGCAGCATTTTCATAATATGCCAGACTCAAATTGAGCATCTGCCGACAATCAGGGCGCCACCATGGAACCCAAGGAATGCTTTCACAAGGAGCAGTTCGGTTACTGCTGGCTGGCAGATGGCCAGTGGCGATTCCAGGCGGTGGATGTGGCCGGGCAGCCGCTGGGCGAACCGGTCCAGGTCGAGTTGGGAGAACTGGTTTTCCATCACGATCAGGACGAAGAATTGCACTAGGGACGCGCGGATTTATTGGGTCACCGCGAGGCCCGCCAGGCCGTGGCGATCCAGGGGGCGTTGACTCCAGTGGCGCTTGTGTCCCTGGGTATTCTGGATTGTTTCCCGCGCGAATGCCACGGGTGCCCGCAACGAACAAACGGCGCTTACCCAGTGTCACACACTGGATAGTCGGACGGACGCCGCTCGACGCATGCCCACATCGGGGCGAGAGGAAAGCCGACATGAACGCTGCAACCGCATCATCCAAACGACAACGCTGGCAGCCGCAGCCCGGCGACGTGCTGCTGGTCACCGACATCCAGAACGATTTCCTGCCGGGCGGCGCCCTGGCGGTGGCAGGCGGCGACGAGGTGGTGCCGGTGCTCAACCACTATATCGACGCATTCCAGGCGCAGGGTGTGCCGGTCTTCGCCACCCGCGACTGGCGCCCCTTGCGGCACCGCTCCTTCCACGCGCAGGGCGGGCCATGGCCGGTCCATTGCGTGGCGGGCACGCACGGCGCCGATTTCGCGGCGGCGCTCACGCTGCCGCCCGACACCCCGGTGATCTCCAAGGCGACTTCGCGGGATCGTGAAGCCTATTCCGGCTTCCAGGGCACCGATCTGGACAGCCGCCTGCGCGCGGCCGGCATCCGCCGCCTGTTCGTCGGCGGTCTGCCCACGGATTACTGCGTGCTCAACACGGTGCGGGATGCCCGACGGCTTGGCTACGAGGTGTTCGTGCTGGCCGACGCGATCCGCGCGGTGGATCTCCGGCCCGGCGACGGCGAACGCGCCGAGGCGGAGATGGCCAGTCTCGGCGCGCAGTTCATCGCGCTGGACAGCCTGGCTGCATGAGCCTTGCCCACAGCGTCCTGCTCACCGATCTTTTGCCAGCTCACCCTGCTGCAGGGTTATCTATCACGACGCCGGCATGGCGAAAGACTGCCGTATTCGCGTTCTTCTGCGCCGGCTGCGCCGGGGCGCGGTTTTCTGCTGGCGGCAGGACGCGAACAATCGCTGGACTATCTGGAGCAGCTGCACTTTTCTTCCGACGAGCCGAGACCGACCGCAGAACACAATCCTTTCACAGCGACTAAATTGAAAGCATGAACCCGATTTCGTCGCTTGCTCCCGACCGCCTGTATCGCGCCTGTGATGCCGACCGCTTCACGTTCACCTCCACCGCCGAACTCGACGACCTGGCCCAGGGAATCGGCCAGATGCGGGCGATCGACGCGGCGCATTTCGGCATCGGTATGCGCCATGCGGGCTACAACCTCTACGTCATGGGGCAATCCGGCAGCGGCAAGCGCTACCTGATCCGCCAGTTGCTCGATCAACGGGCGGGGGCGGAAGCCAGACCCGCAGACTGGTGCTACGTCCACAATTTCAACCAACCGCACAAACCGCACGCGATTCAGTTGCCTGCGGGCCTGGGCACCCGCTTTCACGCCGACATGCAGCAGCTGGTGTCGGAACTCAAGGCCACGATTCCGGCGGTGTTCGAGGGCGACGAATACCGTCGTCGCCTCGCCCGGATCGACGAGGAATACGGCGAGTGGCAGGCGCGGGCGTTCGTCGAAGTGGGCGAGGAGGCGGGCAAGCTCGGTGTCACCCTGCTGCGCACGCCGAACGGATTTTCCTTTGCGCCGGCGAAGGGTGACGATGTGATGAGCCCGGAAGACTACGAGAAGCTGCCGCAGGAGGAGAAGGAGCGCATCGAACGCGACATCGGCACTCTGCAGGAAACGCTGGAGAAGGTCATCCGCCAGGTCCACCAATGGCGGCGCGAACGCCTTGAACGGGTGCGCAGGCTCAACGAGGAGGCGGTGCTGTTCGCCGTCGGCCACCTGATCGATGATCTGCGCCGCGACTATGCGGAATATCCGGTGGTGTGCAGCTATCTGGGCGAGGTGCAGCAGAACGTCATCGAAAACATGGACGAGTTCCGCCATCCCAGGGAAGCCGTTCAGGGGCTTGCCACGGCCACCAGCGAACCCCCCGACTTCAGTCGCTTTGGCGTCAACCTGCTGGTGGGGAGAGACGGGGTCGATGGCGCACCGGTGGTCTACGAAGAGCATCCCACTTATCAGAATCTGATCGGACGGGTCGAGCATATTGCCCAGTTCGGCGCGCTGGTGACCAACTTCCTGCTGATCAAGCCGGGGGCGCTGCATCAGGCCAACGGCGGCTACCTGCTGCTGGATGTCAACAAGCTGCTGACCCAGCCGTTTTCCTGGGAGGGGCTCAAACGCGCGCTGTCCACCCGCGAAATCCGCATCGAGTCGATCGGCCAGATGGTCAGCATGGTCAGCACCGTGTCGCTGGAGCCTGAACCGATCCCGCTCGACGCCAAGGTGATCCTGATCGGCAACCGCCTGCTGTATTACCTGCTCGCGCAATACGATCCCGAGTTCAGCGAACTGTTCAAGGTGGCGGCCGATTTCGAGGACGAGGTCGTGCGCAATGCGGACAACGACCTGCTGTACGCGCGCCTGATCGGCACCATGGCGCGCAGGGACAAGTTGCGGCCTTTCGATCCCGGGGCCCGGTGCTGGTGCTGTTCGAGGATCTGTCGACCTCCACGCACAGCCTGGAAACAGCCGCCATGCTGGCACGCAGCAATGGCGCCGGATTGGTGCTGCTGATCAAGGACGGCGACGAGGACGCGTACCGCGCCGCCTGTGCCGCCGCGCAGGCCGTGCTGGAAGCGCGGGGGACGGCCGGGCGGTGCGTGCGCCTGAATGCCATCGAGGGGGACAGCCTGGTTCAGGCGGCCCGCCGCGAACGGGCCGGCTGCCTGGTGCTGGCCGGCCGCGAACGCTTCCTCAGTCAGACCGGTTTCGAGCGGATGCTGGATGCGATCGAATGCCCGGTCGTGCTGGCCCGATGACAGCCTGGATCGCGTCACCCGTGGACACGATCCAGGTATGACCATGATCTGGCTGTGAGCTGGTTTGTATCGAAGACAAGGTAGGCGTGGTTCAAGCGAAGGAAAAATCCGGCATCACGCCCACGCTCATTGTCGCCGAGCGTATTTTCAACAACCTGAACGAAAGGAAAACGAAATGAAAACACCGCTTCAAATCACGTTTCGCGGCTTTGAACATTCCGAGGCGCTGGAGACGCATATCCGGGAAAAAGCCGACAAACTGGAGACTTTCTTCGACCCGATCATGTTCTGCCAGGTGGTAGTGGAATTGCCGCACCAGCACAAGAACCAGGGCAATCTTTTTAATGTGCGTCTCGATATTGGCGTACCGGGAAGCGAAATCGTGGTGAACCGCGACGAGCACGAAGACGCGTATGTCGCGCTGCGCGATGCTTTCGATGCCGCCAAACGCCAGCTCGAGGAATACGCCCAGCGCCTGCGCCGCGAGATCAAGACCCATCCGCAGGAATACACCGGACTGGTGGTACGTCTTTTCCCCGAGGATGGCTATGGGTTCATTCGCCGCGCCGACGGCGATGAGCTGTACTTCAGCTTCGACAATCTGGTGAACACCACCCTCGACCAGCTCAACCCGGGGGACGAGGTGAAATTCATCGAGGAAATGGCCGCCGAGGGCCCGCAGGCCAAGCGCGTGAGTATCGGCCAGCATCACATTCCGCTATAAGCCCCGGGGGAGCAGATGCCGATCGGACCGGCCGCCTATTGGGCCGGGGGTGCGGCACCACGGCGCGTGTGTTGCAACCTCAAGGGAAAGCCGGCTTTGCGGGTTCGATGCCGCCGAACTCGGCATCGGGGTGGTGCGCCGTGATGAGGGTTTCGATTTCCTCGACCTGATCCTTGGGCACATCGACCATAAACAGGAACTCGCCTTTTTCAATGGCTTCCTCGAACTGCTGGATGCGGCGATTGTCGACGCTGGTGCCGATCATGCCCGACACCCATGCGCCGAAGCCGGCGCCCGTAAGGGTCGTCACCAGTAACGCGCCGCCGGCCAGCACCGGCACGCCCGGCAGGGCCACCGCGGCGAGGCCGACCAGCATGCCCGTCGCCCCCCCCACGGCTAGACCCTGCTCGAGTGCGGGGATCAGGTCGGATTTCTGCAGATGCGATGCTTCCGGCAGGTCTTCCATGGACGTGCCCTCCTTCGCAAGAACATGGATATGCCGCGCCTCGATCTGCGCCAGCAATAATTCTTCAACGACCTTTTTGGAGATTTCCATATTGGGTGCCAGGAAATAGATTCGTCTCATGCTTGTCTCTCCTTGGTGTAATTCCGGTGATGCAAATCGAATCAGAGCGGAAGATTTGGCGGGCGCTGTCCTTCTCCGGTCAATGCGCTCAATAAAAGGGTTCGAGTCGCCTTCACCGGGATGACCGACATTCGCCCTTCTTTCAATATAGACAGCGCGAGAAATTCCGGTGCGCAGCGTCTATTCTGGAAGCTGTTGCAGCGCAGCGTGAAGCATGCTGCCGTGTATGGAGCGATACGAAAAATGACCGAAAAAAAGCATGAAATCGATCTCGAACAGGCGCGGCTCGATCCTGGTTCGGTATTCGCCAACCCGGAAGCGCTACGCGACTCCCCGGATTTGACGCGGGATCAGAAAATCGAGCTATTGCGATCCTGGGCCTACGATGCCAGCGAGCTTGCCGTCGCCGAAGAAGAGGGGATGACGGGGGGCGAAGCTTCTCCGTTGTCGAGAATTCTTACCGCGCTTCATGCCCTGACTGGGGGGTACGACGTGGACCACAGTCCGCCCACCAAGCAAGGGGGCGTGTAAGAAAAGTTATGCGGAACAGGCTGCCTGCAATGGCTGTTGGCAATGTTTTTCCGTTTAACAACCAGGGCTTTCCTGGCGTAGCCCGGCTGAAACCCTGCTGAAAAAACGGGCTGCACTGTCATTCCGGTCCGGCGCGACCCAATGCATCGAGGCGGCGACGTTGCTCGACGATTTCCGCATCCAGATGAAATATAACGTTGCTCAGCGCCTCGCGGGCCGAGGCATCGCGTTCCTCCATCAGCCAGGGTTCGAATACGGCCTTGAGCGCCTCGAACGCTTCGAGCCTGGCTTGAAGCCGCAGCCATTCCTGGCGCTGCATGGCGTCCAGGTTCATTTTCTATGCGACCGGATTCACTGCGACGGAAGGCTGCGCAGGATGTCCTTGAACTGCGCCCACTCGGTGGCAGGCCAGATCTCGGAATGGGCGCGTCCAAACGTCCGGATCAGGGCCGAAACCCGGGTCGCCGTTTCATTGTCGGGCGCTTTGAAAATATCCACATAATCATACGGGCCGAGCACGGCGTAGCTGTGCAGCCATTCCGCCTCGGGACAGGCTGTGCGGATACGTTCCATTGCCTCGCGTTCGAGATCTTCCAGCGTCTGGGGGTTGCGCAGCACTTCGAGCGAGAGTCGGGTGAGCATGATAAAAACGGGCATCGCAATCTCCTTGGTCAAGGTGTCCTGATTTCACTATATGAAGGATTTCCGGATTGCGGCATTCATTTGGGACTACGCGGATTCGTGAGCGGACCTGTCGCAGTGCAGGCCTGGCTTTGTGTTGCGAGCGAGCAGGATCCCATAGCCATGTCATGCATCCCGTCGTTTTCATGGCGTGTCGCGCCCCGGTATCGCGACTTCACGCAGGCAATATTATTTTGTTACTATCATTAGCGTTAGTGTTCACTCGGTTTGTTCAATGACAATGCCGAAGGTCCGTTTCAGATTGAATGCCAGGGGACTGAATGGCCTTGATGTTTCACTACTTCGCTTTCTGATACATGCCCGTTAAAAAAGCCGCATCCAGGGAAAAACCCGGCCTCGTCAAGCCCGAGACTGCCAAGCCCGCCGCCCGGCCCAGGAAGGTTGCGCAGTCGCCCCCGACTCAAGACACCGCCGCGCAGCCGCTTCAGGCAGTAGTGGGCATAGTCGCTTCGGCGGGCGGACTGGAGGCCTTCAAGCAATTCTTCCAGGAAATGCCAGCGCGCAGCGGCCTCGCTTTCGTGCTGATTCCGCACCTTGATCCCAAGCACGAAAGCCTGATGGCCCCGTTGCTGGACAAGCAAACCGCCATGGCCGTGACGGAAGCCGAAGAGGGTGAAACGCTCGAAGCCAATCATGTCTACGTCATCCCGCCCAATCGTTACCTGACCCTGCACAAGGGTGTTATCCATCTGAGCCCCCCTCCCGACCGGGGTGTCGGTCAGACCGCCATCGATCCCTTCCTGCGCTCGCTGGCAGCGGACCAGCAGGAACGCGCCATCTGCATCATTCTGTCCGGCACCGGCAGCCACGGCTCGCTGGGGCTCAAGGCCGTCAAGGCCGAGGGCGGCATGGTCATGGTGCAGGAGCCATCCAGCGCCGGGTACGACCCCATGCCGCGCTCAGCCGTCGACACCGGGCTCGCGGACTACGTGCTGCCGCCCGGCCGGATGTCGGAAGAGCTGCTCAAATACGTGCGGCACTTTGTTGCCGGAGCCGCCGCGCTGCCCGAAGAAACCGCCGCCCAGAACGATCTGAAGCAAATCCTTTCCCTGCTGCGGGCGCGTACCAAATTCGATTTCCGCGCCTACCGCAAGCGCATGTTGCTGCGCCGCGTGCTGCGGCGCATGGGGCTCAACCACCTGGAGCGGCTCGCCGACTATCTGGCGCTACTGCGTGAGCAGCCGGAAGAACTCAGCAAGCTTGGCAAGGATCTGCTGATCAGCGTGACCAGCTTTTTTCGCGATCCCGAGATGTTCCAGCTGCTGGAGACCCAGGTGCTGCCCGAACTGATCGAGGCGCGCGATACGGACGCCCCGATACGGGTATGGGTGGCCGGCTGTGCCACCGGAGAGGAGGCCTACTCGATCGCCATGCTGCTGATCGAGCGCGTCACCGCGATGGGCAAGGCCTGCCCGATCCAGGTCTTTGCCACCGATGTGGACGAGGACGCCCTCGAAGTGGGCCGCCGCGGCATCTATTCGGATGCGCTGGTGGCCGACCTATCGCGCCAGCAGCTGGGGCGATTCTTCAACCGGGCCGATGCCGGCCACTGGCAGGTGAGCAAGCAGTTGCGGGAAACCGTGCTGTTTGCGTCGCAGAACATCCTGTCCGATGCCCCTTTCTCCAAGCTGGAAATGGTGAGCTGCCGCAATCTGCTGATTTATCTGGAGCCGGAGGTGCAGCAGAAGCTCCTGCAGTTGTTCCATTTCGCCCTCAACGAGGGCGGTTACCTGATCCTCGGCTCCTCGGAGAGCATCGGCAAGCATACCGAACTCTACCGGCCGGTCTCCAAAAAGTGGCGCATCTTCCACCGCGTGCATACGGGGCGTCTGACCCGGGCCGGCTTTCCGATTCAGGTCGGCACGCGGAGGAACGACCCGCAGCCGGCGGCCCCATCGGACCCGGCCCAGCACAAGAACCTGAGCGAACTGACCCGCAAGATCCTGCTGGAGGAATACGCGCCCGCCGCCGTGGTAATCAACCGGCGCTACGAAGTGCTGCATTACTCGGGACCGACGCAGCTGTATCTGCAGCAGCCCGGCGGCCCGCCGTCGCAGGACCTGCTGACCCTGGCCCTGGCGGCCTTGCGGCCGCGTATCCGCGCCGCGGTGATCCAGGTCATCAATGAAGAGACGCGGGTCGACGTCAACGGCATTCGCATCAAGCGCGCAGGACATTTTGTCATGGTGCGCCTGTCGGTTCAGCCGCTGCCGGGCAAGCAGGCAGACGAACGACAGCTGCTGGTTGTTTTCCAGGACGAGCCGAAGGCGGATCAGGAAGCGACCGCGGGCGCCGGACTGGCCAAGACCGACGAACAGCTGGTGCGCCAGCTGGAGTACGAACTGAAAACCTCGCGCGAGGAACTGCAGGACACCATCGAGGAACTGGAAAGCAGCAACGAGGAACTCAAGGCTTCCAATGAGGAAGTCATGTCGATGAACGAGGAGCTGCAGTCCACCAACGAGGAGCTGGAGACTTCCAAGGAGGAGCTGCAGTCGCTCAACGAGGAACTGAGCATGGTCAATTCCCAGCTGCGCGACAAGGTGGACGAGCTGGAAAGCGCCAACGACGACATGACCAACCTGCTGGCCAGCGTCGACAACGCCACCCTGTTTCTCGGGACGGACCGCTCCATCCAGCGCTTCACGCCCAGCGCCACCCGCCTGTTCAACCTGATCGACACCGACGTCGGCCGTCCCATCGACCACATCACCACCCGTTTCGAAGATCCGGAATTGAAGCGGGATATCGATCGGGTGCTGCAGGATCTGGTGCCCTGCGAGCGCGAAGTGTCGCGCGATGGTGAGCAATGGTTTTTGCGCCGCATCACCCCCTACCGAACCGCGGGCAACCACATCAGCGGCGCGGTGCTGAGCCTGACCGACATCACCGTGCTCAAGCGGACTGAACTGGAATTGCGCGAGATGACAGCGCAGCTCGAGCAGCGGGTGAGCAAGAACAGTGTGCAACTGCAGAACGAGCGCAATTTCATTGCCGCCATCCTGAATACGGCGGCCGCCCTGATTCTCGTGGTCGACACCGACGAGCGGGTGGTCCGCTTCAACACGGCCTGCAACACCACGACGGGCCATGACTTTGCCGAATTCCAGGGCACTACAAAATGGCAAAGCCTGATTCCCGCCGACGAACAGGGCGGAGTGCGCGGCGTCACCGATCAGCTGCGCGCCGGTGAGGACCATGTCCAGCACGAGAACCACTGGATAGGCCGGGATGGCTCAATGCGCCTGATCAGCTGGTGCAACTCCGTGCTGCGCGACGAGACGGGACAGGTTCAGTACATCATCGGCACCGGCATCGATATCACCGAACAGCGTGCTGCCGAGTACCGGGCACGTGAAATGCTGGAGGAGGCCTCCCGCCTGCAGCGCCTGCAGACCGCCAACGAACTGGCGACCCTGCTCGCCCACGAGCTCAACCAGCCGCTCGCCGCCATTGCAACCTATGCCGAGGCCGGGCTGCAACTGCTGGACCAGGGGCCGCTGGCGCAGGACAAGCTGACGCGCAACCTGAAGCAGATCAGCCAGCAATCCCTGCGTGCCGGTGAAGCCATCCGCCATATGCGCGCGTTCGTCGGCCGCGGCAAACTTGACCCGGTACCGATGGACCTGAATGCCGTGATGCGCAGCACCAACATCCTGATGGCATCGAAGGCCCGCAGCCGGGGAATCGAGATCGCGTTCAAGCTCGACGAGACGCTGCCGCAGGTGATGGGAGTGGATGTGCACATTGAGCAGGTGCTGCTCAACCTGCTGCGCAACGCCATCGATGCCATCCGCGATAGTGACATGGAAAAGGGCAACATTACCCTGACCACGCGACGGGTTGGAGACATGGCCCAGGTCAGCGTCATCGACAGCGGCCCGGGCATCGATGCATCGATGATTGAAAAGGTATTCGAGCCATTTTCCAGCCGCAAGGAATATGGGCTGGGGGTGGGGCTGCGCATCAGCCGCAGCCTGATCGAGGCCCACGGTGGCCGGCTATGGGTCGAGCCCCATAGTCCCGGCGGTATTTTCCATTTCGTCCTGCCTTTAGCCCTATGAACCCAACTGTATTCGTAGTAGACGACGACGACGCGATGCGCGATGCGCTTGCCCAGTTGCTTGAGACGGCCGGCCTGCAGGTGGAGGCCCATGCCGGTGGCCCCGCGTTTCTGGCGGCCTATGAGGCCACCCGCCCGGGCTGCCTGCTGCTGGACATGGCCATGCCGGGCATGACCGGGCTTGAAGTTCAGGCGGCACTGAACGCGCGCGGCCTGAGCATTCCCATCATCTTCCTCACCGGACACGGCGACATTCCCATGGCCGTACAGGCGGTGCAGGCCGGTGCCGTGGATTTCCTGGAAAAGCCGATTCAGGGCGCCGCACTGCTCGAACGGGTGCAGCGGGCCCTGGCGCTGGACCTGGAATGGCGCCAGACACAGGGCCGCACCCAGGCCATCCAGCAGCGCTATGCCAACCTGACTTCACGCGAGCGGGAGTGCATGACGCTGGCGGTGTCCGGCCACACAAGCAAGGAGATCGCCCGGGAACTGGGCATCAGCCCGCGCACGGTGGAGGTTCACCGTACCCATGTCATGCACAAGATGGGCGCCGCCAACATGGCTGAACTGGTCAACATGGCCGCTTGCTGCATGGCCTGAGGGTTTGATCCTGGTTTGACGGTGCGAAAATCGGGGCGAGGGCGCCCCTCCTACTGCCTTCCATGCGGTGGCAGGAGGCTCGCCCCCGGGCCAATGCCATGGATCGCGCGGGTGTTGCAGGAGGGGCGCCTCGCCCCGATTTCCGCACCCTCACCGTAGCAGTCCCCCCACGAAGCCATCAAGCCTGTCCCAATACTCGGGCAAGCCTGCCGCAATGGCCAGGCGGAAAGTCAGTCCCGCGCACAATCCCTACGCCATATAAATACATTCCCCCTATCTCCTACGTGGATTTACTCAGTGTCTGTGCCAATGACGCTGCAATCCTGCAATGAGTACTCTGTACCTCCCGATTCCATAGGTGTCCGAGTGGGCAAGTCGAAGCTCATTATGACGGGCTGTTATGGGAACGATTAACAGAAGAGGAATACAACTATGACGCAGCCAAGCAGATTCCCATTCCTGGGCATGAAGTGGCCGGAAACTGTCACGATAAACGCCAGCACACAGCAGGAAATCATCCGCGCACAGCCTTCCTATGCGTCAACCGTCGGACATTTCCTTGATGTGGCGAGGGCTTACCTGACCATCTGGCCCACATCGACCCTCACGCCGGAAGAACAGCATCGTTCGGGTTCAAGCGAGGCATACGAGCTGCCCTCTGCCGGGCGTCCCCATCCTGTACGGAAATTCCAGACTGGAGGTCAGCATGTGGCCCAATGAGTTATCCAATGATTTGCGTGATCCGGAAACAGGCTATCGCGCTCCGGAAGAAGCCATCGATCCCGTGGAAATCCGGGACGGCGGGACCGAAACCGAGAGCCATGCCGATGATGCATACGCCCATGACATCACCCAGCGCTACTTTGAAGACATCGGCCGCCTGCGCATTCTGAGTGCGGTCGAGGAACAGGATTACGCCCGGCGCATGAAAGACGGTGACATCGAAGCGCGGGACGTGCTGATCACGCACAACCTCCGCCTCGTCGTCTATGTCGCCAAGCGCTATCTGGGGCGCGGCCTGCCGCTGCTGGATCTGGTCGAGGAAGGCAACCTCGGGCTGATGCACGCCCTGGAGAAATTCGATCCCGATCGCGGCTTCCGCCTGTCGACGTACGCCACCTGGTGGATCCGGCAATCGGTCGAGCGGGCCCTGATGAATCAGTCGCGCACTGTTCGCCTGCCGGTGCATGTGGTCAAGGAACTCAACGTCTGCCTGCGTGCCCGCAGCAAGCTGGACAAGCAGGGAATGACGGATCCCGGGTGCGAGATGGAGGCGATCGCCAGGCTCACGGGGAAATCCGTGGAGTCGGTGCGCAGGGTCATGTTGTTGAACCGGTCGCCCGTTCCGCTGGACGCGCCACTCGACATCGATCCCGATCTGAGCCTGGGTGAGGCCATCGCCGACGAGCGTTGCGAGCCCCCCGACGAGCGCCTGTATCAGGCCGAGCTCGAAAGCTATATGACGGAATGGCTGGGCAAGCTTTCCGACAAGCACCGCTGGGTGATCGAACGTCGTTTCGGGCTGAACAACCATGACATGGCCACTCTGGAAGAGCTGGCCAAGGATCTCAAGGTCACCCGCGAGCGGGTCCGGCAGATCCAGGTGGAGGCACAGAAAGAACTGGCCATCGGACTCAGGGAAAAGGGCGTGTACAAAGAAAACTGGCTGTCCTGATGCCCCGCGACATGACAGCGAATATCCCTCCACAGGTGACCAGGCCATGAGCCGCATTCTGATTGCCCTGCACGGCCACTCGGCCAGCCGGTCGGTGCTCAATGCCGTCTTCGATTACTGCACGGAGATGCGATTCAAGGTCAGCGTTCTGCTGATCGACGTAGACAACGCGTTGTCGCCGGCACTGACGGATTTTCTGGCCCGGTTGAAATATGCAGGGCTGAGTGGCCACCTGTTCCGGCAAGTGGGTTGCCTCGGTCAGGCTGTACTGAACTTTGTGAGCCGCCACAAGGACATTTCCCTGATCCTGGTCGACAGCATGAAAAACTGGGGCAGCGGTGTTCCCTTGAAGGCCCTGTCTCCGCCTGTTGGCCTGTTCAGCGGCGTTATCGCCACCTGAAGGCCGGATGCAAACGCAACAGAAAGAATGCAATGAATCATTCACCCCGAAACAGGAATTATTTTATGCCAAGTGCTCTCACGGGCTCGACAACGGACGCTCGCGCTTGGGATATGCCTCTCTCGGACGCATTCGATCATTTCCCCGATGCGCTCGTCATGACTGATGGCGAAGCACGCTTGTCGTACCTGAACCGGGCGGCGGAGCAGTTGCTCGGGCTGTCGCTGAAAAATGTCCGCGGCCATAGCCTGGACAAGGTGCTTACCCTGCAGGACGGGGCGACCCGGCAAGCCATTCCAATTGGCGACCTCTGCGGCCCGCACACGCCGTTCGCCGGGGCGTTTCATCTGCTCGTGCGCAACGGCGCCGGTGCCATTCCCGTGCAGTGCAGCGTTGCGCCCACTCCGACCGGGTCCGGAACGACGGGCGGCTTCATGATCGTGCTGCGCAATGCCAGCAGCCTGCAGCAGTACATCGACAAGCTGGTGATGCAGACAATGCACGATGAGCATACGCGCCTGTTGCGGCGCGCCGAACTGGTCAAGCGCTTGTGGCGCCTGTTGCAGGAAAAAGACGAGAGCGAGCCGAAGGCCTTCATGTATCTCGATCTGGACAATTTCAAATCGGTCAACGATACGGCCGGTCATGCGGCGGGCGATCTCGCCATCCGCCAGATCGCCGCGCGTCTCAAGGATCAGGTGCGCGGCCGGGACAGCCTGGCTCGCCTGGGCGGGGATGAATTCGGCCTGCTGCTGGAGCACTGTCCGGCGGAGCACGCGCGCCAGCGCGCGGAGCAACTGCATCGGACGGTTGAATCCTATGTCCTGAACTGGGACGGCAAGACGTATCGGCTGGGGGTCAGCATCGGCCTTGCCATTTTCAAAACGCACAAGCACACCCTGAACGGCATTCTGGCCGCGGCGGATGCGGCCTGTTATCGGGCCAAGCGTAACGGCAACAGCGGACCCCACATCCAGGAAGTCGCACTCGATTAGTGCCTGGCGAGGGCTTGTCGAAACAGGGAGAAAAAGGGGCGGAACAGATGAACCCCGACCAGCCAATGTTTCAGCCAATGTTTCATTGGATAAGCAAGGAGTGAAGTGATGCAGAACAACAACCATACTTGGGCCGTGGTGCTGGCGGCGGGCGAAGGCAAACGGCTTGCGTCGCTGACGGCGGACGAAGCGGGCAGGCATGTCCCCAAGCAATTCTGTTCGCTCCATGGCGGACCGTCGCTGTTCGGACTCGCGCTGAAGCGGGCAAGCGCCATCGTTCCCGCGGAACGGGTCTGCGCGGTGGTGGCCAAGGGCCATGAGCAATGGTGGGGACAGCATCCCCACGAAATACAGCCCCACAACCTGATCGTCCAGCCACGCAACCGCGGGACGGGAAATGGCGTGCTGCTTACCATCGCATACATCCTTAAACGCGATCCCCAGGCACGCCTGATCTTCCTTCCCGCCGACCATCACGTGCTGGACGAAGACGGATTGATACAGGCCATGTCCGCCATGCTGTCCAGAATGTCGGCCCAATCCGGGAAAATTTTCATGCTGGGGATCGAACCTGACGGTGCCGACCCTGAGTTGGGCTACATCATTCCGCAGAAGGTGGACCAACAGCGTGCGCAGGGGGTACGGCATTTTGTGGAGAAGCCCTCCCGCGGCGTGGCGAGCAAGCTGATTCAGGAAGGCGGCCTGTGGAACAGCGGCATTTTTGCGGCAACAGGCAGCCTCCTGCTGGAACTGTTCAAGATGCGTTTTCCGGATAACGCCCATGCAATCGTCGCCGCGACCGCGAAAATAGCCGACCCCACCAATCCATCGTGGGCACTGGGCCATTTGTACGGGCGGATCCCGGAAATCGATTTTTCCAGCCATGTCCTGCAGTTCCAGGTAGCGGATTTGCAGGTGCTTCCTGCGCCGCATTGCGGCTGGTCGGATCTCGGCACGCCGCTTCGGGTCGCTGAACGGGCAAGGCTGTTGTCCGGAAACGGCAACGCCTTCAGTGCCAACGATTCTTTCGGGGGAACGGCTTTCCTTGACCTGGCGGATGCGGTGAGCCGGACTGACGAGCGCGTTGCCCAGGTGGCTGTCTAGCAGCCTGTCGGACTTGAAGGGAATCGGCTGCAAATCCGCCTGGCCGGTTCATGTTTCGCCGCTTTCTTGGGCAATAGAGCGACTATTACCCGGCGAAATCGTCAAAACCTGCCCTCGCCCAGCCGAATTTTCGCTTCGATTCTTCAAGTCCGACAGGCTGCTAGCCTCCTGTCAAACCAGGCTGACGACTGCCGATCCGTGCGGCCGCTTCATGGCGCTGTTTACCAGCGGGCCTCACGATAAAACAAGCCGTCCGCTATTCCGGCTTTCCCCACAACGCCTCCAGACGCTGGTCCCGGCCGCACCGATAGCGGTAGAACTTGTAGCGCAGAGGGTTCTTTTGATAGTAGTCCTGGTGGTAGGCCTCGGCTGGCGTGAATGCGCTCGCCGGCACGATTTCCGTCACGATCGGCTGGGGAAACGGCTTCGTCTTTTCAAGTGCTGCTTTTGACTGTTCCGCGAGACGTCGCTGTTCTGCGTTGTGATAAAAAATGGCGCTGCGGTACTGGTCGCCAACGTCGCAGAATTGCCGGTTGCGCACGGTCGGGTCGATGTTGCGCCAGAACACGTCGAGCAATTTCGCATAGCTGATCCGGGCCGGGTCGTAGGTAATCTCGACCGCTTCGGCATGGCCGGTGCCGCCGGCGGATACCGCCTCGTAGGTCGGATTTTTCGTGTCGCCGCCGATATAGCCGGACGTCGTCGAGACCACCCCGTCAAGCTTGTCGAATGGCGGCTCCATGCACCAGAAGCAACCGCCCGCGAAGGTGGCCTTGGCGAGCGTGGCATTCGCGGCGCTTGCCATCCCCGGCATGACCAGCGCCGCCAGCAGGAATACGGTAAATAGCCTGATTCGCTTCATGACGCGCTCCTCGTATGAAAATATTATTTGTGACCCAAACAAAAAGGGTTTGGTTTCACAACAGGTTGCGCGGAATCCCGGTGCGGATGGAATCTTGTGCGAACCGGTCGGTCGTACTTTTATCCGACGAACGAAGAAAGCGAGACCTGTCATGGAACGGCGAACTTTTCTGGGCGCATTCGTGGTTACGCCTTTGGCTTTTGCTGGCGTGGCCTGCGACAGTAAGGCACGGCCGGCAGCCACGGCCAGCGAACAGGAGCTTGAAGCGATGCGACGCGAGTGGAAAACACTGCTGGTACCGGACGCAAATGTGACACTCTCCACCGAGCCGTTGCGCAGATCCGAAGCCGAGTGGAAAAAGAGCCTGACCCCGGCGCAATTCGACGTGCTGCGTGAAGACGGTACCGAGCCCGCGTTTTCCAGTCCGCTCGACCGCGAGAAACGGCCGGGCGTCTACGTCTGTGCCGGCTGCAGCCTGCCGCTATTCACTTCGCGCATGAAGTTCGACAGCGGCACCGGCTGGCCCAGCTTCATCACCCATATCCCCGATCATGTCGGTACCAAAAAGGATTTCAAGCTGATCCTGCCGCGCACCGAATACCACTGCATCCGCTGCGGCGGGCATCAGGGTCACGTGTTCGACGATGGCCCGCCGCCGACCAATCAACGCTGGTGCAACAACGGCGTTGCGCTCAGGTTCATCCCGGCGAAATCCGGCTAGCCAGCCTTGCGGCAGGTGCATGAGGTCGGCCGCGCGGTCGAGGCCATGCCGCATCGATCGTCCTTGTCTCACGCTCTTTCAGCCCTCAGGGCTTATCCATTTCCAAGTCCCGTCTATATTCCAAAGAGGACATTCGTCATGGAAAACTTAAAGGAGACATCATGTTCAAGCGCATTCTGGTGGCAGTAGATGGGAGTCAGACCAGTGAACTTGCCTTGCAGACGGCAATCGGCCTCGCCACGCAACTCGGGGCGCAGCTGCGGATCGTCCATGCGATCAACCTCGCCAACCTCAACGAGGGCGCCGAGTTTCCCAAGCAGGCCAATATGCCCAAAAGCATCAAAACGGGAGAAGAGCTGCTGCAGCGTTCGGAAATGACGGCGATGGACGCCGGGGTCGCGACCGTATCAAATCTCATCACGCTCGACACTCTGACCCAGCGCATTCCCGAGGCCATTGCCAACGATGCGGAGACCTGGCCGGCTGACCTGATCGTCATCGGCACGCATGGTCGTCAGGGGCTTGCCCGGCTGTTTGTCGGCAGCGTCGCCGAAGGGGTCGTCCGCGTGGCAAGCACACCTGTGTTGCTGGTTCGTGGAGAGTGATCGCAAGGAAAAATGAACGTGCGGTGTGTTGCCGCCGTCTGGAATCCTGTCATTTTCCGGGGCATCGCCCATCAATCGCCGCCACCGCGCTCACCGGGCGTTTTCGCTTGCCACAGCGCGAACGTCGCCCCCGTGGGATCGGTGATGACGCTCATCCAGCCATGGTCCCCCACCTCCATGACACCCTGGACAACGGTCGCCCCCATCGATCTGGCTTTTGCCGTTGTGGCAATCGCGTCGTCCACACCAATGTAGGCCAGCCACTGTGGCGGTGCGTCCGGGCGGCTCATCATGCCGCCACCGGTGCCTTCCCCTACGTTGATCATCGTGTAGGTGCCGCCGGCCGGCGTGGGCAGGTCCTGCAAATCCCAATCGAACAGACCGGAATAAAATTCCCTGGCCTTGGCAAGGTCTCTGGTATGCAATTCGACATGTACAAATGGATTGGGCATGGTCGTTTCTCCTTTCAATCCGGTTTCAGATGTGTCCGGCAAGCGAAACGCCGATCAACCAGCCATGCAGCCACAACAGGAAGGCGGCATAAAGCACCAGGCCACCTACAACGGCAATCACATCGTTCGCCCGGGAAGGCGGGGTGCGAGGAATGGGGCGCTGCGTGCGGTGGTTCATCGAGATGCGGTCCACCACCGCCCAGACAAGGAAAGCGCCGAACAGCAACACGTCGGCCAGCATGCCGTTGGCAAGCAGGTGCGCGACCGCCCACAGCATGGTGGCTACGAGCATCGGGTGTCGGGTGGCGGTCTGGATGCGTCCAGGCAGATAGGTGGCCAGCAGCAGGGGAAAGACGGGGACGAGCAGGATCATTGCCACGAAATCGAGCCATGCGGGCGGCGTATAGAGAACCACCGGAGCCTGGCGGGCGAGCGCGTAGCCCCAGACGATCAATACGAACCCGGCAATGGCCACCAGGGAATACAGCGCTTTCCACTGCCATTCGCCAATTTTCCCGGCCATGCGGTTGCGCCAGGGATCGTTGACGATGGATATGGCGTGCACGCCAAGAAAGATGGCCAGACCAAGCAGAAGCATGCTCATGGTTAATCCTCCGATCGGTTGTCAAGCCGCACGCAGCACATCCTGTGCGGATCGGACTACGAGAACCAGCGCAGGAAGGCGGCTGCCGTCAGGGCGGTGGCTGCCAGTGCGGCCAGCCCCTGAAAGCTGCGCGTTGCGCGCATGCGATTCCACGTCCGGCCACGGGCGAGGTAAGCGGCCGCCAGCAGGAACCCGGTGATCGCCGCCACGACTTTGATGCCAAGGGCGACCATGGCAATGGTGCTCAAATCCGGTGTCTCGCCGTAGAAATAGAGGCTGGTGGCGCCGAACAATCCACCGCTGATGATTTGCGCGCTCCAGGCGCCGAGGATCAGCCAGGCAAATATGCGGCCGTCTTCCAGGCGGGACGTGGGCCATAGCGCGAATAGCGCACCGCCCAGTACGACGGCGGCGCCGAAGTTGTGCACCACCTGGGTCAGGGCGTAGGCGAGGTTTTCCGGCCACACGGCTTATTTCACCGTGACCTGGACGCACTGCTCGATGCCGACGGGAACATGGGCCTTGTTCACCACCTTGACGCAGAGGTCGCGCTTGCCGGACGGCATGGCTTCCAGCAGATAGCTGCCCTTGAGCTTGCGCAGTATCCCCACCTCCTTGCCGTCGATATAGACATGGACATGATCCCCGCGCGGGCCGGGGTCCACCTCATAGACCAGCCGGTTCTCGTCCATTGCGTCGAGGATGGCGTTGTCAGCCGGCACGGTGATCAGCACTTTGCCTTGCCCGAGGCCGATCGATGGCATCGCCAGGAAGAATCCGAATGCAAGGGTTGAAAGAATACGTTTCATGGCCATGGCGGCTCCTTTCGAGAATGACAAAGACATTCGTGGACGCCAACGCTCCAAGACCACGGTTCCGGTGTCGCTGGCGTCCATCCTGAAAGACAAGACGGCGATCAACCATCACAAGAGCGCGGCAGAGGCGCAAATTTACGTTTCCTGCGGCAACGTCATCGCGGTGAGGTAGCGGTCGCGCGGCGGTTTGGAACGGAAAGAGCCCTTCGTGGATGGTTCTATCGGCTCACGGCGAGCTGGTTGATGACCCCGTCCACCGCGAACAGGTACCAGGCATCCTGTTCGGCCCGGTCTTTCTCGGCCTGGGTCGCAACCAGGCCGTCCAGCGTGACCACATAATCGCGGGTGTGGATGCTGATCTGCGCGGGGTGGGGAATCAGCGGATCCATTTCCAGCACCAGCGACAGGGCATCGGTGACTTCATCGTCGGTGTCCTGTTCCGGCGGCAACACTTCCACCGCGTCCACCACGTCGCGGCACCCCGGCATCCACCACGCCAGCACGCCCGCGAGCCGTTTGTGGGACAGGCTGATGACCCAGCCGTCCAGCGTCACCACCCCATCGTTCACCGAGACCAGGATGTCGCCGCTGGAATCGTCGTCCAGGATTTCCTGCAAGGTGAGGGTCTGCCCCTTCTTGATCACGCGCAGCGAGCAGTTCTTGAAGTCGCGCGCATCCAGCAGGGCAGTCTCGAGGGCATCCAGAATCTCGCCATCGCCCTTGGGTTCCCCGGGTGCCACGTGCAGCCGGTCGACCACGCCGCGCACATCGGCAACCGCACCCGCAAGTTCAAGGGCACGCTTTTTTGCAGCAATGCTTTCCACGTCGCCTTCCATGATCAGAACGCTGTCGTCGGTCAGGTCGAGATGGACGGGCCAGCGATGCAGGTTGATGTGCGGTTCACGTTCAAGCGCCGCCTGTACAGTTTCAAGAACCGGATTTCCGTTTTGCATGATGAAGCACCTCCGAATTCAACTTAGCACATGGATTCTGCCGTTTCCGCCCGGTCGCAGGCGCAGCGCCTGACCTCAACCGGTGCCGGCGCGCCCGCCAGGAATGCGTATTTCCGCAACCAGCGGAAGGTGATCGGAAGCGACGCGCGCCAGTTCCGAATCGGGAACCTCGATGCCGGTTACTTCCAGCCCGGGACGGATGAAGACATGGTCGATGCGCATGCGGGGGAAGCGACTGGAAAAGGTTCCTTTGGGGCGGTGCTGCTGCGCTGCAGTTTGGGCATCTTCCAGCTGACTGCCGAGTCGGCGACATACGGGCGATGACGGCAACGCATTGAGGTCGCCGCACAGAATGACTGGGCCCTGGCACTGTTCGTGCGCCAGCCAGTCGCTGCCGAGCAGGGTCTCGATCTGGGCCGCGCGTTCGCTCGGGTAGAGGCCAAGATGGGTATTGATGATCTGAACCTCCGTGCCGTGCAGGTCGACGGCCACCCAGAGCGCGCCGCGCGGTTCCAGGTAGGATTTGCCGGCGAGTCCGGGAAGCGGACCGGCCTTGACCAGACGTTGCGGCAGGTGCGTGAGGATGGCGTCTCCATAGCGTTCTTCCTCAAGATGCATGGCCGGATGGAAATGGAATTCCATCTCCAGGTAATGGGCGATCAGCTGCGCCTGGTCCATGCCCTGGCTGCGCAGGCGGCCCACGTCCAGTTCCTGCAGCGCCACCACATCCGGCTTGGCCCGGGCAATCACGCGGGCAATGCGTTCGGCATCGAGCTTGCCGTCCATGCCGACGCAACCATGCACGTTGTAGGTCATGATGCGCAGGATGTCGGTCTGCGGGGCAGCGACTCGTTTGCGGACGCCACGTGGATGATGGTCCGGCCGTCCCAGATGCTGCAGCGCCGCTTTGCGCAGGTCGAGCGGACGCAGGTAGCCATGTTCGCGCACGCCCAGTGGCGTGTCCTGGGGAAGCAGGGCGAAGCCGTTGGTTTCCTCCGGCGACACACCGGCATGCGCGCCGTTCTCCAGGGCGAAGGTCAACGGGACCACGCCCTCGCGCCAGCCAAGCAGCACGAGGTCGCCGGCCTCGGCGTGTTCGCACAGGTGCGCCAGATCTTCGCCGATCGAATCGAGAAACGGATGCTGCGCACCAAACAGTGCGGCGCGGTCCTGCGGCAAGCGGAATTCGCCGGCCTCGGTTCGGGCGCGCAGCATGCCAGGGGCATCCACGCTGAGCACGAGCGGAACCCGGTGCGTGCGCGCCAGTTCGCGGGCGATAAAATCGCCCGCCTCGGCAGTCAGGCCCGGCGGAAAATAGACATGGCCCACGGGCCCCAGCCCGGCGACAAGTGGGTGGGTTTCGTCGGCTTCCTCGTCATTGATGCCGAGCACCGAGAACAGATGCTGGGTTTCACGGCCGCCCAGGAAGCGAACCCGGTGGGTCTGGATGCCCCCGGCGTTTTTGGCGTGGATTTTCAGCCCCGTCGTGCCCAGTTTCTCGAACGCCGCTATCACCGCATCCTCCAGGCTATAGCCCTGGACCTGCTGGTAGGGCCTGGCTGCGGTCTGCCCGTGATCTGAATAGAGCCAGACCTCGTAGTGCCGCCAGGGGGCGTGATTGGCGGCGCGCCACAAGCGGGCGACGGCATCGTCGATCCCCTTCAGCGTCCAGTGGGCGAACAGCGAGCGCGGGCCGCGGCGATGCGACTGCTCGTCGTAGCCGAGGAAGTTGATGTGGATGATAGGCAGGCCGCGGCTGATATCGATCTTGCCGCCGATCACGCAGAGTTCGCGCAGCAGGATGGAAATGGCGACCCGGGTGGGAACGAATTTCAGTTCCTTGAAGACGTCCTGCCCCGCGATCAGGCCGCGCACAAAATCGAGCAGTGCCAGGCCCACTTCCATCACCAACAGGACGACGACGCGCAGAAAACTGTAGAAATTGCTGAGCAGAAACGCCAGCAGCACCAGCGGATTGGCCGCGCGCAGCGTCGGTCCCCATCCCATCGATGACGGACAGAAATGCGGTTCCGCTGCGCCGCCGGTGTAGTTGTCCGAGTAGGCACTGCCGCCTGCAAGCAGCGCCTCATCGCCCATCTCGACGTTCAGCGCCTCGATGCGCGCCGCCGTCTCCGGTTCGTACATGCGGACGATCCGGCGTGATTCGAGATCCCGGAAGGAGAATGCCGGGACGGCGCCCCTGATGCCATAGAAAAGTTCGGCCTGTACTGCGGGGGTCGTCGACGGCAGGCCCGAATAGTGGGCATGCAGCTGATAGTGTTCGCGCCTGAGCAGCCGCCGCAGGAATGGCAGTTCACCGCGGCTCAGGGCGCGCTCGAACTGCGGCTGCGAAAGCCCGTCGATCTGGATCATGATCAGCCCCGGCCGCGTCGGCGATCCCTCCGACACAGGCAGCCGCAGCAGGCGCGCCAGCCAGACACTGCGACTGAGGTTGCGGCGCAGGCGACGGAAGAAGGTCTCGATTTGAGCGAGCATGGGTTATCCGTTCACGCCCGCGGCGGTTGGCGGCTGCCGAAGGGCTCGCCTGGCGGGCAGTCTCATCGCCGCGCGATGCATCAGTCCTCCTTTTCGGGCAACAGGCGGGTTCCCAGCGCCGCATCGCTTGCGCCCGCCACGCTTTTCAGGATGTCCCACTCCGTCCTGATCGCGGTCATGGCTTCTTCCCACGCGCTCACATCCGCACCGGGTTCGGCGGCTGTTCCGGGTTTGAGCGCTTCGTAGCAGGCCAGGGCCTTGTCCGCCGAGCGGGGCATCGAAAAGGCCTCGGCGGTGCCGAGCGCAGCCTGCTTCAGCTCGCGCAGCGATTCGGGAGGCAGCCCGGCCGCCCACTGCAAGGCGGCGCTGAATGCCGCGGGCGTGGCCTCGTGCAGCAGACGGCCGTTGTGCCGGTCGCGCACCACCTCCCGTGCGCCGGGCGCATCGAGGGCGACCACCGGCAGGCCGGCCGCCATGGCTTCGGTCAGCACCATGCCCTGCGTCTCGCTGGTCGACGCGAAGGCGAACAGGTCCATGGCATGCAGGGCATCGGCCAGTGCCTGCTGCTGCAGGAGGCCGGCAACATGCAGCCGCGCTTCGAGTCCCGCCTGCGCGAACGCGTCGCGCATGGCAGGTTCGGAAGGGCCGCTGCCGATCACCAGAAAATGCGCGTGCGGGTGGCTGCCGACAAATTGGGCGACCGCCTGGGCGAGGAATTCCAGGTTCTTTTCCGGCGCCAGGCGGCCCAGGTGGCCGACCACGAAGGCCTCCGCCGGAATCCCCATCTGCCGGCGGAAGGCGGGGCCGTCGCCGTGCGCGAAATGCGCCAGGCGGACGCCGGTGGGAACCACCGCAATCGGCGTGACGACCCCGCGCTGCAGCAGCAGGTCGCGGATGCTCTCGCTGGGGGCAAACACCTGATCGGCGAGGTTGGCGTAGCGGGTGGCCAGTTCGATGGTGAAGCGCTTCAGCGCGGCGGAGTCGCCGGGGACATAGTGGGTGTAGCGCTCGTACAGGGTGTGGTGGGTGAACACCAGCGGCAGCCCCCGGCGCCGCGCGATCCGCACTGCGGTCATGCCGAGCAGGAAGGGGTGCTGGGCGTGCACGATGTCGGGGCGGAAGGCGTCGAGCGTGTCGGACAGCGGCGAATGGATCGGCAACACGACCGAGAAGTCGCTGGCGTTGAAATTCTGGATCGCGGGAATGCGCACCACGTCGACCTCGTCCTCGGGCATATTGGGGAATTCGGGCGCTACCACCAGCACCCGGTGCCCGCGCGTGCGGTATTCCTCGGTGAACGCCGTGACCGAGCGCGCAACCCCACCGACGTGCGGAGTGAAGGTGTTGGTGAGGATGAGGATGTTCATGCGGCCGGCTCCCTGTTGACGAGAACCACCGAATCGGTGTGGGCGTGCGGGCTGACCGGCGCGAAGCCGGGCAGGCGGATCTCGATTGGCGGCGCGCTGCGATGCCAGTTTCCCTGCCAGTCGACGCGCGGCGAATGGCCGGGGTCCGGCGTGATGCAGATCGATACCGGGCCGAAACGCGTAGGCGCGGGCCCGAAGCGGATCGGTGCGGCCTGGTCGAGCCAGCGCGCGGGAACGCCGGCGCACAGGATGAGGCGGTCGCCTTCCTCGCGCACGAAGCAGTTTCGGATCATCAGGAGCCACTCGGCGGCGGCCCAGACGTGGTGGCCGTCGCCCATGCAGCCGCCGCCGGTCAGCGGATGGATCGCCTCCGGCCACTGGCCGGTCGGCGAGGCGAGGTCGGCGACTGCATCCATCAGTTCGAGGTAGCGCGGGTCGCCGGCGCGCAGCAGCACCTGGGCGACGTGCAGGGTGAGGTAGGCATTGAGGCCGGAGTGGATCATGTCCTGGTAGAACGCGCCCTTGACGAAGCAGCGCTTGAGCAGGAACTCGACGCAATCGAGCAGGCGCGGATCGTCCGCCGCATAGAGCTGCGTTGGATAGCCGCACGCCAGCGACCCGATGGCGCCGGCATCCAGCCGGCGATAGGGCGACGCCGGCATGGCCGGACGGCCGAGCCGTGCTTCGCAGCCGGCCAGGCTGCTTTCCACCGCCGCCGCGAAATCGGCGGCGGCCTGCGCGAATTCCCGGCTGTGGGCGGGGTCCGCCTTTTCCAGCATGGCCGCTGCCGCGCGCAGACCGGCGACGCCCCAGAAGTCGTCCCAGTAGTAATAGTCGTTGGGCCCCAGGTGTTCGGCGCTGAAACCGGGCGGCAGCAGCCCGGCATGCGGCGTGTCCAGATCGTCGCTGAGACGCTTGCGCATGATCCAGCGGGCGCCGCGCCGGATCGGCCCCAGCCATTCGGCGGCGGGCGGCCGCCCGGTCAGTTCGAAGAAGCGCTGCAGGATCCACAACACCTCGCCGTTGGCGTCCCATTCACCCTCCTGCGAACGGAAATAACCGAGCGTGGTCTGCCGCGCCGGAAAGCGCGCCAGCGCGCGCTCGGCGCGATCGGTGAGGCCGACGCACAGCAGGGCGTGGATGATGAAGGCAGCATCACGGAACCAGAATCGCTTGTAGGTGTAGGGGCCGGGGTAGACGTCGTCCGGCGAGTGCAGGATCAGCGAGGTGAGCGCGGCGTCGTAGAGAAACTGGTACTGCGGGTCCGGGCAGACCAGTTGGCAGCGGTCTTGCTGCGCGGCCGTCCAAGCGTCGGCGGCAAGCGGCGGCGCGGCCGCGAGCGGGATGCGTGCAATGACCTCGGCCGTTTCGCCGGCCTTGACCGGAAACAGTGCTGCCGCGGTGACCATGCCGACGTCGCACAGGCCTTCGGTCTGGTCATCGCGATCCCGCAGATGAATGAACACGTCGCCGTGGCGGTAATCGGAAACGTGGTGCCGCTCGGCGGGGGCGCCGAATTCAACCCGCTGGGTGCCGTCGATGGTCCAGGCATCGCGCGTGGGCGACAGGCTGACCTGATTGATGAAGCTGATGCCTTCCGGGTTTGCCGGGCGCAGCGCCAGCACCAGCCGGGCGTCGCTGTCGGCCCGCGCCCGCAGCCGCAGCTTGCACACCGGGACGCCCGCTTCGAGTTCGACCCAGGCACTGCTGGTCAGCGCCAGCCCGGCCGTTTCGGTCTCGGTGGTAATGCACACACCGGCATCGATGTCCTGGCAGTCCATCTCCTGTCGCTGGCGGCATTCGGCGGCCCGCGACGGCAGCAGGCAGCGCCCGTCATCGGCCAGCACCCAGCCGTCGAGCGACCAGCCGTCGAGCAGGGGCGTCAGCAGCCCGCGAGGGTCGACGATTGGCAGTTCCGGGCAGTCCGGATAGCCCACCGCGGTCCAGTTGCGGTGGGTGAGATTGACATGGGTGATGGAAAAGGCGCGCGGGATGAATGACACGTCGCGCGGGTCGAACTGGCGTTCGATCCAGTAAGGCCAGACCCAGTCGAGGTTGTGCTGGATGACCCGGCTGTTGATCAGGCCACGGGCGTGAAATATAACGCCCGCCCGCAGCAGCTCGATCGGCTCGCCCACTTCGGACGGCTGGGCAAAGCTGTGCAGCCGAGCCAGGAGAGATATGGGGTCCAGAAAACCCTGCCGGCGCGCGGCATAGCGCACGATAAAACGCCAGGGCAGCCATTTCATCCAGCTCACGGCAAGTCCTCCTCGATATCGCCTGTTTTTTCATGGCGGGCAAGCGCCTGCGGTGCGTACCGGTTAAGGAACGATTGGACGCGGTGGCCGGGATATTTGCTTGAGGTCTGGTTCATCATCCGCCGCGCTCTTTCCAGCCGGGCAACGGCAGCGCCGCTCATGCCTGGAAAGGGCCGGAAAAAAATAAGGGTTCGGTTATCGGTCGCTTGAGACTCGCTCGCGTAGTACAGGCGATCACACATTCAGCGTAGACCATAAGCATTTCATCGGGTCTCATCCGCCTTCCGGCCACGCGCGATCCGGGGTCGATCAGGCCCCCGCTGCGCACGATTCAAGGCTGCATAGACCCCGGGTGTTCGTTTCGTTTTTTCCTGAAGCCTGCCCGCGCTTTTGCGCATGTCTCCGGTCGCGGCCTGAGCGGGGGGCGGCGGCGTTTGCAATCAACAGCTTACAGGCGCAATCAAATCTGCTTTCTCTCTAGTGCGCGGGCGAGGTTTCGCGAATGCGAAGGCCGCGCGCTGCAAATAGCAGCGCCGCCAGCAGATAGACCGTGCCCATGGGCACCCACATGATGAGGCCGGCGAGTTGCTGGTCGGCCAGCACGTCCGCTACGCCGCCGCGCTCGATATAGATACCGTAGAGCGGCCTCGGCGCAAGCGTGATCAGCGCACCGAGCATGCCGCTGTGGATGACGGTCACGAGCATCCACACCAACCCCCAGCCAAGCATGACGCCACGGGCGCGCAGCAGCGCGCGCCAGAACAGCATGCCGGTGGCCAGCAGCGTGAGGTGCTCGAGCCAGTGTATGGTGTTGTGACGCAGCGCCATCTCGAACGCTGCCGGCGCATGCCAGCCCCAGAGGACGGCACCATGCAGCAGCGAGGTGGCGGCAACCGAGCGCGTCCACCGGCTCACCACGCGCGCGCCCGGCCAGCGTTGCGGGCTGGTCGCTGCCGCACGCCAGGCCTGCGGCAGCGCGCGCAGCCATGCCGCCCCGGGGCGCCCGAGCAGCAGCAGCGGCGGTGCCAGCGCGATCAGCACCATGTGCTGCGCCATGTGTGCCGAAAACGACAGCTCGGCCCAGGCTTCGAGGGGCCCGAGCAGCGCGATCGCAAGCAGCGTGATGCCCAGCCCGAAGGACGCAGCGCGGCCCCTTGACCGCTGTGTGAGACCTGTGGTCGCGGCGCGCCGGGCGAGGCCGGCAATATAGAGCAGCGTGCCGACCAGCAGCGGCACCAGGACCAGCAGCACGTCCGATGGGCCGGCGCTCTCCGACACGCCGACGCTGTGCGCCGCCGCGACCGCGGGCAGGCCCCAGCCGCCTGCGACTGCCGCGCTGCGCGCCGCGAGGTTTGGCATCGTCCTCATAATCCGCCCGCGCAGCTGCGCGCGAACACAGATGTCAGCGCGACCATCACCGTCGCCACGGTAACCAGCCAGACCAGCATACGGGAGGTGGTCGCAATGAAATGCCGGCGCTCTGCCGGGTCGTAGGGGTTTTCGATCTCGCTCGGCGCTTCGGGCTCGGCAGGCGGGCGCGTCGACCACAACACCGCGAGGGCCACGGCGGTCAACAGCAGGATTCCGATATGGACCACGGTGACGCCGCCCCAGCGCTGCGCGGCCCAGCCCAAGCCGCACGCCAGCCCGGTCCAGCCGTAGACCGCTCCGAAATGCACAAGGAACACCGCGGGGGGTGCGGCCAGATGCCACGCGCTTGCGCGTGTATCCCGGTCGGGTGCTGTCGGCCGCGGAGGCGGGTAATCATCCATGGCCGATGATCCTGGGAAAAAGTGAAATCAGCGCCAGCGTGATCAGCATCAGCAGCGCGCTGAACCGGTTTACCCGCTCCGTGTTTTCCAGCGCGAGCGGCCGGCCGGCCGAGAGCCGGCCGGCCGCGAGCGCGATCAGCACATACACCGCCATGATCGCGGAGACGGCCAGGTGGGCCATGGCATAGCCCGCCAGGGTCCAGACGGTCGCGCCATAGGCGTCGGCTGTCGCGGAGATGGGCCGCATCCATGCCAGCAAGGCTGCAAATGCGCCGGCCTGCAGCGCCAGCGCGACCGCCACCGCCATCCCCGTCAGACCGCGGCGGTCCTGGCGCAGCAGGCGCAGGGCGAGCATGCCCACTGCCAGCAGCGCGAGCGCCAGCAGGGCCGGGATGCCCGCGGTTGCAAGGTCATCCAGCGGATAGCCCGCCGGAGGCCAGGGCAGCCCGCGCACGGTAAAAAGATAGAGGTAGCTGAACACCAGCGCGCCGAAGGCTATGGCATCGAAAATCAGCGACACCGTTACGCCGCTATAGAGCACCGAACGCGGGCCTGAAACGAAGGCCGGAAGGGTCAGGCCGCGCCCTGCGTCCACGACTTCACCTACGGGAGCGGGCGTGCGCCAAACCCACAGGTAGAGCATCGGTATGATCAGCACGGCTGCAACCAGCGCCACGCTTGTGGCTTTAAAGGTCAGCGAGACAAAGCACACCGTGACCAGGATGGCCGTGATCATCGGGATCCAGGTCGGGTGCGGTAGCGCCAGGACGTAATCGGGCCGGGCGTCGACCGCGGTGGTCACGATGGTTTCGCGGCGAGCGTTTCTCGCATGCGCGAGGTGATGACGTCCTTCCCGAACTTCTGCGGCCAGCTCCGGCTGCTCCCACGCGGGATAGCGCGAGCGGATAATCGGCACGCTGGTGAAGCCGTGCTTGCGCAACGGAATGCCTTCCACCCATTCGAGGGTGCCCGCGTTCCACGGGTTGTCGGGCGCCTGGCGGCCGCGTCGCGCAGCGTGGACGACGGCATAGGCGAACAGTGCGAAGCCGGCGGCGAGCACCAGCGCACCGATGGTCGATGCCATGTTCAGTCCGCTCCAGCCCATGTCCGCGCCATAGGTGTAGATGCGCCGCGGCATGCCGATCAGGCCGGTCCAGTGCATCGGCAGAAAAGCGAGGTTGAAACCGGAAAACAACAGCCAGAACGCGATCTTGCCGAGGCGCTCGTCCATCATTCGCCCGGTGGATGCCGGCAGCCAGTACACAATGCCGGCGAGCAGCGGAAACACCATGCCGCCGATCAGCACGTAGTGCAGGTGAGCCACGATGAAATAGGTGTCGTGGGCCTGCCAGTCGAACGGCAGGACCGCGACCATCACGCCGGTCAGGCCACCGATGAGAAACACCGAAAAGAACCCGACGAGGTAGAGCATCGGCAGCTTGAACAGCGGCTTCCCGAGCCAGAGCGTCGCAATCCAGCAGAAAAACTGAATCGCGTTGGGGATCACCACCAGCATGCTGGCGGCCGAAAAAAAGCTCAGTGAAATATGCGGCAGGCCGGTGGCGAACATGTGGTGCACCCACAGCGCAAAGCTCAGGAACCCGACGCCGATCGCGCCGAGCACCGCCCAGTGGTAACCCACGAACGGGCGCTGCGCGAAGGTCGGGAGGATCATCGACACGATGCCCGCAGCCGGCAGAAAGATGATGTAGACCTCGGGATGGCCGAACATCCAGAACAGGTGCTGCCACAACAGCGGGTCGCCGCCGCGATTGGCGTCGAAGAAGGGCAGGTCGAGCGCGCGCTGCAATTCCAGCAGCGCGTCGCCCAGCAGCATGGGCGGAAAGCCGAACAGGATCATTGTCGCGGTCACGAGCATGTACCAGCCGAACAGCGGAATCCGGTTGAGCGACATGCCCGGCGCCCGCGTGCGCAGCACACCGACGATGATCTCGATCGCCGCCGTGATCGCGGAAATCTCGATGAAGCCGATGCCAAGCAGCCAGACGTCTGCGTTGATCCCTGGGGAGTACGCGCTGGTGGTCAGCGGCGCGTACATGAACCAGCCGCCGTCGGGCGCGATCCCGAAGAACAGGCTGGAGAAGGCGAGGATGCCGCCGAACAGGTAGCACCAGTAGCCGAAGGCCGAAAGCCGCGGGAACGGCAGGTCGCGCGCGCCGAGCATTTGCGGCAACAGGTACACCGCGACGGCCTCGACGGCCGGCACCGCGAACAGGAACATCATCGTGGTGCCGTGCATCGTGAAGACCTGGTTGTAGGTCTCGGGGGACAGCAGCGTGTTGTCGGGCACGGCAAGCTGCAGGCGAATCAGCAGCGCCAATATCCCGCCAGCGAACAGGAAGCCGAGGGCCGTCACCAGATAATAGAAGCCGATGACGCTGTTGTTTATCTCCGAAAAACGGCGCCAGCCGCGCGGCTGCGCCCACACTTCATGCAACTGGCGACGCTCAGCGTCGGTAATGGGTTCGTCCGCGCGGGTGGCGTCGTATGCGCTGCTCATTCGAGGCTCGCAAGATAGGCGGCGAGGGCCGTGAGCGACTCGCCGTCGAGGTTGTGGAAGGACGGCATTTTGCTGCCGGGTTTGAGCGACTGCGCGGACGCGATCCACGCCGCGAGGTTGCCTGGCGTATTCGTCAGCAGGCCCGCGCCGATCGACGGACGACTCCCGACATGGGTCAGATCCGGCGCGAGGCCCGGTGGCGGATTGCTTACGCCGCGTACCGCATGGCAGGCGACGCAACCGGTTTCCAGGAAGACCCGGCGTCCCCGCTGCAATACGTCGCCGGCTGGCTCCGCCGGCACTTCGCGGCGTTGGGCGACCCAGCGTTCCCAGTCCGCCACCGGCTCGGCGACCACGTGCAACGCCATCCGGGAATGCTGCAGGCCGCAGAACTCCGCACATTGGCCGCGATACGTTCCCGCGGCGTCGGCCTGCAGCGTTAGCCGGTTGACCCGGCCCGGAATCATGTCGACCTTGCCGGACAGGTTGGGGACCCAGAAGCTGTGGATCACGTCGGCCGAATGCAGCCGCAGCAGGACCGGTTTCCCGACCGGAATGCGCAGTTCGTTGGCCGTCACGAGAAACGCACTGCCGTCGCCGTCGGGGTCCCGGTAGCGCACATCCCACCACCACATCTGGGCGGTGACGTCGATCTGGAGCGCATCGTCAGCGGGCGGCGCGGTGATGCGCGCACCGACGATCACGGTGTAGACCAGCAGTGCACTAAGCACGACGCCCGGGAACACCAGGCCACCGCCGACGATGAACAGGCGCGCACCCACCGGGCGACGGGGCCGCCGCGACAGCATCGCGAAAAGCAGCAGCGTCATCACGCCGACGAAGATAAGCGTTCCGCCGGCCAGCAACAGCCACCAGATGAAGGCAATGTCGCCCGCCGCCGGCGAGCGCGGATCGACGGCGGACTGCAGCGGTTCGACTGCCATCGCAGCGAACGGACTCAGCGCAGCCAGCGCGACGACCAGACAGGGCAGGGGGAGTGTGGGTGTTTTCATCGCAGCGTGTAGAGCAGCGCGGCAATATCGCGCGCCTCCGGTTCGCTTACCTCAAGATCCGGCATGCCGGTGCCGGGGAGCTCGCTCGGCGCGTTCATGATGAAACGCACCAGCGTCTCGGGCTTGTTCGGCAGGCTGCCGCCGATGTTGGTGCGCCGCGCGAACCCGGTGAGCGGCGGCCCCACGTGGGCTGCAGGCGCCCGTTCCCCGGGGATCATGTGGCAGGTATTGCAGGCGTGCGCAGTGAGCAGGCGGCGCCCGCGTTCGGGGTCGCCCTGCAGCACGCGATGCATGACCCCGGGGGCGACCACGGCGTGCTGGTTGCCGAGTGCGCGAACCCCGTCCAGCGCGCCGTCACAGCCGCCCAGCAGCGCGGCCGCGGCTGCCGTTGCCAGGGGCCAAACCGATGCGCGGTTCATGACGCGGGCGGCGGCAGCGCCGCGAAATAGCGGACGACCCATTGCCGTTCCTGGGGACTCAGACGACGGGCGATGTCGGCCATCACGCCGAGCGGGTCGGTGTCGCGCCGGCCCTCGCTCCATCGTTGCAGTTGCGCTTCCATATAGGCCGCGTCCTGGCCGGCCAGGTAAGGCGTGTCCGGCGGCACGCCGAGACCGTCGGGACCGTGGCAGCCGACGCAGGCCTGCACGCCACGTGCTTGCGATCCGGCGATCGCAATGCGGCCGCCCAATTGCAGCAGCTTGGGATCGCCCGGGGGCAGGGGCCGGAATGGCGCCCGGGCGGCGGCGTAATAGGCGGCGGCGTCGCGCCGTTCCTGCTCGGTCATCTGTGCTGCGATCGGACTCATGATGTCGTGGGGCCGGCGGCCATCGGCAAAGCTGGTGAGCTGGCGGTAGAGGTAGTAGGCCGGCTGTCCCGCAAGCCGGGGGAATGCGCCGACGCTGTCGCCTTCGCCGGCGACGCCGTGGCATTTGAAACAGGCGGCGTCGGGCCCGCCGCTGGCAGCCCCCATCACCGCGCGCTGGCCGGCCCGGGGATCACCCTCGAACGCGACGAACAGGGGCGCGGCGCCGATCTCCGGGATCACTTCCGGATTGGCGGTGGTCGGTATCGCGGTCGCCGGCGCCGGCCGCCCCGCTTCCGCGCGGGCGAGCGGCGCATTCGCCGGCTGTAGGGTCGCGCCCGGCGCCGGTCGCGACGGCATTTGTGCGATGACGGCCAACGCCGCCGCGCCGGCCAGCGCAATCACTGCGACGATCAGCAGCAGCGCCCCGCCGGGAGGCCGTATCCGGCCCGCGCTCATGTCTGGACCAGCGGCCCGGGCCGCTTGAGGTAACGTTCGATCAGCGCCTTGACCGACCAGTAGGCGAGGGCGCCGACCGTATCGGTGGGGTTGTAGCCGGCGTTCTGCGGAAACGCGCACGCGCCCTGCACGAACAAATTCGGCACGTCCCAGCTCTGCAGATATCTGTTCACCGCGCTGGTTCGGGGGTCGGTGCCCATGATGGCGCCCCCGGTGTTGTGCGTGGTCTGGTAGGGCACGATGCTGTAGGTATCCGAGCGGTCGCTGCGATCGGTGAGCCGGCCGCCCATCGCCTTTGCGATGCGCTCCGCCTGGTCGGTGAGATGGCGCGACATGCGACGGTCGTTTTCCGGGAAATCGAACGTGAGCCGGAGCAGCGGGCGGCCGTGCGCATCCTTGTAGGTCGGGTCGAGCGATAGATAATTCTGCCGCCGCGACATGGACGATCCGTGGCAGTCGATACTGGCAACATGGTTGTAGTTGTCAGCCACGGCCCTCTTCCAGGCGCTGCCCCAGCGGGGCGTGCCCGGCGGCACCGGGTGATACATGATCGGCCGCCCGCCCGTGGTGTGGGCGGCAATGTAACCGCCGCCGATGAAGTCGAGCGGACCGTGGTCGAAGTTGTCGCCGTTGAAATCGTCGATCACGGTTCCCAGTGCGCCGGCCCCCATGAACGGATTGATGTTGACGTCGGGCGGGTAGAAAACCTTGACCGAGCTCGTGGTCTGGTAAGCGTAATTGCGGCCCACAACGCCTTGTCCGGTCGCCGGATCGTAGGGCGTGCCGATGCCCGAAACCAGCAGCAGGTGAACGTTCCACAAGCCGTAGGCACAGAGCACGACGATATCCGCCGGTTGCTCGAACTCGCGTCCCTGGCCGTCGACATACAGCACGCCGGTGGCGCGCCGGCCGGAGGCGTCCAGCAGCACCCGGTTGACGTGGGCCCCGGTGCGCAGCTCGAAGTTGGGGTTGCGCATCGCCAAGGGCAGCACGCAAACCTGGGGGCTGGCCTTGGCGAAATGTTCGCAGCCGAAACGCTCGCAGAACCCGCAGTACATGCACGGTTTCAATTGGGCGCCGAAGGGGTTGGTGTACGCCCGCGACATATTGGAAGAGGGCTCCGGGAATGGATGCAGCCCCAGCGACGCCGCCGCTTTTTCAAAAAGAGCGCCGGCATGCGCCTGGATCATTGGCGGGTTCGGATACTCGCGGCTGCGCGGCCCTTCAAACGGATTGCCACCGGGCATGCGCTGGCCCTTGAGATTCCCGGCCCGCCCACCGACGCCGCAGACCCGTTCGAAGTGGTCGTAAAACGGCTCCAGCTCCGGGTAGGTCACGCCCCAGTCCTGCACCGTGAGATCGGGGGCGATGAAATCGCGGCCGTATTTTTTGCTGTAGTGGCTGCGCAGCGTGAAATCGCTCGGCAGGAACCGGTAGGTCTGGCCGTTCCAGTGAACGCCGGCCCCGCCGACATCGGTGCCAGGCAAAAAAGAACCCAGCTGGCGCATCGGCAGCGCGGTCTGGTCGGAATGGTTGCGAAAAGTCAGCGTTTCCTTCGAAACGTCCACCATCATTCCCCACCGTACCGCGTACTTCAGTTCGTCGTGCATCGCGGGCGACTGCCAGTCGGGAATGGTCTCGTGCATGCGGCCGCGTTCCAGGCCGACCACGCGGAGCCCGGCCTCGGCAAGCTCCTTGGCGAAGATGGCGCCTGTCCATCCCATCCCGACCAGCACAGCGTCCACCGGCTTGAGCTTCTTTGCCATCAGCGCGTCCCCCGGGGTTTGGTTCGCGGGCGCGCCGATTCGGGGATGCGCGGGTCGCTGGCCGCGGGCCCCGGGCGGCTGACGGCGTCGCGGCGCATCGCAATCGACATCGGCGGCCGGTTGAAGCGCACATTGTGCTGGCCGACCCACTGCGTGTAATGCGCGTAGGCGCCGGGAAATCCCACCATCCGCCACCCCGCCATATTGCGATTGCCACCGTAGAGCGGATCGGCGAAATAGCCTTCGATGACATTGGCGAGCAGGGTTTCGAAGAACACGGCGGAGGGCACGTCCCCCAGCATCCATTCCCCGGCTTCCAGTTCGCGCAAAAAGGCGTCCTGCTGCGCCCCGGGCCGGCTGGGAAAGTCGCGCCCGAGCGGATGCGAGGCGAGGGCGTCCAGGCTTTTCCGGTAGAGCGCCGCGGGCGACAGGCCCAGCTGGTAGCCCTGTTCCGGCGTTCCCGTGCGGTGGGGCGGCGCGAGATACATGCGCTCGCCCCGGCCGTACACACCCGCAAGTTGACCGTCGATGTAGGTCAGCACGCCGGCCTGCGAAGCGCTGGGGTAGTCGTCTGCGGGGATAAGGCGGTCGACCGCCGCCCGCAGAAAGGCGACATCCTGATCGTTGAGAAAGGCATAGCCGGGCGCGGCCGTTTCACCTACGTTGGCGGGCCCGCGCGCGGCGTCTTCGGTTGGAGATGGGGTTGCTGTGGCGAGGTCCGAACGCGTCACCGGCTTCCTCCCCCAGGTGTGCCCGTGAGGCCGGGCCTGCGTTTACCGGAAGCGGGTCTGGCCGCGCTGGACCTGCCGCCCTTGTCGTCGCGTGGCCCACTGGAATCCGTTGTCACGCCGTCCTGCGTCCCAGCCCCCACGTGGACCTTCTGCGCCCGCCCGCTGGCTTTGCGCATTTGGCTGCTGGCTGCGCGGGCGCGGGCTGTTCCGGTGACCGAAGCAAGCAGAGGAACGGCAGCCAGTAGTCTGAGGAACCCGCGGCGGTTAAGAATCATCTTCTCTCCGTTATGAAGCGGTGGGAACTTCCGTTCTAGCAGGTTTCATTTCTTGTGTGAGATAGGAGCAGGACAAGAATGTTGTTGGTCGTGTCCCGCAGGGCAGCTCACGGCACGTCCTCCCCGATGTCGCCTGTTTCCTGATAGCGGGCAAGCGCCCGCCGCGCCAGCCGGCCGAAGTAAATGACCGCGATCACGGCGATGACGAAGCCGCCCCCATATAGCGCCCATTCCAGCGGCGACCGGTCCGCGCTGCGCGCGCCCAGTGTGGAAAGGTCGGCGGCGATCGAACCGAGATACACGCTATAGATGGAGAAGGGAATGAAACCCAGCAGCGACCCGCCGACGTAAGCGCGCAGGGAAAACGACGTCAGCCCGAAAAAATAGTTGGCGAGCTTGCTTGGAAAGAACGGGATCAGGCGCGTCAGCAGGACGATCTTCCAGCCATGCGGGGTCAGTTCCTCGTTCACCAGCCGAAACCGGCTGCGCGCCATGATGAACTGCCGGGCGCGTTGCCCGAACAGATGCCGTGCGATGAGGAAGGCCAGGGTTGCCCCGAGCATTGTTCCCGTCAGCACGTAGATGGACCCTTCCACGACGCCGAACACGAAGCCGGCGCCGGTGGTGAACAGCACCCCGGGCAGCACCAGCACCACCACGGCCGCCATGATCAGGATGAACATAAGCGGCGCCCACGCCCCCTGTTCATCGAACCACTGCAGGAGGTGCACGACCTGCTCATGCGCATCAAAATGGACCAGCAGGGCGAGCACGACGGCGACCAGCAGGATGCTGGCCAGAATTCCCCACAACGGCGACTGGATGCGTTTGTCGGGCGATTTGCTCGAGGTTTGTTTCGTCATCTGCCGGTTTTTCAGTGTTGGAGACGAGTCGTTCCGGACGGTTTCAAACCGTTCCGCAGGGCACCCGCATAGGCTCAGCGTAGACCACACCGGCGCTGGATGCGCCCGACCCCCTGCTCGCGGGCGCCGTGACAAAGCGTGGGGAAGTGGCCGGAAAAACGGATTGGCGCGCGGCTGCGCGGCGCTCAGGCGCTCCAGCGTTCGCGGAGTTCCTTGATGTGCCGGCTGTCGCTGATGAGCACGACTTCGTCGCCTTGTTTGAGCTTGCTGTCCGGCTCCGGCAAGGTGAATTTCTCGTCGCGGTAGAAGAACATCACCCGGCTGTCTGATGGAAGATCCAGTTCGTTGATGGGTTTCTCGTCTTCCTCGCGGGCAACGAAGGAGAACACCCGCGCTTCGCCCTTGATCAGCGCGATGATCTCCATGTGATCATGGCCTTCGAACATGTCTGCAAGATAGCGGCCGGTGGTGCGTTCAGGAATGATCACATCTTCGAGACCGAGTTCGATGCACAGATGCTCGAATTCCGGATCCTCGATTTTCGGGACGACCCGGCCATAGCCGAGCGAGCGGCCGGCCAGGCTCGCGAGGATATTGGTCTGGTCGTTTTCGGTGAAGCAGAACAGAAAGTCGGTCTTCTCAGGATCGGCTTCGCGCAGCAGCGCCGGCTTGCTGCCGTCGCCGTGCAGAAAGCCGCAGTCCAGTTCCTCCGCAAGTTCCTCGACGCGATCCTTGTTCCGGTCGATCATCACCACCTCGTGGCCGCGCTTGAGCAGATGACGTGCTGTCATCACCGCCAGCGACCCTGCCCCCACGAATACCGCTCTCATAAACCTGGAAATACCAGCCGCACCAGCGGGTGTGTAGCGGTCTCACCCAGAGGGTGAACCCTGTCGAAGGATACAAATCCAGTATTCATGCCTTGCTCCACGAAGTTGTTGGTGGTCAACAGCCGTTTCCGGGTTTAAGCGCCCGATCGCTTGCCGAACCAGGTGCCCGGATAAAGCACGACCAGCAGCGCAAAAATTTCCATCCGTCCGGCCAACATGTCAAAGCATAGTACGGCCTTCAAAAACGGCTCCAGATCCGGCCGCGTAATGCCGGTGGAGAGCCCAACCGTCGCGCTTGCGGAGACCACCTCGAACAACGCATCCAGCGCGGGGTAGCCGTGGGCTACGAACGCCAGCCACGACAGAAAAACCAGCAGCATGAACATCACCATCAGCAGCATGGCGCGCCACAGGTCTTCGTCATCCACCCGGCGACCGCCAAGCCGCGCCTCGATAACCGCGTGGCGCGGTGCAGCCGCGCGTGCCACGACCAGCTGTACGAGCCGCAGCAACAGCAGCAGCCGCAAAAGCTTGAAGCCGCCGGCGGTGGAACCGACGCTGCCGCCCACCAGCATGGAACCGATCATGGCGATTTTGGAAGCGTCGTCGAGGTCAGCGACAGCGAGGGTGGAGAAACCGGTCGTGCTCTGGGCGCTCATGCCCATCAGCAGCGCGTCGAGCCAGCCGTTCTCGCCCGTCGGTAGCCACAGGTATAGCAGCCCGCTCAATGCCGCGGTGGCGATCAGCAGCGCGCGCAGTTCAGGATCCTGCAGCAGGCTGCCCGGACCTTTTTGCCAGATCAGGAAGTAAAGCGGCAAGGACACCGCCCCCAGCCACGCGAAGCCCATCACCACGGCGGCCGCATCCGGGCCCAGTCCCGCCAGGCTGTCGTCGAAGCTGGAGAAGCCGCCGGTGGAGACTGCGCTGAGACTGTGCACCAGTGCGACGAAGCCGTCACCCATTACCAGCCAGGTAGCGATCAGCGCGCACGCCGTGAGCATCCCGTAAACGATGGCGATGCGCCGTGCGTAAGCCTGCGTGCTCGAGACCAGGGTTTCGCCGGTGGCTTCGGTATCCATCAGCTTCCGTCCGGCCACACTGTTGCGCAGGAACAGGGCCAGCGACAGGACCACGATGCCCAGGCCGCCATACCACTGCATCCAGGCACGGGCGAACAGGAAGGCGCTGGGCTTGTCCTCCACCGACGCCATCGTGCTCAATCCGGTCGTGGTGATGCCGGAAATCGCTTCGAACCAGCTATCGAGCCAGCTGGTGCTGGCCGCGCCGAGGGTATAGCTCGATACCAGCGACCCAAGCAGAAACACCAGCACCACCACCGTCATGGCCTCGTTCATCTGCAGTTGTTTGGGGACCGTCATGCGCGCCAGGGGCAGGGCCAGTGCCAGCAGCGCGACCAGCATCACGGCGTAGCGCCCAGCCACTTCGAATTCGCCGAACAGCAGGGCGACCGCGAGCGGTACGCTGTTCAGTGCAGCCAGCACAATGCCAAGCATGCCCAGGTACTTCAACAGTACCCGCCAGCGCACGGCATAGCTGACCGTTTTGCTTTGTTCGGCCATCACGGTCCCCCATTACAGCCTTCAAGCCGCTGGACGGTCGAGGGCGCTTAGCAGGCTGAAGAGCGGAATGGCCAGCCAGTCGGGCCGGTTGTTCAATTCATAGCGCAATTCATAGAGCGCCTTCTCGATGATGAAAACTCCGATCAGTCGGTCCATCTCGCCGGGACCGCTCGGGCAGGCCTTGCTTCCCTGGATCACGGTACGGTAGCCCGTGAGAAACGCCTCGCTGACTTCCTGTTCCCAGGTTTTTAACAGGGGGGCGATCTGTGCGTGGTCGGCGGGACGGTCGGTGGTGGCGCGATTGGCCGCCACTGCGGAGGCATAGCTGAAGGAGCGCAGCATGCCGGCAACATCGCGCAACGGCGAGTGTTTCTGGCTTCGTTCGAGCATGGGCCGGGCCGGTTCGCCCTCGAAGTCGGTAATGATGAAATCGTTTTCTGCCACCAGAACCTGACCAAGGTGATAGTCGCCGTGGTAGCGCATCTTGGTCAGCGCAATCCCCGCCAGGGCCTGCGGGGACGTGCGGTCGAGCAGGGCAGGGCGCAACGACAGGAGCCGGTCGCTGGCCGCACGCAGTTCGCCTGACAGGCTCTCGCGACGATCTTCCAGCGCATCGAGCGTGGTCGCAGTCTCGGCATGCAGCCGGGACGACCAGGCGGCAAGGTCTCCCGATGTCATGGGTTCGGGCTCGAAGGCAGGGTTGCCGGTGGGCTGGCTGAACGCCCGATGCATTTCTGCGGTGCGGCGGCCGAGCAGCTCCATCAGGGTGAGGAAATAGCCGTGAGGATTGTTCGCCGGCTCGGCAGGAGAGAGCGCCGGCTCGGTCGACTGCCCGGCGAGGAAACGTTCGAGGTAATCGACGGTGAAATTCCAGGCCGACCCCTGGTTTCGTACATAGGTCTGAAGAATGGCCAGTGTCAGCGTCTGGCCGTCGGCACGGTGGAATTCCACGGCGCCGGCGACGGGCACGATGTGGGAGAACGGGGACTCCTCGGTGAGAAAGCGTCCCACTTCCACTTCCGGATTGGTGCCGGGCTCAAGGCGCCGATAGCCCTTGAGGAAAAGCCGATCGCCGAAGTAGACCGCCGTGTTGCTCTGTTCCAGTGACGGATGGCGCACCGGTGCTTCAATGCCGTCGGCCAGTTCATCGAATACGCGGCCGGCGCGGAACGCGACCTCTCCTCCGTCCAGCGGAAGACTGATGTTCTGGCCGATGCCCTGGACCAACGCGCGGCAGAAGTGGTCGTCGCCGAAAGCGCCATAGAGCAGGCCGGTGCGTGCCTGCTGCCTCACCCTGGCCAGCGTCCACGGTGCCAGCGCCTGGAGTTTCTCCTCGTTGACGTCTTCTTCCCAACAGATGGCCAGGGGCAGAAAATAAAGTTGCGGCGGCAAATCAGCAAAATGGACCTCAATGATGGTGAGCAGCCAGTTGCCCTCGTCCGTATTCCATTCGCCTTGCTGCAGGATCTCGATGCGTTCGATGGCATGCCCCTTGGCGGCGAACCAGCGCTTGCTGGCAAGGTAGGGCGCCAGCACTTTGTGCTGCAGTTGTCCCTGGGTGGCCGCCATGATGGCGCCGCGCACGGTGCTGGCCTGCCGCTTCGTGAACGTAAGCCAGCCTTCGGTGAGCACCAGTATCGGCAGCGCAGGACGGGCCAGGCGTTCTTCGTGCCAGTAGGGCTCTTCGACGTCGGTGGCAAGACGGAATCCGTAGGTGCCGTATCCCTCGAGGGTCAACAGGTACGGCAGGTCGCCGATGGGGGGGAAAGGGGTGCGTCCGAGCAGTTCCACCGGAACCCGGCCCTTGAAGGCGGCAAGATTGAGTTCAACCGGCTGGGCATAACGCGAGAGGTTGACCACGCACAGCAGCGACTCACCCGCCCACTCGCGGATGTAGGCGAGAATTTTTCGGTTGCCGGGCGACAGGAAGGTGAGGCTGCCGCGGCCGAAGGCCTGGTGATTCTTGCGCACGGCAATGAGGCGTTTGGTCCAGTTCAGAAGCGACGAGGGGTTGCGCGTCTGCGCCTCGATATTGATGGCGTCATAGCCGTATATCGGGTCCATGTTGGGTGGCAGGTAGAGCCGCTGCGGGTCGGCGCTGGAAAATCCGGCGTTGCGGTCGGGGCTCCACTGCATGGGCGTGCGCACGCCGTTACGGTCGCCGAGATAGATGTTGTCGCCCATGCCGATTTCGTCGCCGTAATAGACGATGGGCGAACCCGGCAGGGTCATGAGCAGAAAATTCACCAGTTCGATCTTGTCGCGGTTGTTTTCCATCAGCGGCGCCAGGCGGCGGCGAATGCCGACGTTGACGCGCATGCGCGGGTCGGCGGCGTACATTTCGTACATGTAGTCGCGTTCGCTTTTGGTGACCATTTCCAGGGTCAGCTCATCGTGGTTGCGCAGGAAAATGGCCCACTGGCAGTTGGCGGGGATGTCCGGCGTCTGGTTCATGATCTCGACGATGGGATGGCGGTCCTCCTGCGCAACCGCCATGAAAATGCGCGGCATGACCGGGAAGTTGTAGGTCATGTGGCATTCGTCGCCGTCGCCGAAATATTCGCGCACGTCCTCGGGCCATTGGTTCGCCTCCGCCAGCAGCATGCGGTTCTTGTAGTGGGTGTCGATGACCGCGCGCATCTGCCGGATGACGGCATGGGTCTCGGGCAGGTTCTCGTTGGTGGTGCCCTCGCGCACGCACAGGTAGGGGATGGCATCCAGGCGCAGGCCGTCGACGCCGAGATCGAGCCAGAAGCGCATGATGCGGATCACCGCTTTCACCACCTCCGGGTTGTTGTGGTTCAGGTCGGGCTGGTGGGAGAAAAAGCGATGCCAGTAATAGGCGCCGGCCACCTCGTCCCAGGCCCAGTTGGATTTTTCCGTATCGGTGAAAATGATGCGGGTCTCGGGAAACTTTTTGTCCGTGTCCGACCAGACGTAGAAGTTGCGTTTTCTCGAACCGGCCGGCGCTTGGCGTGCGGCCTGGAACCAGGGATGCTGGTCCGAAGTGTGGTTGATGACCAGCTCGGTGATGATCTTGAGGCCACGCCGGTGGGCCTCACGGATGAAATCGCGGACATCGGCGCGGGTCCCGTATTCCGGATGGATGTTGCGATAGTCGGAAATGTCGTAGCCATCGTCCTTGAACGGTGAAGGATAGAAGGGCAACAGCCACAGGGTATTCACCCCCAGTTCCTGCAGATAGTCGAGCTTCCCGGTCAGCCCCCTGAAGTCGCCGATGCCGTCGCCGTTGCTGTCGGAAAACGCCTTGACGTGAAGCTGGTAGATGATGGCGTCCTGGTACCAGAGCGGATCGTCTTCCCACGCTGGCGCGGCTGGGGAAACCGGATTGCTGGTGTCGACAGTGTTCTCGGGCATCGTTTCTCCATTCAAAGAAAATAATCGAAGTCGCGTTCGCTGCGCAGGCGGCGGCGAAGTCGCAGAATATGCATCGGTGAGGCTGCTGGATCGAGGCTGACGTAGCTGCGCGCGCCCTGCCACAGGAAACGGGCGCCGGAAAGCAGGTCGTGGGCCTGGTAGGGGGAATTGCCGGGCACGCCCAGTTCAGCCAGAGGCAAATCGATCCAGCCCGCCTGGACATTGTGCGGATCCAGATTGGCAACCATGATCAGCGTGTTGTCGCCGGCAATCTTGCTGAAGCACAGCATCATGGGATTGTCGATCGCATGGAACTGCAGGCTCCAGTCCGACTGCAATGCAGGATTCTCGCGCCGGATGCGGTTGAGGCGGGCAATGTAGTCGCGCAGACTGTCGCGGCGGTTGGTATCCCATTGGCGCACCTGATACTTCTCCGAATCCAGGTATTCCTCACCGCCCGGATCGCGGGCCTCGTGTTCCATCAATTCGAAGGCCGGCCCGTAGATGCCGTAGTTGGCGCCCAGGGTGGCCGCCAGTGCGACCCGCAGCATGAAGGCGGGCCGGCCGCCGTACTGCAGGAATTCGGGCAGGATATCCGGGGTGTTGGGCCACAGATTGGGGCGGAAATATTCGCGGGAATCGTGACGGGCGAGTTCGGTAAAGTAGGCCGTGAGTTCCTGCTTCGTGTTGCGCCATGTGAAGTAGGTATAGGACTGGCTGAAGCCGACTTTTGCCAGACGATGCATGACTTTGGGCCGGGTAAAGGCCTCCGCGAGGAAGATGGCGTCCGGGTGCCGGGCCTTGATGCTGCCGATCAGCCATGCCCAGAAAGGGAAGGGCTTGGTGTGCGGGTTGTCCACCCGGAAGATGCGGATGCCCTCGTCGATCCAGAAGTCCACCACCCGTTTCAGTTCGAGCCACAGCGCGTTGCTGTCGTCGCTCTCGAAATCCAGGGGGTAGATGTCCTGGTATTTTTTTGGGGGGTTTTCTGCGTACTGGATGCTGCCGTCCGGGCGGTGACGGAACCATTCGGGATGTTCGGTCACGTAGGGGTGATCCGGCGAGCACTGGAAGGCGATGTCCATGGCGATTTCAAGGCCGGCGGTACGTGCGCCGACGACCAGCCGGCGGAAATCTTCCTGGCTGCCGAGTGCGGGGAGGATGTCGCAGTGGCCACCTTCGGCGGCACCAATGGCCCAGGGGCTGCCGGGATCGTCCGCGCTCGCCGCGAGGCGGTTGTTGGCGCCCTTGCGGAATGTCCGGCCGATCGGATGGATGGGCGGCAGGTAGAGCACATCGAAGCCCATGGACGCGATATACGGCAGCTGCTCCATGACGCCGGCGAAGCTGCCGTGGTCCGCATCCCCGACAAGGCAGGAACGCGGGAAAAGCTCGTACCAGGCGGAAAAACGCGACCGTTCGGGTTCAACCACGACCTCCAGCACGCGTTCGTATTCGGTGACGAAATGGCGCTCGCTGTGCGCGGCCATCAGTGCGGCAAGCGTTTCGTCGAGCGCCATGGCCTGTCCTGCCTCGGGCGAGGGAACGGCACGCAGTTCGTCGCCCCAGTTTTTGAGGCGGTTGCGGTCATCATCGGCGGCACGGTCGGCGGCGTCGTCGATCATGGCGGTGCCGATCTGCAGGGCGATAAGAATATCGATGGCCTCCTTGCGCCGGCCGAGATCGTGACGCCAGGTCAGGAAGCGATCCGCCCAGGCATGAAGGGTGTATTGGTGCCGGCCCAGGGCGGCGACATGGAAGCTGGCCTGCCAGCGGTCGTTGCCCAGGGGAACCATCGGCACTTCGGCCCAGGTCGTGGTCCCTGCCGGCCGATGCAGCAGCAGGCAGCGCACCTGATCGTGGCCGTCGACAAAGACATCCGCCTCGACCACCACTTCCTCTCCCACAATGCGTTTGACCGGGAAAAGGCCGGCGTCGATTTCGGGACTGACCCGCTCGATTACCGCGCGGGATCGAACGGCCTTGGGAGCGTCAAGGGGCGTCATGGCGCTTCTCCATTACCGGGCATCTGTTTCAGATACACCACGCCCAGCGGCGGAAGCGTCAGCGCAAGGGAATTGAAGTAGCCTTGCGACGCCACCGGCGACGCCTCGACGCCGCCCAGATTGCCGACGCCGCTGCCGCCGTAGAGCGGTGCGTCGCTGTTGAGAATCTCTTTCCAGTAGCCGCCATGCGGCACGCCGACGATGTAGTTTTGTCGTGTCACCGGCGTGTAGTTGCACACCACCAGCACGCTGTCCCCGGGCTGGTCGCCATGACGCAGGAAGCTGACCACGCTTTCTTCCCAGTCATGGAAATCCACCCAGCTGAAACCGTCCTCTGAAAAGTCTTTCTGATAGAGCGCCCCTTCAGCCCGGTAGCAATGGTTGAGGTCGCTCATCCAGCGTTGCAGGCCGGCATGCAGCGGATATTGGAGCACATGCCATTCCAGGCTTTCGTCATGCTGCCATTCGCGCTTCTGTCCGAATTCGCCGCCCATGAACAGAAGTTTCTTGCCCGGATGGCCCCACATATAGCCATAGAGCAATCGCAGGTTGGCAAACTGCTGCCATTCATCCCCCGGCATCTTGCCGATGAGCGCGCTCTTGCCATGCACCACTTCGTCGTGCGACAGCGGCAGGACGAAATTCTCGGTAAAGGCATACCAGATGCTGAAGGTGAGCTTTTCGTGGTGAAACTTGCGGTGCACCGGGTCCTGCTGGAAGTACTTCAGGGTGTCGTGCATCCAGCCCATGTTCCACTTCATGCCGAAGCCCAGCCCACCGGTATAGGTGGGGCGCGACACCATCGGCCAGGCGGTGGATTCCTCGGCGATGGTGAGGATGTCCGGGTGATCGCGATACACCGCCTCATTGAGCATGCGCAAAAAATGCATGGCTGCAAGATTTTCGCGGCCGCCATGGATGTTGGGTATCCACTCGCCTGCCTTGCGCCCGTAGTCGAGATAAAGCATCGAGGCGACACCGTCGACCCGCAAGCCATCGATATGGTAGGTTTCGAGCCAGAACAGGGCGCTGGAAAGGAGGAAGGCGCGCACTTCGTTGCGGTCGTAATTGAAGATGGCGCTGTTCCATTCGGGATGGTAGCCCTGCCGCGGATCGGAATGCTCGAACAGGTAGGTGCCATCGAAGTAGGCAAGGCCGTGCTCGTCGCTGGGAAAATGCGACGGCACCCAGTCGAGTATCACGCCGATGCCTGCCTGATGCAGGTGATCGATCAAGACCATCAAATCCTGCGGCGTACCCTGGCGCGCGGTCGGGGCAAAGTAGCCGGTAGTCTGGTAGCCCCAGGAACCAAAGAAGGGATGTTCCGTTACCGGCATCAGTTCGACATGCGTGAAGCCCTGTGCCCGCACATAGTCCGTCAGCAGCGGCGCAATTTCGAGATAGCTGAGCGAGCGATTGCCGTCCTCGGGCACGCGGCGCCACGAACCCAGATGCACTTCGTAGATCGACATCGGCGCATCGAGCGCGTTCGCTGCCTGCCGCCGCGACATCCATTCCTCGTCGTTCCAGGTGTATGCCATATCCCAGACACGGGAACCGGTGCGGGGAGGGGGCTCGCTGAACTTGCCATAGGGATCGGCCTTGTCGACCCGAAAACGCTGGTCGTGGGAAACGATGTGATATTTGTAGCACTCGCCGCTGCCGATGTCCGGTACGAAGCCTTCCCAGATGCCGGAGCCATCGCGCCGCGGGTTCATCGGATTGTCGGTATTGCGCCAGCCGTTGAAATCGCCGATGACCGACACGGCCGAGGCATTCGGCGCCCACACCGCGAAGTGCACGCCATTGCGACCCTCCCGGGTCGCGGAATGGCTGCCCATTTTTTGTGCGAGGCGCGTATGGGTTCCTTCCCTGAACAGGAATATGTCGTGCTCGGTGAGCGGGTAGCTATTCTGGTTGGTACTGGCGATCGGATTGTCGATGTGCTGCATGGCAATGTCTGTCATCAGAGGTCCTCCAGGGCCGTAATGTGATGCCCCCTTGTGCACGTGTGCGCTGGCTGGGTTCGCAAGCGTCAGTGGATAGTGGCAGGGTGGTTTCTACAATATAGACTTGTCCGAGAATTCAGCCTCGGGCTTCATGGGGCTGACGCCGCAAATTCAGCCTGGGACCTGGAGACCAAGCAGATCAAGCACCGCCACATCGAGGAAAAACGATACCCCGCCGCCACCACAACGTCAGTTGATAACAAACCGTTGGAAACAGAAGGTCTCGACACACAAGCACTGCCTTTGTCCATCATTCAGGAGAGCGTACGCCATGCAAAATCCGCCCACCACGCCGCCGATCAAGGAGCCGCCGCAACCGGAACGTCCGCCGGTGATACCGCCCAAGCCGCCGGCTCCGCCGGGAACACCCCCCATCCCGCCCATTCCACCGGGCGAGCCCGTCCCTGGAGACCCTCCCGATCCGGGGCGCCCGCCTGTGGAGCCGCCCCCCGGCCGGAAACCCCCACCCCCCTATGCCTGACTCTGTCCTGAATGCTGACACGCTCAGCCCCAGCCATGTCACCACCGTTACCGGCAATGGGCGCAACCTTTTCCTGGCCCACCACGCGGGTGCTTTCTACGCACTGCATGGCGAGAGACGCGGTGTCGCCGATGACCTATAACCTGACGCTGCTGCTCTTCGGCGTCGGCCTGTTGGCGGGGGCTATCCTGCCGCGATTTCTGCGCCGGACACCGGTATCGATGCCGATGCTCTATCTGGGTGGCGGCATGCTTTTGCCCTTTTTGTGGGCCGACATTCCGCGCATCGATCCGATCGACGACGGCACCCTGATCGAGCGATTGAGCGAGATGGCGGTAATCATCTCCCTGATGGGCGCGGGCCTGAAACTGGATCGGCCATTGGGCTGGCGATCCTGGGCCAGCACCTGGCGCCTGCTCGCGGTAACCATGCCATTGTGTATCGCCGCGATGGCTGTGGGCGGTATCTGGCTGGCCGGCCTGCCACTTGCTGCGGCGGTGCTGCTCGGGGCGGTTACGGCCCCCACCGACCCGGTGCTCGCAGCCAGCGTACAGGTCGGCCCGCCAGGCCAGTCGGGCAAGGAGCCCGAGGTCCGCTTCGCCCTGACCAGCGAGGCCGGCCTGAACGACGGGCTGGCCTTTCCCTTCGTCCATCTCGCGATCGTGCTGTCTGTCACCGGGTTCGCCATGAATGGCATGCTCGACTGGTTTACCGTGAGTGTGGTCTGGAAAATCGCAGCCGGGACAGGTGTTGGCCTGCTGATCGGTTGGGTGGTGGCCTGGCTGGTCTTCCGCCTGAGCCCGCCGGATGTGGTCAGCGGCGGCTTTGTAGCGCTGGCGCTTACCCTCGTTGCCTACGGTTCGGCTGAACTGGCCCATGGCTATGGGTTCATCGCGGTTTTCGTCGCCGCGCTGACTTTCCGGCGCTTCGAGAAAAACCATACGTATCACCACGCCCTGCACGACTTCTCCGAGCAGCTGGAGTACCTGTTCCTGGTCATCCTGCTCCTTGCATTGGGCATCGCCGTGACGCAAGGCCTGTTCGCCGATATCGGATGGCAACAGGTCGCGCTTGCACTCCTGCTGCTGCTGGTCATCCGGCCGCTTGCCGGCATGATCGGTCTGTGGCGCAGCGGGCTGCCCATGGCGCAGCGCCTGTCGATTTCCGCCCTGGGGATACGCGGCATCGGCACGGTTTATTACCTCGCCTACGGGCTCAGCTACAGCGTGATTGATGAGACTGTCGCGCGCGAGCTCTGGGCCCTGGCCGCGATGATCATCGTGCTTTCGGTCGTCCTGCACGGCATCGCAGCACCCAAGGTCATGAAGCATCTAGACTGAAATTACCCGAAGGATTAAAACGTGAAAACAGAAGTACAGGGATTCCCTGGTCCTGTCGTCCTGGTGGCGAATGTCCGGGCCATCATCCAGACCTTTCAAAGCAGCGCCACGACCGGGGCCAAGGCCTTCTGGACGGGTCTGATTCTGATTCTGCCCGTGCGGGTGATGATGGTGCAGCGCCATTCCTGTCTGGAGCCGACACAGTACGTGGGGCATACCGGATGAGGCGGTGGCTGCCGAGCATCGCTATAGCCGTCGGGATGGGCGTTGTCGTCCTGATCGCCTGGCTGTGGTTCAGTCTGTTCAGTCCCTGGGGATATGTGCCGCCCCCGGGACTATCCCCGATCGAGTCAGGGACGGTGCACCGGGTGTTTGCCTATGGCACGCTGCGTGAGCCTGTCGTGCGCTGGCTGGTCATCGGCCGGTCTCCCCCCGCACAGCCGGCGACGCTGCCAGGTTTTGAGAAGCAGGGTCTGGGCCTGGTGCCGCGGCCAAGGGCACGCACCCCGGGAGAGGTCTTTGTGGTCGACGCCGAAGAACTGCGCCGGATCGATCGCTATGAGCGCCTGGGCATACGCTACCAACGCAGCATGCTGACACTGGAGTCGGGTCAGAAGGCCTGGGTCTACCAGCGACTGGACGACAACAGAACCTAACGGAGCCGTAGCACAGATGCCATCGACAAACCCTTCGCTGAAACAACCGCCCTGGCGGGAAAACGCCCAGGGCAACCCCCGGCGCGTGGGCATTGAACTCGAAATGAGTGGGCTCGATCTCGATACACTGACCGAACGGGTGGCCAGTTTTCTCGACCTCGATATTGTTTCGGACGGCGGCCGTTACGAGCGCCGCTTGCCGGGTGACCCGGCGGGTGACTGGGTGGTCGAACTGGACTATGACCTGCTCAAGAAGCTCGGCCGCAAGGAGTGGGGGAACAAGACGCTTGCCGACCAGATGAACAAGTCCGCTGAAGAAGCGCTTGCCTGGGCCGCCGAGAGTCTCGTCCCGCTGGAGATCATTTCTCCACCGTTGCCTCTGGACCGGCTGGAGGAGATCGAAGCTCTGATTACCCACCTGCGTGAAGCAGGCGCAAAGGGCACCTCGGACAGCGCCATCAATGCCTTCGGCATGCAACTCAACCCCGAACTGCCAAGTCATGAGGCCAGGATGATCACCGCCTGCCTCAAGGCATTTATGTGTCTGTATGACTGGCTGTTCGTGCGTGCCGACATCGATCTCTCACGCCGGGCGACCCGCTATGTCGCTCCCTTCCCGACTGACTACGTGAAGAAGCTCCTTGCAGCGGATTACTGGCCCGATCTTGCAACGTTGATTGACGACTATCTCGCCGACAATCCAACCCGCAATCGCGCGCTCGACATGTTGCCACTGTTCACGTTCCTGGATGAGGAACGGGTCCGCGCCACGGTAGATGACACATTGATCAAGGCCCGGCCAACCTTCCATTACCGCCTGCCTGATTGCAAAATCGACAAGGCCGACTGGGGACTTTACGAGGCCTGGAACGACTGGGTCGAGGTCGAGCGCCTGGCTGCTGATGAAGACCGTCTGCAAGCCTGCTGCGAAGCTTATCTCACCTTTCTTGGCAGCCCGCTCAAGCGACTGTTCGGTAAATGGGCCATGGTCGTGGAGGCAGAATGGCTCGGCCGGTAATCGCCATAACGGGGCCGACACGCGGCGCTTTTGGCCCCCGTATGCTGGTGGCTTTGGCCATCCGTTTGTATGGTGGACGCCCATTACAATTACGGCCGGGCGATCAAGCCCGGGGCGATAAGTATGATGGCGTCGTGGTGACCGGTGGCCACGATGTCGAGCCGGTGCTCTATGCCGCGGAACCCGAAGTCGAACCCAACTACGATACCGAACGGGACACCCTGGAAACCGCTGTCATTGATGACGCACTCGCACGGGGGCTTCCCCTGCTCGGCATCTGCCGGGGGGCCCAATTGCTGAATGTCCGTCGTGGTGGCACGTTATATCAGGAGCTACGATCGCGGCGCCAGAGAACTTCCAACCGGTGGACAGTATTCCCGCTCAAGACCCTGTGCATCGCGGATGCGCCGGAAACCCGGAACAGCCTGTTGGCGACCCTCTTTGGGACTGAGCGCTCCCGCATCAACAGCCTGCACAATCAGGCTATTGATCGTGTTGGCGACGGCTTGATCATCACCGGACGGGATCAGGATGGTATCGTCCAGGCCATCGAAGACCCTTCCCAGGACTTTCTGGTGGGCGTGCAATGGCACCCTGAGTTTCTCTTCTACCTGAAAAAGCAGCGGGCATTGTTTCGTGAACTGGTGTCTTGCGCACAAAGGCAAGTCACGGATGCGCAATAAAGCGGTGTGCCCGGTATGCGATCGGCCAGGCAGCGAAGCTTCAATCGCCGTGACAGCGCTGCTCGGGGGCTGAGTGGCGGATTCATCGGCGGGCGCTACCGGCGCGGCGCGATTCCCTCTCACTTCAAGGCAGCGCTGCTGATGTTTACTGACACGAAGCTCGACTACAGAGGAACAGGACAGGTATGACCACGAAACTCGATGTCATCGTCATCGGCGCCGGTTCGGCCGGACTGGCTGCAGTGCGGCAGGTTAAAAAGAAAACCGATGACTTCGTCCTGATCAACGATGGCCCTTATGGCACCACCTGCGCCCGGGTGGGCTGCATGCCGTCCAAGGCGCTGATCGAGGCCGCCAATGCTTTTCACGCACGAAACAGGGCGGAGGCGTTCGGCATTCGTGGCAGCGAACACCTCAGCATCGACATCCCGGCGGTCCTGCAGCGCGTGCGTGCGCTGCGCGACTATTTTGTCGGCGGGGTGCTCAAATCGACCGAGGCGCTGGGGGGGCGCAGCATCCCAGGCCGGGCACGCCTGCTTAGCCCCAACGAAGTCGCGGTGGGCGATCAGGTGTTCCACGCCCGCAGCATCGTCATTGCCACGGGTTCGAGCCCGGTCGTGCCGCAGCCCTGGCAGGCACTCGGCGATCGCCTGCTGACTACCGATACGCTCTTCGAGCAGGAAACACTGCCGGTCCGCATGGCGGTCATTGGCCTGGGCGCCATCGGGATCGAAATGGCTCAGGCCCTCTCGCGCCTCGGGGTGGAAGTGCATGCATTCAACAGCAGCGACGGACTCGCGGGGATTTCCGACCCGGTCGTGGCCGAAACCGCGCGCAAGGCCCTGAGCGCAGAATTTGCCATTCAGACCGGACACGAGGTCGAGTTGTCCGCTACGACAAGTGGCGTGCGCGTACAGGCCGGCCCGGTCAATGTCGAGGTTGATCGCGTGCTTGCCGCCATCGGCCGCAAGCCGAATCTTGGCGATTTCGGTCTTGAAACCCTCGGCGTGACGCTCGATGAGCGTGGTCTGCCGCCTTTCGACCGCAGCACGATGCAGATCGGCGATCTGCCGGTGTTCATCGCCGGCGATGTCAATGCTGATGTCAGTCTCTTGCATGAGGCGGCCGACGAGGGCTACATCGCAGGCGTCAATGCCGTAGCCGATGCGCCGTCCTGCTTTCAGCGCCGCACGCCCCTGGCCATCGTGTTCTCCGACCCGGGGATCGCCGCGATCGGCCAGCGCTTTGCTGCTTTGGACTCAGCCCAGTGTCTGATCGGCAGCATCGATTTCGCCTCGCAGGGGCGCGCGCGGACCGCACAGCGCAACACGGGCGTGCTCCGCGTCTATGCCGCACGAAAGGACGCCCGTATTCTGGGGGCTGAAATGTGCGCGCCTGCTGCCGAGCACCTGGCCCATCTTCTCGCCCTGGCCATTCATCGCGGACTGACCGTTCATGATCTGCTTGCCATGCCGTTCTACCACCCGGTGCTGGAGGAGGGCCTGCGTACCGCCTTGCGTGAGATAGCCCGGCAATCACAGGACAGCCGTTCCGGCCTCAGTGCCTGCGACAGCTTCCAGGCCGAGGCACTGGATTGAACATGCAGGGGCGGCGGCTGTTTCTGTGAACCTGCCGCGGGTCGTAGGGCCGATATAGCCAAGTCCACCGACGTCGGCGATGTCGTCGTTCAATCTGGACGGCAAGCCCGAATGTACGGCTGCCCCGCAGCGAATACGAAGACGATCCGCTCGTTCTTAACCCATCTTCAGCACTCTCAAGGTACGGACAGCCCATCGTGGCCGTGGGTCATGCATCGCGCATTGGCGTTTTTCGATTCCGTATTTATACTGTACATGCATACAGTATTCGGAGAGTGACCCATGCAGGATTTAACGCGCCGCCAGGAAGAAATCTTCAGCCTCATCCGGGAATGGATCGAGACCACCGGCCTGCCGCCCACGCGGGCGGAGATCGCGCAGCACTTCGGTTTCAGTTCGCCGAACGCGGCCGAACAGCAT